>JAFKFQ010000222.1 GCA_017308215.1 bacterium | reverse complement strand
CCGTGGCGATCGCCACGGATTGCCCCAGACTCGCGAGCCGAGCTGTCTTCTTCGACGCCGGCTCACCGACTTTCCAGAAGTCCGCCCGCGGGTTCTCGTTCCGCGGGGAGACGTATAAGGCCGCGAACCACTGCCCCGAAGGATGGAGGTCCGCGCACAAGAACCTGTCATCGCGCGGCCCACCCTTCAGGAGAAGCTTGGTCCGCCCCCTTCCGTCCTTCAGCGGTCTGCCCTCCACACGGGCGAGGTCGTAAGCGGCGTCCAGCCCGTGGCCGGCGACAACTAGCGCCTCGTCTGGGCTGGTCAGCCAGACGAGCGACGCCGTTCCCGTCGCCGCCGACAAACCCTGGTTTAACTCGATCTGCCGGGTCGGCGGCGTGTCTGGGCTCGTGGTCCCCGACCGCACGAAAAGTCTCGCGCGGCTGTCTGGGGTCAGGAGGTCGCCGGACTTGGTCACGGCGATTTGGCCGCCGGACAATAGGGCAGCCCTGAACGGAACCGAGGGAGCAGAGATCGTCTCGGGCTCGCGATTCGGCCCTCCAAAGAGTGTCATCTTGGTAACGGGGGTATCGTCCCGGAGTTGCACCCAGCCCCATCGAACGGCCACTTGCACGCCGTCCGGCAAGAAGGTCATGCCCTGATACCGTGCCTTCTCCTGGCCACCGGTGTTCAATTCGACTCTGTGAACGAGACGTGGCGGGTCTGCTTGGGCAACTGCGGCCCACGAAACGAGGACAACTGCCGCGATCGCCTGGCGCATAAACCCTCCGATAAAAAAGGTACGCGGATTCAGGGGGTGGGGAACGGAAGCCACCCGGCGGTTGCGGCTGCAGCACGGAGCATAGACTCCCGGAAATCCAGGACGGCTTGGCCGTTCATGTACGTCAATACCGTTCTGGCCCGACTGACGAGTTCCGCATTCTCAGATGTCAGAATTGCTGCGCGGACCCGGTCGTAGACCAGCAGGAAGTTCCCGAAATCCCCTCGCCTGGCGAGAGCCATCACCCAATTGCGGAGTTCCCTGTCCGCGCTGTCGCGCGTCGCGAAATCGGGGCTGCCGAGATCTAAAATTAGCTGCTGCGCCCGGGCCTCCGTGCGTGCCGCCCCGGTCGCGACCAGCGCGACAGCGAAGCCCGACGCGGCCGCAGTTGCGTGTAGGTGCGGGGACAGCGCATTCGGTAGGGTCCGCCAGTCGATCCCGGTTCGATCCAGTACCTCCTTTAGCGCAGCCCTCGCGTCCCGAGCGTCGGCTGCAGATCCCCAAGCCCCGTCCTCGAGCGAAAAGGCTTCTCTGAGAACTATCCACTCTTGCCATGTGAGCGGGTTTGGTAGTGTCCTGGTGTCTCGGATGAAGTTCGCGAACGCCGTCCCGGCACCTGGCGTGCCGTTCAGCATGGCTTCGAGTTGAGCCGAGAGATCTGCCCGCTGGCCCTGCGGCTGCGCATTGTCCATCTGGACGGCGAAGAGCCCACCCGCGACAGCCTCGCTGGTGAGAGTGACGACGAGGCTCGTAACCTCTGCCGGGAATACCGCAGTCGCGGCCATCGACACTCGCACCGTCTCGCCATCGAGCTCGGCCGTTCCCTCTGGCACAAACCACGCGGTCAGCGGCGCGTTGATGTCCCCACCGGTGCGGGTGAGTGTGATGTACCCGACCGTCTCGCCTGTGCTGAACCACTCGGCCGTGAAACTGACGACAGGAGCATCATCCGTGATCGTCACCGTTGCCTCGCCCGAACCCGTGACGACGTATCCCGCGGGCGTGCTGCCAGACGGCAGCAGCGTCAGCACGACCTGCTCGTCTTCCTCGAACTCGTTGTCCGCGTACGGCATGACGACGAGATCGAGGACCGTCTGTCCGACCGCGAAGGTGACAGAGCCAACGCCGCCACCGGTGATCAGACTCTGGTAGTCGGTTCCCGAGGTAGCGATGATGTCGTCGTCGCGGTTGTCGATCTCGAAGTTCACCGTCACCGCCACATTCGTATCCCCCGCCCGAGTGAACCGAAAGGCGCCCTCGGCGCCGCCCTCGACCACGTCGTTCAGCGAGACCACCGACACCACCGGCAGCGATACTGGTGCCGCCCCGAGCGTTTCCGACGCCCCCGTGAGCCAGGTGTCCGAGGCGCACAACAGGCTCGCGGTGCCGATCCCCACCGGGGCGGTGGTGAACCAGAAGTCCGCCGCATCGCCAATCCCGAGCCACGGCCCGGACTCCCCGGTGTTCCAGTAGACGAGCGGCTCCGGGGTGTCGAGCGCGTTGGTATTCCACCCGACGTTGCTCCCCATGTCGGCGACCAGCCCCGGGTCCGCCGCCACGAAGAACACCCCCATCCCCGGCCAGCTCTCGGAGACGAACGAGTCGTTGGTGAGGTGGTAGTTCCACAGGTACTGGCCGTCGTGCCCGGGGGCGTCCGCCGTCACCGTTACCTCGACGGTCGCCCCGCCCTGCGGCCCGGTCAGGGAATACGTGTCCTCGAACACGACTTGTGCCGGCACCCACCGATCCTCCAGTGACTCGATCCGCAACTGCGCGGTACGGTGGCGGGTGCCTCGCGACGAGCGGGCGAAGAGCTTCGCCCCCAAGCGGGCAAGCGGGCGGGTGGCCATCGAGTTACTCCCAGTTGCACAAATCCAGTTGGATCGCAGCACGCTGGGCGAGTAGCACAGGCTACAAAGCCATTGTCGCAGGGCCTAATGTAAAATTGGAGAAGATCCTAACCCGCGATATGACGTGCAGCCAGATCATCAATGAGACAATCACACTATCTTCTACGCGCATCGATAATCTGCTGGCAGGAAATTGACCGGTACTTTCGGCAATTCCGTCCACCGGACGAAAGATGAATTTGAGAAAGGGGTTGCGCACCAACTCAGCTTGCGCGCCGGTCGAGTCAGGATCTGTGTGATCCGGTCGGATGCGTCCGGCGACCCGGGTGTAGGTCGCCGAAAACAATCATCCCGACCCGAACGACGACCGCGTCAGTACTGCAGCACCACCTCGGTGAAGGCGCTCAGCAGCGGGTTCACCTGGTCGTTCTGCTTATTGTACAGCTGGCGGAACCCGCCCCCGGGCAGCAGCATCGACAGCCCGCCCAGCACGATCGCGTTGTTGTTCAGCCGCGGCCGCCACTCGAACCCGCTCGACAGGTCGAACCCGATGTCCCGGTCGATCTCGCTCTGGAACACGAACGTCTCCAGCGGCGCCGTCTTGTCGAAGAGCAGGTAGTTGACGTTGTTCACGATCCGGAACCGCGGCGTCACGTCGAAGTCCACCCCCATGTTCACCAGCCACAGGCCGGGGTTCACGAAGTTGCTCTGCCCCTGGATGCGGCTCGAGCGCAGGTTCGTGTACAAGCTCTGGTCGTTCGTCAGCCCGACGCCGAACAGCGGGATGCGGTTGCGGCGGAAGAAGCTGAACTCGCCGCCGAAGTTCGTCTGGTCCAGGATGCCGTCGAACCCGGTCGCCTTGCCGTTGTTCGGGTTGCCGTCGCCGCTGGCGTAGAACCCGCTGATGCGGAACCGCGCCCAGTCGCGGTCGTAGCTCAATTCGGCCGCCGCCATCGCCGCCGAGATCGACTGCGGGCTGCCGGCCAGCGGGTTGCGGCTGTCGCGGCCGGCCACCCAGTACATGGCGTGCGAGATGTTGTACCGGCCGATGTGTCCGTCGCCGGCGAGACCCATGTAGTACGCCTCGACCCGGTGCGGCTGGAAGATGCCGACGGGGTCGGGCCGGACCAGGAACCGGTTGCGGTCGAACAGCACGTCCGGGCCGTCGTTGTTGTAGTGGAAGCTCGCCTGCGCCGTGTACCCGGGGAAGATGAAGTCCTGCCGGTAGACGTTGGCGATGGCGATGTTCTGGTTGCGGTCCTCGAACGTGTTCAGCCCGCTGTTCGTGTCCTTCTCCTGCTGCCGGAAGTACACGAGGTTGAACTGCGTCCGGTTCCCGTCGTAGTTCCCGAACAGGCGCACGCCGCGGTTGGTGTCGCTGAAGATGAACCCGCGGAAGTCGGACACGAACGGCTGCGACCCGGCCCGGACCGAGAGGAAGTCGTACTGCTCGCTCAGGTCGGCCAGCTTGTACTCGGCGAACCACTCCTGGAGGGTGCCCCACGTCCGGTTGCGGATGGTGCCGTCGCGCACGTCCGGGCTGACGACCGCGAGCTCCTGCGCGCTCAGCACGTTGACGTTGAACGCCGGGGTGAACTTGATCCGCCAGTCGTTCGGCTTGAACGCCGCGTCGCCGCGGAAGAAGTCGAACGACAGCGTATACAGCTCGTTGTGGAGGAACTGCCCGGGGCGCCCGAAGAAGTCGAGCGTGCGCTCGCGGGCGGTGCTCTCGAACGGCGTGGTCGCGGTCGGCAGCGACCGGCCCTCGTACAGGTGGACCGCGGTGCCCGTCAGGTTCATGAAGACGTGCTGCCCGATGATCGGGTAGTCGCCCTTGAGCACGTTCTGGTTGTACGGGTCGAACCACCGCCCGGGGCGGTACGGGTAGTCGAACACCTGCGGGTAGCCGAGGCCGTACCGGTCCCACTCCGGGAACCCGATCCGCCACCGGTCCTCGATCGTCTCGTACTCCTCGTTCCAGCCGGACCGCGGCACCACGCCGCTCGGCCCGGCGAACCCGATGGTCGGCAGCGCCGCGGACTTCGCCACCGGCGCCGTGCCGGCGGCGGGCGTCACGGGCGGCTGCGGCGCCTTGCCCGGCTCGAGGAGCCGGTCGAGCGGGTCGCGCGTGGTGTCCTTCGGACCGGCCGGCACCGACTGGGCGACCGGCGCAGGTGCGACGGTCGGCGGAAGTTCGGCCGGCTGGGCGGACGCGCGATCGCCGGCGAGCAGGAGAAGCCCGACCCCGGCGGCGTGGCGGACGCGGCGAAACGGTGGCATCGCTCCCCCCGGCGAACCGACGGACCCACCCCGTGAAGGGTCGTCTCTCTAAGAATCGGTTCGGAATGCGCCGGAGATGAGGAAAAGGCCGAAGGTAACGACTGCACGGATTACACCGCGTGGGCGGCTGAACTTTGCGCCTGCTACCAGAACGCAACACTTTCGTGGCGAACGGAACGCGGATCGCTCTATCACACGACGACGGACCCTCGCCCCCAAAGCCCTGGCACGGATTCGCGCCCGGGATCGAGAGTTCACCCGAAGCCGATACTCTCCCGCCGGGAGAGTGAACGGGGCTGCCGCATGTTCGGAAGCGCACTTCCCAACCGCCTCCTCCTGGACCGCGCCGTCGTGCGGATGTGCTGCCACTGCCGCCGCGTCCGCACGGTGGACGGGTGGGAGTACGAGACCGTCCCCGAGAGTCTCCGCGTCAGCCACGGCATCTGCCGCGCGTGCTTCGAGTCGCACTACCCCGAGTTCTGCCCCGCCCCTTGCGAGGACTGAACGGGCGTGCGGATTGTGCGGGTCGGGTGGGCTACAATGGCTCTGCCCTTTCCGCCGGAACCCGCGCCATGGACGAGCCCGTCGCCGCCCTCACCCCCGCCGACAAGGTCCGCACCTTCCCCGCGACGCCCGGCGTCTACCTGATGAAGGACGCCGGCGGTACCGTCATCTACGTCGGCAAGGCGAAAAGCCTGCGCAGCCGCGCCGGGTCGTACTTCCGCGCCGAGGCGAAGAACGACGTGCGGGTGAAGGACTGGGTCGGGCTCATCGCCGACGTCGACTTCATCGCCACCGACGACGAGATCGCGGCGATGCTGACCGAGGCGCGGATGATCAAAGACCTGCGCCCGCGGTTCAACAAAGACCTGCGTGACGACAAGACGTTCCCGTACCTCCAGATCCGCACCCGCGAGGAGTTCCCGCGCGTCGAGGTCACGCGCACCCCCCGGCGCAAGGGCGTGCGGCTGTACGGGCCGTTCACGAGCGCCGGCAGCCTGCGGGCGGCGGTGCAGGTGTTGCAGCGCGTCTTCCAGTTCCGCACCTGCACGCTCAACATCAAGAGCGGCGAGGACCGCTGGCGCTGGTTCCGCCCGTGCCTGCTCCACAGCATCCGCCAGTGCACCGCCCCGTGCAACTTCCGCGTGTCGCGCGACGAGTACCGCAGGCAGGTGAAGAAGCTGATCCTGGTGCTGGAGGGGAAGAAGGGGAAGCTGATCTGCCGCATGACGAAGGAGATGGAGGCGGCGAGCGCCGACCTGAACTTCGAGAAGGCGAGGCGGCTGCGCGACGAGATCGCCGCGCTCCAGAAGCTGGAGCTGCGCGGCGACGTGGACAAGGACGTGCAGCCGGAGGTCTTCCCGATCGACCCGAAGAAGGGGCTCGTCGGCCTGCGGAAGGTGCTCGGCCTGCCGCACACCCCGCGGACGATCGAGGGGATGGACATCGCCCACCTGAGCGGCACCGACACGGTCGCGTCACTGGTCAGCTTCCTCGACGGCCTGCCGTTCAAGGCCGGCTACCGGCGGTTCAAGATCAAGAGCGTCGAGGGGGTGGACGACTTCGCGTCGATGCGCGAGGTGGTGACGCGCCGGTTCCGCCGACTGAGCGACGAGGACGAGACGTTCCCGGACATCCTGCTCATCGACGGCGGCAAGGGTCAGCTGAACGCCGCGGTGGACGCCTTCAAGGCGCTCGGCGTGGACCCGCCGTGCCTGATCTCACTGGCGAAGCAGGAGGAGGAGATCTTCCGCCCCGGGGAAGCGGAGTCGATCAAACTGAGCCGCCACTCGGCTGCGCTGCGGCTGCTGCAGTACGTGCGGGACGAGGCGCACCGGTTCGCCCAGCACTACCACCACATGCTGCGCCGCAAGCGGCTGACGGACGAGTGACGCCCAGCGAGCGCCGCCGTTAGGCCGGGGCGCGAGCCCCGGTGGGGGTCGCGGCCGCCCGGGGCCCGCGCCCCGGACTAACGGCGGCGCCCGCCACTGTGCTCACCACCCTTCGTCGAACTCCGCGACCGATACCGCCGCCGCGGCGCGGAACTCACCCGTCTTCAGTTCGCGCGCGTAGCGGTTCATCCGCCCCCAGTAGGTGATCCACACCACCAGCGCCGCCGGGTACGTCAGGAACGCCGGGTAGAACAGGCACCCGGTCGCCAGGAGCGACAGCAGCCACAGCCCGGGCGTGCGGCCGTAGTTCTCGTCCGGGCCGTCGAGCCCGCGGGCGCGGTACTCGTTCCGCAGCGACTCGGCGATCAGGACGACGGTCACCGTCGCCCAGACGAAGTTGAACACCGGGATCAGGTTGAGCCACACCCGGTCCGGCTCCATCCGGCGGTTCTCCGGGCGGACGCGCCCGAGCACCCGCTGGAGCGACCAGAGGAAGCGCGTCGCCAGGAGCAGCGCGCCGACCACGCCGACGACGAACATGCAGAGGACGGCCAGCACCTCCTCGAAGTCGCCCATCGCCGCCTCCGGGGGTCACCAGCCCTCGTCCACGACCACCGGCTCCTCCGGCTCGTCGCGCAGCCGGCGGGCGTAGCCGTTCATCTGCACCCAGTACACGACGGTGTAGATGAGCGCGAACGGGACCGTCACCACCCCGGCCGGCGGCAGGAGGAGGACGACGCCGAGCAGCACCAGCGCGATGACGCCAGCGGTCTTCCCGTAGGCGTCCTTCTTTGTCGCCGCGCCGCGGGCCGTCAGGTCGGCGCGGACCGACTCGCCGACCCGCTCGACCGTCACCACCGCCCACACCAGGTTCACGACCGGGATGAGGTTGACCCACACCTCGCCCGGCTCCATCCGGCGCAACTCCGGCCGCACCCGCCCGAGCACCCGGGAGAGCGTGGCCATCAGGCCGACCGACAGGATGAACGCCACCAGTAGGAGAAAGCAGGCGATCCCGTCCAGCCCCTCCCGGCTGAGGTCGCGCGTGAACCGGTCGATGTTCATCAGCATGGCGGGCGCCGGTTCGGGGCGGGCGGCGGGCGAGAGCCCGCCGGTGGAGGGGCCACACGCGCGACGCCGGCGGGCTCTCGCCCGCCGCCGCCGGGAGGTTACCGCGCCGCCGCGAGCTGCCGCAGCACGTAAGGCAGGATGCCGCCGTGCTGGTAGTACAACGCCTCCTGCGGGGTGTCGATCCGGCAGACGGCGTGGAATTCCACCCGCGACCCGTCCGCCCGCACGGCGTGGACCTCCAGTTCCTTCGCGGCGCCGACGAAGTTCACCTTCAGCCCGTCCACCAGCCCCTTGATGTCGAAGATCTCCTCGCCCGTCAGCCCGAGCGCCGCGGCGCTCTCGCCGGCCTTGAACTGGAGCGGCAGCACCCCCATGCCGACGAGGTTGCTGCGGTGGATGCGCTCGTAGCTCTCGGCGATCACCGCCTTCACGCCGAGCAGGTTCGTCCCCTTCGCCGCCCAGTCGCGGCTCGACCCGCTGCCGTACTCCTTCCCGCCGATCACCAGCAGCGGCACCCCGCCCTTCTGGTACTCCATCGACGCGTCGTAGATGCTCGTCTGCCCGCCGCCGGGCAGGTGGCGGGTGAACCCGCCCTCGACGCCCGGGACGAGGTGGTTCTTGAGCCGCACGTTGGCGAACGTGCCGCGGACCATCACCTCGTGGTGCCCGCGGCGGGCGCCGTACTGGTTGAAGTCCTTCGGCGCCACCCCGCGCTCGATCAGGTAGCGCCCGGCCGGCGAGTCCTTCTTGATGCTCCCGGCCGGCGAGATGTGGTCGGTGGTGATGCTGTCGCCGAGCAGGGCCAGCACCCGGGCGCCGACGATCTCGTGGACCGGCGGCGGGGTCGCGGTCATGCCCACGAAGTACGGCGGGTTGGCGATGTACGTGCTCGCCGCGTCCCACTGGTACAGGTTCCCGGTCGGCACGTTCAGCGCCTTCCAGTTGGCGTCGCCGTCGAAGACCGAGCCGTAGATGCGCGAGAACGAGTCCTGGTGGATCGCCCCGGCGATGGCCGTCTGCACCTCCTCGTGCGTCGGCCAGATGTCGCGGAGGAACACCGGCTGGCCGTCGGAGTCGGTGCCGACCGGCTCGGCGTCCCAGTCGATGTCCACCTTGCCGGCGAGGGCGTAGGCGACGACCAGCGGCGGCGACGCGAGGTAGTTGGCCCGCACCTCGGGGTGGACGCGCCCCTCGAAGTTGCGGTTGCCGCTCAGCACCGCCGAGACGACCAGCGCCTCGGTCTGGATCTCCTTGCTGACCGACTCGGCGAGCGGGCCGCTGTTGCCGATGCAGGTGGTGCAGCCGTAGCCGACGACGTGGAACCGCAGCTTCTCCAGGTCGGGCAACACGCCGGCGTTGGTGAGGTAGTCGGTGACGACCTTCGACCCCGGGGCGAGGCTCGTCTTCACCCACGGCTTGCTCGTCAGCCCCTTCGCCACCGCCTTCTTCGCCAGCACGCCGGCCGCCATCATCACCGACGGGTTCGACGTGTTCGTGCAGCTGGTGATGGCGGCGATGACCACCGACCCGTCCGTCAGCACGCCGCCGGGCATCTCGACCGGCTCGACGACCCCCGGCGCCGCCATCGGCAGCGGCGGCAGCGCCTTCTTGGCCGCGGCCTTGAGCTTCGGCAGCGCCTCGGCGAACGACGCCTTCACGTCCTTGAGCGCCACCCGGTCCTGCGGGCGGCTCGGGCCGGCGAGGCTCGGCTCGACGGTGCCGAGGTCGAGTTCCAGCGTGTCGGTGTAGTCGGCCTCGGGCGTGGCCGCGTCGTGGAACATCCCCTGGTCGCGGTAGTACGCCTCGACCAGCACGACGAGTTCCTCCGGCCGCCCGGTGGCGCGGAGGAACTTCAGCGTCTCGGCGTCCACCGGGAAGATGCCGCACGTCGCCCCGTACTCGGGCGCCATGTTGGCGATGGTGGCGCGGTCGGCGAGCGGCAGCTGCGCCAGCCCCGGGCCGTAGAACTCGACGAACTTCCCGACCACGCCCTTCTTGCGGAGCATCTGCGTGACGGTGAGGACGAGGTCGGTCGCCGTCGCGCCCTCCTTGAGGTGGCCGAACAGCTTGAACCCGATGACCTGCGGGATCAACATGCTGACCGGCTGGCCGAGCATCGCCGCCTCGGCCTCGATGCCGCCGACGCCCCAGCCGAGGACGCCGAGGCCGTTGATCATCGTGGTGTGGCTGTCGGTGCCGACGAGCGTGTCCGGGTACGCGGCGCCGTGCTCGTCCACGAACACGCAGCGGGCGAGGTACTCGAGGTTGACCTGGTGGACGATCCCCGTCTCCGGCGGCACCACCTTGAAGTTGCGGAAGGCGTTCTGCCCCCACCGCAGGAACTGGTAGCGCTCCTGGTTCCGCTCGTACTCCAGCAGCGTGTTGTTGGCGAACGCCTGCGGGTTGCCGCTGTCGTCCACCTGGACCGAGTGGTCGATGACGAGTTCGACCGGCACCAGCGGGTTGATCTTCGCCGGGTCGCCGCCGAGCGCCTTCATGGCGTCGCGCATCGCCGCGAGGTCAACGACGCACGGGACGCCGGTGAAGTCCTGCATCAGGACGCGGGCCGGGGTGTAGGCGATCTCGACGGTCGGCTCGGCCTTCGGCTGCCACAGCGCGAGCGCCTCGATGTCGGCCTTGCGGACCGACAGGCCGTTCTCGTTCCGCAACAGGTTTTCGAGGAGCACCTTGAGCGAGAACGGCAGCTTCTTGGCCTGCGGGTGGACCTGCTCGACGGCGGCGAGGCGGTGAACGGAGTACGCCTTCCCGCCCACCGAGAGGGTGGACAGGGTTCCGAAGCTGTTCGGCATGGGGACACCGGGTGGGGGAGCGTCTGGTGATGGTATTGTTGAAGCGGGTGAAGCCGACGGCAACAGCGGCGCCGAATGACGAAGGACGAATGACCCACCAATGACGAAGGAAACCCGAAATCCGAATGACGGAACCGCCCCCGGCGGCGGCCCTTCGTCATTCGTGCTTCGGTGTTCGGGTTCCTTCGTCATTGGTGGGTCATTCGTCCTTCGTCATTCCGGGGCCGTACACTTCTCCCCATGCACCCGCGCTTCCTCGCGTTCGCCCAGCTCCTGCGCTTGCCGAACGTCTTCACCGCGTTCGCCGACATCGCCCTCGCCGGGTGCGTCGGCGCGTCCGTGTACGCCGGCTGGGAGTCCGGCGACTACCTCGGCGCGCTCGCGCTGCTCGCGCTCGCGTCCGGCTGCCTGTACATGGCCGGGATGGTGTGGAACGACGTGTTCGACCTCGCCGAGGACACCCGCGACCGGCCGTTCCGCCCGCTCCCGTCGGGCCGCGTCTCGGTGCGCACCGCCGGGCTCCTCGCGGGCGCGCTGACGCTCGTCGGCGTGGGGCTCACGTTCATCGCCGGCGCCGCGGTCTACGGCGTCGCGCTGGCGGTCGCGGTGCTGCTCTACGACGGCTGGCTGAAGGCGACGCCGTTCGGTCCGGTGGCGATGGGGACGTGCCGGTTCCTGAACGTGCTGCTCGGCCTGACGGCGATTCCCGCCGACGCCTTCACGCCCGACCTTCGCGTCCACACGGCCGGCGTGATCGGCGTGTACATCATCGGCGTGACGTGGTTCGCCCGCACCGAGGCGACCGAGAGCAGCCGCCGCCACCTGACCGCGGCGGCGGCGGTCATGGCGGCGTCACTCCTCCTCGCGCTGGTGCTGCGGGCGCGGCTGCCGGCCGAGC
>JAFKFQ010000339.1 GCA_017308215.1 bacterium | reverse complement strand
CGGCCGTCGTCGTCGGCCCGAACGGGCAGGTCGAGATCATCGACCAGCAGTGGGGCTCGCGCCGCGGGCCGCGCGCCGCGCTGTTCCGCAAGAGCCGCCGCGCCGCCATCAAGACCGAGATCACCGGGCCGGTCACCATCAGCCCGCCGATCACCGTCCGGTCGCTGTCCGAGGCCATCGGGATGAAGGCCGGCGAGCTGTCCAAGCGGCTCCTCAAGGAGACCGGCCAGCTCTACGGCGTCAACTCGACCATCGAGTTCAACAACGCCGCCTCGATCGCGTTCGAGAAGAACATCGAGCTCATCCTCAAGAAGCAGGAGACGGCCGAGGAGAAGCTCCTCCGCGAGTTCGAGGAGGCGGCCGAGACGGTGGACCCGGAGAAGCTCAAGCCGCGCCCGCCGATCGTCACCATCATGGGCCACGTCGACCACGGCAAGACCTCGCTGCTGGACAAGATCCGGTCGTCGAAGGTCGTGGACACCGAGGTCGGCGGCATCACCCAGGTCATCCGGGCGTGGTCGGTCCTGCACCGGGTTGAAGACCCGGACAGCGGCGAGGAGGTGATCGAGCGGCCGATCACGTTCCTCGACACCCCCGGCCACGAAGCGTTCACCAAGATGCGCGCCCGCGGGGCGAACGTCACCGACATCGCCGTCATCGTCGTCGCCGCCACCGACGGCGTCCGCCCGCAGACGGAAGAAGCCATCGCCCACGCCCGCGCCGCCGACGTGCGGATCATCGTGGCCATCAACAAGGTGGACATGCCGAACGCGGACGTGGACCGCACCCGCCGGCAGCTCTACCAGCTCAACCTGCTGCCGGACGACATGGGCGGCGACACGCAGTTCGTCGAAACCTCCGCCGTGACCGGCCAGGGCATCGACGACCTGCTCACCGCCATCCTGCTCGAGGCGGAACTGAACCTGTCGGAGGAGCTCCAGGCCGACCCGGACCGCCCGGCGACCGGGACGTGCCTCGAGGCGTACATGAGCGCCGACGAGGGCGTGATGGCGACGTTCCTCGTCCAGCAGGGGACGCTCAAGCGCGGCGACATCGTGCTGTGCGGGTCCACGTTCGGCCGCGTCCGGGCCATGTACTCGGACATGGGCCGGGCCATCAAGGAGGCCGGGCCGAGTACGCCCGTCCGCGTCACCGGCCTGAGCGAGGTGCCCAACGCCGACGACCCGTTCTTCGTCGTGGACGAGCTCACCAAGGCGCAGGAGATCGCCGACCTGCGGCGGGTGAAGGACCGTGAGTCGCAGCTCAACCGGTTCGCCCCGGTGTCGCTGGAGTCGCTGACCGCGGCCAAGTCGAAGGTCAAGATCACCGAGCTGAAGGTGATCCTCAAGGCCGAGGCCCGCGGGTCGGTCGAGGCGATCCGCAAGGAGCTCGAGAAGCTCGTCCACGAGGAGGTCCGCACCCGCGTGCTGCACGCCGGCATCGGCGCCATCACCGAGAGCGACGTGCAGCTGGCGCTGACCAGCCCGGAGGACACGCTGATCGTCGGGTTCAACGTGACCACCGACGACGCGGCGATGAAGCTGGCCGAGGCGCGGGACATCAAGGTCCGCGAGTACCAGATCATCTACAACCTGGTGGACGACGTGAAGGCGGCCCTGGAGGGCCGGCTGAAGCCGATCGAGGAGGTGGTCCACCTCGGCCGGGCGGTCATCCGCGACACGTTCCGCATCACCAAGGTGGGCACCATCGCCGGGTGCCACGTCACGAGCGGGGTGATCGAGCGGAACGCCCGGGTCCGCGTCATCCGCGAGGGCGTGGTGGTCTACCCGCCGGCCGACAAGGTGGTCGGGCTGGACAGCCTCAAGCGGTTCAAGGACGACGCCAAGGAGGTCCGCGAGGGCTACGAG
>JAFKFQ010000338.1 GCA_017308215.1 bacterium | reverse complement strand
GTACGTCGGGCCGGTGAAGTGGAGGGCGAGGACGTGGACCAGGGGATGGGCTTCGGGTGGTAGAATCACGGCGGCCGTCCGCGGGCGAGGGCCAGGAGAGCTTCAGCAACCCTCATGGTAACTCGCCGCGGGCGGCCGCTCAGAATCGGCACCAGTCGAGCTGAAGCTCCCTACGGGGAGTGGACAGCGGGAGAGCGGTGTAAATCCGGGTACAAGGGGGGAAGTGCCGATGGCCGGCAAGCGCAGGACATACACGGCTGAGTATCAGCTCGCGGCCGTGAAGAGGATCGCTGAACAGAAGCTCTCGGTCGCCGAGGTCGCCCGCCGCCTCGGCGTCCCCGAGGGCCGGTTGCATGAGTGGAAAAAGGCCCTGGCCGCAAAAGGGCCGACGCGTTCCCCGACGCCGGCCGCCTGACGCCCCAAGAGGAGGAGATCCGCAAGCTCAAGGCCGCGATCAAACGCCTGGAGATAGAGCGCGACATCCCCAAAAAGCCACGGCGTTCTTCGCCACCCACGCGAACTGATCCTCGCCTGGATCGAGGAACGCAAGGACCAGTGGCCCGTCACCCACATGTGCCGCGCGCTGGGCGTGTCGCGCCGGGTTCTACGCATGGCGGTCGCGCGAGCCGAGCGCGGCCGAGGTCCGACGCGAAGAGCTGGCCCAGGAGGTGAAGGCGGTTCACACCGAGGTGAAGGCGCGGTACGGGAGTCCGCACGTCCACACCGAGTTGGTGGCGAAGGGGCACGGGTGCTGCGTGGACTTCGTGGCCGAAGTCATGCGGGCGGCCGGAATCGCCGCGAAAACGAAGCGGAAGTTCCGCCCGACGACCGACTCCAACCACGGTTTGCCGGTGGCCGAGAACGTGTTGAATCGGGACTTCGACCCGGAGGAACCGAATGCCTTTTGGGTCGCCGATGTGACATACACCACGACCCGCGAGGGGTGGCCGTACCTGGCGGTGGTGGAAGACCTGTTCAGCCGGCGTGTGGTCGGCTGGTCGATGGATCAGACGATGACCAGCCGGCGGGTGGTGGACGCGCTGGAGATGGCGCTGGCCCGTCGTCTCAAGAGGTCTTCGTGCTCGGGTCTGGTGGCACACTCGGATCGCGGGAGCAGTACGCGAGCGGGTAGTGGCCCTACTGGTGGCACAAGTTGTAGAGCCGGATGACGTACCAAAGTGCTCCGAGGTGGTTCCTGGGGCACTTGGAGAACGACCGCGTCCTTCGGACGAACCGGGCGCACCGCGGGCGGAGGGTGAGCCAGAACCGCTCGACGTGGGCGGTCCGCCCGGAGTCCTTGCCCACGGCCCGGTACTGGGCGGCCGGGAGGGCCACCTGGTACGCCGCCAGGACGTCGGTGAGCACCGTGGACCCGGTCCGGTACGCCTTCGGGACGGCGTCCCACAGCCGCCGGGCGGTCGCCGCCGACCGGTCCCCGACGACCATCGCGAGTACCCGCCGGGTGCTCGCGTCGAGGGCCACCCAGACCCAGCGGATGTCGGCCTTCGAGCCGACGAGGCTCCAGGGCTCGTCGGCCTCGATCACGACCGGAGAGACCTTTCTGGGGGCGGCCCGGGGTGGTGTGGGGTGCCCTCCCGGTACAAGGCGTGGACGAACCCCTGGACCCACGACCGGGATCGGCCGGTGATCCGGGCGATCGCCCGGAGGCCGACCCGCTCGGCCAGGAGGCGACGGACCAGGGCCGGGTCGGGCTCCCCGACCGGACCCTTCTTGGGGGCGGCCACGAACCGCCGGCCGCAGCCCCGAGAGCGGAACGTCGGGGTGCCCGAGGTGTTGACCCCGTTCCGGACCACGTGGGTCGCCGAACACCGGGGGCATGGCGGGGTGGGGCCCGCGTCCGTGGCCGATTCGC
>JAFKFQ010000337.1 GCA_017308215.1 bacterium | reverse complement strand
GGCCAGGTGGACGAAGGCGAGGTAGCTGGTGTCCAGCTTGTCGTACCGGGTGGCCACCCGACGGTACTGCTTCGCCTTCTGCCAGAACCGCTCGACCACGTTCCGCCCCCGGTACAGCCTCTTGCTGTACCGCCGCTGGTGCTTGCGGCACCCGAGGGGCGGGATCACCACCCGGGCCCGGAGCCGGCGGATCAGGGCCACGTTCGCGTCGCTGTCGTACCCCTTGTCCCCGACCACCGCCCGAACCCGGCCCCGGGTCTGCCCGGCCAGCAGGTCGGCCGCCTGCGGGGCGTCTCCGGCCTGCCCCGGGGTCAGCTTGAGGACCACCGGGTGGCCTCTCCCGGTCACGCTCCCGTGGACCTTGGTCCCCCACCCGCCGCGGCTCCGGCCGAGAGCCTGGGCCCCCTTGTATGCTCCACTTGCCCGACCGATCCCAGGTATCGAAGGTGACCCGACGCGGCGGGAGGTCGATGCCCCCTGGGCCCACGAGGCCGCAAAAAAGCGCAGACACCCGTCGCGTCGCCGTCCGGGCAGAAGCCCGAACAGTCACCCGGCCCTCGCGGCCGCATCACAAGGCTGGGATCGCTCGGACGCACACACTCGGGGGTGGTCATGTCTCGTGGGTGCTTCGTCGGGATCGACGTCTCGAAGGCGTGGCTGGATGTCGCCGGCCGCCCCGACCCGGCCCCCCGCCGGGTGGCCAACGACCCGGCCGGGGTCGCGGCGCTCGTGGCCGACCTCCGGGGCCTGGCACCCGCGCTGGTCCTACTGGAGGCGACCGGCGGGTTGGAGTTACCGGTCGTCGCCGCCCTCCAGGTGGCCGGTCTGCCGGTCGCCGTGGTCAACCCCCGGCAGGTCCGGGACTTCGCCCGGGCGACCGGCCAGCTGGCCAAGACCGACCGGCTCGACGCCGCCCTCCTGGCCCGGTTCGCCGAGGCCATCCGCCCGGCCCCGGCCGCCGCGGTGCCCGAAGACGTCCGCCGCCTGGACGCGATGCTGACCCGCCGGAACCAGTTGATCGCGATGCGCGTCATGGAGACGAACCGGCTCGATCGGCTGACCGACGGGGCGGTCCGGAAGGAGGTCCAGAAGCACGTGGCGTGGCTGACCAAGGCCATCGACCGGGCGGATACGGTGCTGGCCGGGGCGGTGAAGGCCAGCCCGGTGTGGCAGGCCCGGGACGCCCTGCTCCAGAGCATCCCTGGGGTCGGCCCGGTCGCCACTCTCACCCTCCTGGCCGGGCTCCCGGAGCTGGGCACCACGACCGGCAGCCGGTTGGCCGCGCTGGTCGGGCTGGCCCCGTTCGCCGACGACAGCGGGTCGCGCCAGGGCGGTCGACACATCCGCGGCGGACGGGCGCCGGTTCGCCGGGCGTTGTACCTGGCGGCCCTGTCCGCGGTCGTCCACAACCCGGCCATGCGGTCGTTCAAGGAGCGGCTGGCGGCTCGCGGGAAGCGCCCGAAGGTGATCCTCACGGCAGTCGCCCGGAAGCTCCTGGTGGTCGCCAACGCGATCATCCAGTCCGGCCAGCCGTGGCGGGCGGAGGCAGGCGATCCGGTGGCGATTTCTGCTTGACGCGGATCACAGTCGCTTTTTTTGCCCGCCCCGGCGGCCGCCGGGTGGGCCCGGACGACGGTCGAGTCGAGCACCAGGGTGGACACGTCCGGATCCCGGACGTGCTCCAGCACCCGCCCCCAGACCCCGGCCTCGGCCCAGCGCCGGAACCGCGGCGGTTGTCCGCCTTCGGCCCCCGGCCCGGGAGCAGATCCTTGACCCGCCCCCAGTCCGCGTCGCTGATCGCATGTCGCCGCATCTCGCCTCCCTCCAGGCAGTTGGAGGGGAGAAACGAGGCGACGGGTTCTGTCCACACGCCCTAGCGCGACGCCGGTGACTGACACTTCGTTTCGGTGCGGCCCGCTGGTCGCCCCGAGCCCGCTAAAGTCCCGCTAATTGGCGGGAGAAAAGCGGGTCGCCCGTCCCCTAACCTGCTTTCACCTCGATCACCCCGGTGGAGGCAGACCGTGGCCCGGAAGAAGGAATACGACCCGTTGGACTCGATCCCCCGCCCCGAGTTCGTCCGCGTGCGGCTGGCGAAGTCCGTTGCGCTGACCGAGCGCTTGCGCGTCCTGCTCGAACTCGCCGAGAAGGTTCACCTGCCGCCGACGACCGCGGACACCGTGACCCCGCCGGCGGCGCGGAAGGCGGTGTCCCGTGCCTGAGCCCACCCCCAAGGCCGACGACCGCCTCTACGTCACGACGGAAGAGGCCGAGCGCCTGGCCGGTCGTCGTCGCGCTGTCCCGATTCGGTGGGCTACGCGCGCCGAACGAGGTGCTGCTGCTGCGCTGGCAGGACGTGGACTTCGCCCGAGGCAGTATGACGTTCCGCTCGCCCAAGACCGAGCACCACCAGGGCGGGGACGAGCGCACCATCCCCCTGTTCCCGGTCCTGCGCCGCGCGCTGGAGGAAGCCCGGGAGGCGGCGGCGCCGGACGCCGTCTACGTCGTCGCCGGGAAGATGGCCGACAAGCTGCGCGCGACCGCCGAGGCGAAGGGGTGGCAGAGCATCAGCCTGGGGACTCTGTTCGTGGACCGCATCTACCAGGCGGGGCTTGAGCCGTGGCCGAAGCCGCTCCACAACATGCGGGCCAGCTGCGAGACGGACCTAGCCCAGCGCTACCCGCTCAAGGACGTGGTCGGGTGGATCGGGAACACCGTCGGGATCGCCATGCGGCACTACCTCATGGAGACGGACGAGACGTTCGTGCGGGCGGTCAACGACAAGATGCACGGGTCGGGGGCCGGTGCAGAATCCGGTGCAACACTGGTGCAAAATCCGGTGCGGACAGGATTGGACCGAAACGGACAGGACCGGACATCGTCGGCGGAACCCGTGGCCCGTGGCCGGGTTAGTCCGCTGGTGTCCGGCCCTGTCCTCTACTGTCCAGATGTACAGGTGGCCAAGGTGGGACTCGAACCCACACGCCTTTTGGGCGCTCGATTTTGAGTCGAGTGCGTCTGCCGTTCCGCCACTTGGCCCGTCGTATCAACCTAAGCGGTCGACCCCGGCGGGGCAAGTCACGGACCCGCCTCCGGCGGCGGTTCGGTCGAGAACGCCAGCGACGCCGAGTTGAGGCAGTAGCGCAGCCCGGTCGGCGGCGGGCCGTCGGGGAAGACGTGCCCGAGGTGGCCATCGCAGCGGGCGCAGCGGATTTCGGTGCGGACCATGCCGTGGCTGGCGTCGTGAAGCTCGGCCACGTGCGCGGGATCGAACGGCGTCGCGAAGCTCGGCCAGCCGGTGCCGGACTCGAACTTCGCCGCCGACCGAAACAGCGGCAGCCCGCACAGCCGACACGAATACACGCCGGCGTCTTTGTTCTTCAGCAGCCCGCCGCAGAACGGCCGCTCCGTCCCCTGGTGGAGGATCACACGCCGCTCCTCGGGCGTGAGCGTCGCCTCCGCCGCGCCGCGGCGCTCGGCGGTCAGCGGCGTCAGGTCGTACCCGCTGGCGGATCGGCTCGACATGGGTGTCTCCCTCGGTGGCACGGCATTCTATCCAGGCGACCGGTCGGCGTGAGCCGGCGGGTCGTTAG
>JAFKFQ010000221.1:23204-26615 GCA_017308215.1 bacterium | reverse complement strand
CTGCCCTACATCGAGATGGCACGGCTCAAGGGCCTGTCGCGGCTGAAGATCGTCCTGCGCCACGCCCTGCCCAACGCCTGGGCGCCGATCGTCAACGTCATCGCGGTGAACCTGGCGTACCTGATCACCGGCGTGGTGGTGGTCGAGGTGGTGTTCGTCTACCCCGGCCTCGGGCAACTGATGGTGGACTCGGTGATCAAGCGCGACGTCATGGTGGTCCAGGCCTGTTGCTGCATCTTCGCGGTGGTCTACATCGGCATCAATCTGCTCGCCGACGTGCTGTCCATCGTTACCAATCCGCGCCTGCTGCATCGCCAGTGAGGGCGAATCGATGAATGCCTTGATCGCAACCTTCAAACAGATGACCTGGACCGCACGCATCGGCCTGCTGATCATCCTCTTCTACACCTTCCTCGCGCTGTTCGGCCCGCTGGTCGCGCCGTTTGGCGAAACCGAGATCGTCGGCGGCGAGTACGACCCCTGGAGCGCGCAGCACTGGCTGGGCACCGATGCCCTGGGGCGCGACATGCTCTCGCGGGTGATCTTCGCCGCGCGCAACACCATCGGCATCGCGCTGCTGTCCACCGCGCTGGCCTTCTTCATCGGCGGTTCGCTGGGGCTGATCGCCGCTGCCCTGGGGGGCTGGGTGGACAGCGCGCCGTGCTGATGGCGGTGCCGCAGCTGATCTGCGCGCTTCTCTTGCTGATCATCTTCGTCTCCAGTATCGCCAATCTGGTGTTCGTCATCGCGCTGGTGGACGCCACGCGCATCTTCCGCCTGGCGCGCTCGGTGTCGCTCAACGTGGTGGTGACCGACTACATGGAGGTTGCCCGGCTGCGCGGCGAAGGGCTGTTCTGGCTGGTGGCGGTGGAACTGCTGCCCAACGTGCGGGCACCGCTGGTGGCGGAATTCGGCCTGCGCTTCTGCTTCGTGTTCCTGACCATTTCCTCGCTGTCGTTCCTCGGCCTGGGGCTGCAACCGCCGCTGGCGGACTGGGGCAGCATGGTCCGCGAGAACGCTTCGCTGATTTCCTTTGGCGACCTGACGCCACTGATCCCTGCCGCCGCCATCGGCGTGCTGGCGATCGCCGTCAACTTCGTCGCCGACTGGTTCCTCGCCCAGCGGCGATGACCGTCCCGCCCACGTATTGTCCGAGGACCCGCAGCATGAGCGAACCCCTATTGAAGATTACCGGCCTGCGCATCGAGGCCGGCGGCGCGGACGGCTGGAGCGAGATCGTCCACGGCATCGACCTGAACTTGCAGCGCGGCAGGATACTCGGCCTGGTCGGCGAATCCGGCGCCGGCAAGTCCACCATCGGCCTCGCCGCCATGGGCTACACCCGTGATGGCTGCCGCATCAGCGGCGGCGAAATCCTCTTCGACGGCATCGATTTGCGCCAGGTGCCCGAGGCGCAGCATCGCGAGCTGCTCGGCGCGCGCATCGCCTACGTGGCGCAGTCCGCGGCGGCGAGCTTCAACCCGGCGCACCGGTTGATCGACCAGCATTGCGAAACTGCCCTGGAGCACGGCCTGGTGCACCGCGAGCAGGCGCGCCGGGATGCAGTGGAGTTGTACCGGAAGATTGCCCTGCCCGAGCCCGAGTCCATCGGCGAGCGCTATCCGCACCAGGTCTCCGGTGGCCAGCTGCAGCGGATCATGACGGCCATGGCGATGTCCTGCCGGCCGGATCTGATCATCTTCGACGAGCCGACCACGGCGCTGGACGTGACCACCCAGATCGACGTGCTGCTGACCATCCGCGAACTGGTCCGCGAGTTCCAGGTGGCGGCCATCTACATCTCCCACGACCTCGCCGTGGTGGCGCAGATGGCCGACGAGGTCATGGTGCTCAAGGACGGCCACCTGGTCGAACGCGGCGACAAGCGCCGGCTGATCGCCGAGCCGCAGGCGGACTACACCCGCTCGCTGTGGGCGGTGCGCAACCTGGCCTGCGAGGCGAGCCCGCCGGTGGCCGTCGACCAGCAGCCGCTGCTGGAGCTGCGCGGCATCCGCGCCGGCTACGGCAACAAGCAGGTGCTCGACGACGTGTCGCTGAAGGTCTTTCCGGGGCGCACGCTGGCCATTGTCGGCGAGTCCGGCTCGGGCAAGTCGACGCTGGGGCGCTGCATCACCGGGGCCTTGCCCAGCCGCGAGGGCAGCATCCTGTTCCAGGGCAAGCCGCTCGCGGCGCACTACGCCAGGCGCAGCCGGGACGAGCTGCGCTCGATCCAGATGATCTACCAGATGGCCGACACCGCGCTGAACCCGCGCCAGCGTATCGGCGACATCGTCGGGCGGCCGCTGCAGTTCTACGGCGGCCTCGATGCTGCCCGGCGCGAAGAACGAACTCGCGAACTGCTCGCTGCCGTGGGCCTGGAGCCCGGCCGCTTCATGGCCCGCAGGCCGGGCGAATTGTCCGGCGGGCAGAAGCAGCGGGTCGGCATTGCCCGCGCCCTGGCGGCGGACCCGGCAGTGATCGTCTGCGACGAGATCACCAGCGCTCTCGACCAGCTTGTGGCGGAGGGCATCCTGCGGCTGATCGACGACCTCAAGCAGCGCCTGGGCATCACCTACCTGTTCATCACCCACGACCTGTCGGTGGTGAAGTCCATCGCCGACGACGTGCTGGTGCTCAAGGCCGGCAAGGTCGTCGACTTCGGTGACAAGCAGCGGGTGTTCACGCCGCCGTGCGACAGCTACGTCACGCGTCTGCTCGAGAGCATGCCGCAGATGGACCCGGACTGGCTCGACGGCCTGGCGCAACGGGGCGTGGCCTGAACTCATTTCCGCTCAAGGAGCAAACCCATGACCGCAACAACCCTGCAGGACTGGAGCGCGCGCGCGGCAACGCTCGCCATCGAAGGCCGCTGCTTCATCGACGGTGACTACTGCAGCGCGCAGGACCTGCGCACCTTCGACAAGGCCAGCCCGCTCGACGGGCGCCGCCTGGCCGCCATCGCCCGTGGCGGTGCCGCCGATATCGAGCGCGCCGTGGCCAGCGCGCGCCGGGCATTCGAGTCGGGGCACTGGTCGCGCATGGCACCGGTGCAGCGCAAGCGCATCCTGGTCCGCTTCGCCGATCTGCTGGAAAGCCACGCCGAGGAACTGGCGCTGCTGGAAACCCTCGACATGGGCAAGCCCATCGCCCATTCCCTGGCCACCGACGTGCCCGGGGCGGCCAACGCCATTCGCTGGTCCGCCGAGGCCATCGACAAGGTCTACGGCGAGATCGCCGCCACCGCCGAGGACCAGCTGGGCCTGGTTACCCGCGAAGCCGTGGGCGTGGTGGGAGTGATAGTGCCGTGGAACTTCCCGTTGCTGATGGCCAGCTGGAAGCTCGGCCCGGCGCTGGCGTGCGGTAATTCCGTGGTGCTCAAGCCGTCCGAGCGCTCGCCACTGACGGCCATCC
>JAFKFQ010000221.1:0-23189 GCA_017308215.1 bacterium | reverse complement strand
GTGTGCTGAACGTGGTGCCGGGCTACGGCGCCGAGGCCGGCGACGCCCTGTCGCGGCACATGGACGTCGATGCCATCGCCTTCACCGGCTCGACCGGCGTGGCCAAGCGGCTGATGGTCGCCTCCGGGCAGTCCAACCTCAAGCGCGTGTGGACCGAGGCTGGCGGCAAGAGCCCGAACATCGTCTTCGCCGATGCGCCCGACCTGCGCGCAGCGGCTATCAGTGCCGCTTCCGCCATCGCCTACAACCAGGGCCAGGTCTGCACCGCCGGTTCGCGCCTGCTGGTGCAGGAGTCGGTGCGCGAGAAGTTCCTCGAGCATCTGCGCGAAGCACTTGCCGTGTGGACGCCGAATGACGCCCTCGACCCGGCCAGCCGCTACGGGGCCCTGGTCGACTCCCAGCATCTGCAACTGGTGCAGGGCTACATTGCCAGCGGCTTGGAAGAGGGTGCCCGGCTGGTCGCCGGCAGTGGCGAAGCGGAAGGTTGCTACCTGGCGCCAGTGGTCTTCGATGGCGTGCGCAACGACATGCGCATCGCCCGCGAGGAAATCATCAAGGCGGCCTTCCTCTGCCTGAGCGAAGAGGGCTACGCCAAGCTTTCCGCGCGCAAGGTGGCGGCGCGCGCCGAAATGGCGCTCGGCCACATCAGCTACCACTTCAAGGACATGAACGAGCTGCTGGTGGAGGCCTACAAGTACGCCTCGCACCAGCTCTACGAAGCCACCCGCGCGGGGCTGGTGGCCGAGCTGCGGTCAACGGGCCGCCGTATCAGTAACGGCGGCCTCGCCCGGCCACGGGTTGCGACTCGTCAGGAGCGTCACCCGACGAACACCCCGCCGGCGAAGGCCGGGTCGAACGCCAGGTACGAGGCCGTCACCTGTTGGGTGAAGTCGTACTCGACCACCCGCGGGGCCGCCCCCGGCCCGGCCCCGACGATCAGCCGCGGGTCGTCCCCGCCTCGGCTCGCCACCGACACCCCGCTGGTGAACGCTGGGTCGAATGGGGAGAAGCTGGCGACCTCGTCCCCAGTTGCCGCGTAGATCTTCGCCTGCGGCCCGCCGCCCGGCTCCGACCCCGATCAGCCCGCTGTCGGCCGTCACGTTTACGCCGCCCGTGAACCCGCCGAACGGCGCGAACGCCCCAACCGGGGCGAGTGACCCGGCGGCGAACACCCGCACTTCCGACGCCACCCCGACCCCCGACCCGGCCACCACCAGCCCGGCCTGGGCCGCCACCGACACCCCGCCCCGCTGGGCCGGGTCGAACGCGAAGAAGCTCGCCGTCTCCGCCAGGTCCGCGAACCGGAACACCTTCACGTGCGGCGCCCCGCCGTCGCCGGCCCCGGTGACGATCTCGGCCGTGCCATCCCCGTCCAGGTCGGCGGCGGCCACGAACACCCCGTACCGGGCCGACGGGTCGTAGGCGAAGAAGCTCCGCAGCTCCGCCCCGGTCACCCCATCGAACACCTTGACGTGCGAGCTGCCGAGCGGGCCGGCCCCGGTGACGACGTCGTCCACCCTGCCCCCGGTCACGTCGGCCGTCGCCACCCGCACCCCGCCGGAGAAACCGACTGGGCACCCGGGATGGGTCCGGGTCTGCCACTGGGTCGCGGCCCTGAACTTTCTGGCCTGGTCTTCAGCGGGTACGTGATCCTGATGTGGCCCCCCGCCTCTACTGGGGCGAGGCGGAAACGATCTCACGCCGGCGCAGTTCTGGAACCGCCCATCAGCCGAAACCACCGACACGGCGGCTGGGACGCGAGCTGAGCGTCGTCGGGCTGTCGCCCCGCCGCTCCCACCCCCGCGTTGGCACCGCAGTTGCCTCAAATCTCCTTCAGCACTCCAAACAACCCCACCAGCGGCGTTTTTTGCCGCGCGTTTAGGCGAACCGTGCCCACTGATTGAACGACGATCTCCCGTGTTCTTGCTCCATCACATACCACGTCCGTCCCGTGCGGGCCGCCGTGGGGCTTTGTTCCGTCCTTTTTTCAGGAGCGGTTTGATGCGTGGTCGGACGAATCGAACGGGCTTTACGCTGATCGAGCTACTGGTGGTCATCGCCATCATCGCCATTCTCATTGGCCTGCTGCTCCCCGCGGTGCAGAAGGTCCGCGAGGCTGCGGCACGGTCGAAGTGCCAGAACAACCTCAAGCAGATGGGGCTGGCGCTGCACAACTACGAAGGCACCTACGGCTACTTCCCGTCGGCCGGCACGAACTACGCCTGGGTGGGCACTCCGGCGACCACGACGGGGCAGAACCTGAACGGGCTGGTGCAACTGCTGCCGTACATCGAGCAGCAGGCGCTGTTCACCCAGTACGACAACAAGTCCGCCTCGCAGGCGCTCGTCAAGAACGGCCACACCCTGCTGGGCGGCGCCGTCGGCGCCACCAACATCGCCCTGAGCACTCAGCGGGTCTCGACGTTCCGCTGTCCTTCGGACAACGGGAAGGAGACGCTCAACGTCGGCGACGCGAACTACGGCCAGCCCGGCGTCGAGGCGATCAAGACGAACTACGACTTCATGGCCTACCCGACGTCCGGGGCCAATTACTGGAAGAACGCGTCGTCGATCACCAAATACATGTTCGGCGAGAACAGCAACAGCCGGGTGGCGCACGTCACGGACGGCACCAGCAACACGTTCGCGATGGCCGAGGGGACGCTCGACGTGTACGACGGCTCCCGCGCCGCCTGGGCGTACCGCGGGTGGGTGATGACCGGGCTCGACCCGAAGGACGGGATCAACGTCAACGTCTACCCGAGTTGGGTGAGCGGCGGCCTCGCCGGCACCCCGCTGCCGAACAAGAACCAGGCGTCCGAGTGGTGGAACCCGGGGAGCCTGCACACCGGCGGGGCGAACTTCCTGATGGGCGACGGCGCCGTCGTCTTCATCCGCAACGGGGTCGACACCACGACCCTGCGCAACCTGACCGCGATGGGCGACGGGAACGTCGCCCAGCTACCGTAACCCGCCCCGATGGTTCCCCGAACGTCGCTCACGCCCGAGAAAGGACTATGCGCAAGACGCTGCTTCTCCTGCTGCTCCCGCTCGGTCTCGCCGGCTGCGGCGGGGCCGACGGTGGACCTAAGACGGCCGTTTCCGGCAAGGTGACGCTCAAGGGCAAGCCGGTGTCGGGGGCGGTCGTGCAGTTCGTCCCGACCGCGAAGGGCGAGGCCGCGAGCGCCCGGACGGACGGCGACGGCAAGTACCAACTCGTCGCCAGCAAGGGCGGCACGGGCGTCGCCCCGGGGGACTACAAGGTCGTCATCTCGAAGGTGGTCGGCCCGGACGGGAAGGAGCTGCCGCCGGACGTGAGCCCGTTCAGCGGCGGCGGCAAGGAAACCCTGCCGGCGATGTACAGCAACCCGGGGGACACGATCCTGGTCGCGAAGGTGCCCGACGCGCCGACCGCCAGCGTGGACTTCCCACTGACGGGTCAGGGCGGTGCCGCGACCGGGTTCGTGCCCGGCGCCGGCCCGGCCACGCCCTGACCCGTCAGTGAGCTGGAGGTGGGGCAAGTGGCCGTCCGGCAAGCCGGAACTGGTCCGGGTCAGGGGCGGGTGGCCGACCTAGTGGTTAACAGGCCACCGTCCGAGTGACGGTGGCCTTGTCCGGCAACGGGTTCCGGCCGCCGGAATGGCTTAGTGCGCGCCCCAACGGTTAACAGACCGCCCGGAGGGCCTCGGGGCGGGTGGTGCTCGTGGATGGAGGTGCGGCCCGGCCTCGGTCGACCGGCGGGGGAGACGACACGTCAGGCCGGGACGACAAGGGTGTGGACCGCCCGGTGCTTGACGTGGCTCTGGGCCCACGCCGCGACCCGCTTGACATGCTCGTCCGCTGCCAGGCAGGCGTCGAGCATGTCCGGGTCGCGGAGCCCCCGGGCGACCTGGATCAGGGTCACCACCGACCCCTGCACTTCGGCCACCAGCACGGTGACGGCGTGCAGGTCGCGGAGCACACCGGCCGGGCCGGGCCGCGGGGCCGGGAACAGCGCCGCCCGCAGCCCCGCCGGTTCCTTCGACGGCTCCTCTCCGTGCTTCTCCGCGGCCGGGCCGAGCCCATCCGCGGCCTCGTCCGTGAGCTTTGACATCGTCTCGAACCCGGCGGCCAGTTCGGGCTCCTCGGAGTGGACCGCCTTGAGGTCGCGGAGGGCGGCCGCCAGCTCGCCGCACCCGGACCGGAACAGCCCGAGCGCGTCGGCGACCCGTGGCCGCGGGGTACGGGCGGAGCTTAGCACCTTGTCGGCCAGTTCCCTCCCCTGGTCCACCGCCTTGGTCGCGGCGTCGGCGGCGCGCTTCCCGAGCGCGGCCAGCGACCGCCGGGCCTTCCGAACCTGGACCGCCGCATACTTGTAGTACGGCTGCTTGCTCACCGGGTCCCAGCCGGTGACCGTCAGCTCGTTCGCCGCCCGGTGCGGCTCGCGGCCCTTCGCGTCCCAGTACCCGTAGTGGAACGGCACGAACAGGTGCCCGGGGAGGGTGTCGCCGACCTTCACCGGCAGCCGCAGGGTGCCGCGGCGGGACGCGACCTCGACCTCGTCGCCGTCCGCCAGCTTCAGCCGTCCCGCGTCCTCCGTGCTCATCTCCACGAACGGCTCGGGGGCGGCGGCGTTCAGGTCCGGGCAGCGGCCGGTCTTGGTCCGGGTGTGGAAGTGGTACACCACCCGGCCGGTGGTCAGAAAGAACGGGTACTCGCGGTCCGGCTCCTCCGGCGGCGGGGCGTAGTTCGCTGGCTTGAGGACCGCCCGCCCGGCCGGGTCGTGGGCCTTGTACTGGTCCGGGTGGACCGGCGCCCCCGTCTCGAGGTCGTGGCCGAACGTCTCGCACTCGGCGGCCGCCGTCTTGAACGTGAGGTCGGTATAAATCCGCTCGGTCCCGTCGGGGTGGCGGGCGTTGCACGGCCACTGGATTCCGGTGCCGGCAGACAGCTTCTCGTAGCTCAGCCCGCTGTAGTCGCAGAACCACCCCTTCGAGTGGCGGCACCACGCCTTGAAGGCCCCCGCCGCGTCCTTCCACTTCACCAGCGGCTTGCCGTCGCGGTCGCGGAAGTCCATCCGTCGGGCGAAGTCGAGGAACACGTCCAGGTCCGACTTCGCCCCGCCGGGCGGGGCGACGGCCTTGTGCGAGACGTGGACGGTGCGGTCGACGTTGGTGAACGTGCCGGTCTTCTCGCCCCACAGGGCGGCCGGGAGGACCACATCGGCGAACTCGGCCGTCTCGGTCAGGTAGGCGTCGGACACGACCAGGAACAGGCCGGGCTTGCCGAGCGCCCGGCGGACCTTGCGCAACTCCGGGAGCGACACCGCCGGGTTGGTGCCGATCACCCACAGGAACTTGACCGACCCAAGCTCGCAGTGCCGGAAGATCTCCATCGCGTGGCTGTGGAGGTGCCATGCCGGCAGCGTCATCGGGTCGACGTTCCAGAGCTTGGCCCACCGCCGCACGTGCTCCGGGTTCTGCCAGTTGAGGAGGAACGGAAACTCCCCGTCGCACCCGGTCTCGCGGGTGTTCTGGGCGGTCGGCTGGCCGTTCATCTGCATGACCCCGCAGCCCGGCCGGCCGATCCGCCCGAGGACGAGGTTAGCGTTGTTCACCTGGCAGGCCGCGGCCGTGGCCTGGTTCGACTGGTACACCCCCTGGAGGACGCACGACAGCAGCGTCCTGGCCGAGCCGATCAGCTCGGCCGCCCGGACCACCTCACCGGCCGGGACGCCGGTGATCTCCTCGACCCGGTCCGGCGGGTAGTTCCGGACCGTGTCGGCCAAGTGGGCGAAGCCGACGGTGTACTTCTCGACGAAGGCCCGGTTGGCGTGGCCGGCCTCGATGAGGTGGCGGAGGACGCCGTTGAGCAGCGCCACGTTCGTGCCGAGCCGGGGGCGGAGGTGCGCGTCGGCCTTCGCCGCGGTCGGCGTCTTCCGCGGATCGACGACGACCAGCCGGGGCGGCTTCGGGCCGGCCAGCCGGTCGAGGACGCGGGCCCAGAGGACGGTCTGGGTCTCGGCCATGTTGCTGCCGACCAGGAACAGGCAGTCGGTCACGTCCACGTCCGAGTAGGAGCACGGCTGGCCGTCGGACCCGAACGTCTCGCGCAGGGCCTGGGACGCGGTGGCGGTGCAGAGGCGGGTGTTGCCGTCGAGGTGGTGGGTGCCGACCCCGGCCTGGGCGACCAGGGACAGGGTGTAGTACTCCTCCAGGAACAGCTGGCCGGTGTTGTAGAACGCCACCCCGCCGGGGGTATACCGCTCGATCGTGTCCTTGCACGTCTGGGTGACAAGGCCCATCGCCTCGTCCCAGCCCGCATCCCGGAGGCGGCCGCCCTCGCGCACAAGCGGGTGGGTGAGCCGGTCCGGGCTGGCGTTGGCCTGCCAGCCGTGGAGCCCCTTCGGGCCGAGCCGGCCGCGGTTCACCCGGTCGGTCCTGAGCCCGCGGACGCCGACGATCCGATCGCCCTTCACTCCGACGTCGAGCGCGCACCCGTTCGAGCACAGGACGCAGCACGATCGGACCCACTCGTCCGGCCGCTCGGCCAGGTGCTGGTCCACCCGAGCCGGCCACTTTCCCTCGCCGCGGAACGGAGCCCGCGGCCCCCACACGTCGGCGATGCGGTCGCGGGCCTCGGTCACGGTGCACCTCCCTCGCGCGTAGCCCCGGTCGCACGCCACGTGCCGCGCCCGACTGGGAATGTGACCGAGGGGCGCGAGGAAGTCGTCCGACGGGTCTCTCGGAGGGGGCGGAGAGGCGGATGGCCTCGCGCTCTCGCCGGTGACGAGACCCGCGGGTGGGCGGCCTGGACCCGGTGGTTAACCGACACGGCCCGGGGCTTCCGCCCCGGCCCGGACCCGGTGCACTCGCCCGTCGCTCAGCTCGCGTGGATGCGGTCGCTGCCGGCGACCTTCACGACCTTGTTGTAGAGTCCGAGGATCAGGAGCGTCGGCGCCCAGTGGCCGACGAACTGCGCGTCCTCCTTGCGGCCGAGGAGGTGGAGCGTTGCCGAGGCGACGATCGACGCCCCGCCGGCCCACAGGAACCAGTCCGACGGCATCCGCGCGGTGTAATCCTCGATCGTGCGGGCGACGACACCCTCGGAGTGGCGCCGGGCCTCGTCGCCGGCGTTCGGCTGGGTGCCGAAGGGCATGTTCGTCCGGCCCGGAGCGGTGGTGGTCGACATGCTGGGTACTCTCTGTTCGGTGGGTGCTGGGGCGATTCCCGTAGCCTCGGCGGCGGCCCGGGCCGTCGCAGATGGTGTGCCGCGTGGCGCTCCCGACGTGGTGCGGGGCGGCAACGCTGCCCCGACACCACCTTACCCGTTCCCTCGGCCCACGACCTCCCGCCGGCGGCGTTTCGCGGTGTTTCCCGACATAACCCGCGCCCCTGTGGGAGCCGTTCGGCCTCTGAGTTGCGATCCCTCTCCGGCCCGCAACCCGGAGACCCGCCGTGGCCCCCCGCCGCTTCATCCCCCGCCTCGACCTCCTCGAGGACCGCGAGACTCCCGCCACCGGCCTGACCCCGGATCAGGTCCTGTCTGCCGCCGCGCTGGCCGACTTCTTCGCCGCCGGCACCCGCGCCGCTCTCGACGACCCGGCGTTCATCCGCCAGGCGGGCAACCGCGCGGGGGTCCAAGCTCTGGCGGGGGCCATTGTCGCGCAATCCGCTGCGCTGGATGACGTCCTCGCGCGCTACGTCGTCGGCCTCCGGGAGGAACAGGCCGCCGCGGCGCCGGTGTACGCGGGGTTCTTCGGCAGCCTGATCGGACGGTTCGCCGGGGCCGCGAACGCCGCCCGCTTGGCCGGGGTGCAGGCGCAGCAGGTGGCCGGGCTGGTCGACCAGTTCACCGCGGCCGCCGCCCGAGCCGCGGTCGCCGGCCAGACCGGGACCACCGGGATCGGGACCACGGACACCGGCACGGGGACAACCGGAATCGGGACGGGCACGGCCAACGCCCTGCCGACGAACGACGACCTGAACGGGACGACGACCGGCACGCCGACCACGCCCGGCTCGACCGGGACCGGGACGACCGGCGGCACGACGTTCGGGGACGGCACCGGGACCGGCACGTCCGGCACGGGGACCACGGGGGGCGGCACCACCAGCGCGACGCCCACCCCGACGGGTACCGTGTCGACCGGGGCGCCGTAGCTCCCGCCGGGCATTCACGCCGACGGCTCGGGCACCTCCCAGTCCACCGGCACGCGATCATCGAGCAGCAGTTTCAGGGCGGCGCGCTCCCACGGGCCGATCGGCGTGTCGTCGTTCCACCGCCCCCGGTCGAGCAGGGAACTCAGCGTGAGGCTGTCCCACGGGTCGAAGTAGGAGCCGTCGGTCCGGCGCAGCTTCGCCCCCACCAGGTCCATCACCGTCCGCGTTCGCCCGTCGCCGCCCATCGAACCCGCCTCCGAGATCGTCACGAAGTTCCACAGACCGGCGGGCGGATCATGCTCGTCGGGCACGGTCTGCCCACCGATCGGGGTTGTCCCTCGACCCCGATCGACGCGTGCCCGCGCACGGCGGGTAGCGGCTGCGTCCCAGACTCTTGCAACAACCGGAATGGGTCGTCCCGGAGCTACGCCGGACGTGACGGTGGGGGACAGACAAGGCCCGGTGAGAGGCTCGACGCACGGAGGCGGGTTCGACTGGTCTGGCGCATCGCCGCGCGGCCGGCACGTGCCCGCATGGCCGGGCGGTCAGCGGTGCCCCTCGCGCTCCTCGCGCGGCACGTCGGCGGCCGGCGGCGCGCCCTTGTCGCGCGTGACCGCCGTCGACCCCGCGCCGGCCGGGTTCGCCAACTCCAGCGGCTCGCCGCTCACCGTCTCGTCCTCGCGGCGCCGGTCCTCCTCGCCGCGCTTCGTCATCTCGACCATCGTCGCCTCCAGTTCGGGGTGGGCGGTCATACCCCTTCACGTTCCGCGCCGGGCTGGCGCCGCGGGCGCCGATTCTCCCTTTTCCCGGGTTGTGTCGGGAGTTCCCCGGATTTCTGCGCCGTCCGCCGGCCGGGTGCGGCGGTTGCACTCTGTTGACGGCTCGCACCGCCGCCGCAATGTCTGTGAACCGGAAGACGTTCCCCGATCAGCTCGCCAGCGGCGCCGGCCGGTGGGAGCCCCGTCACCCGCCGGGCCGGGCGCGAAGCCCCCCGCGGCGGGCGGACCGCCGTCCGCCCCGGCCCGGCGGTTCTTTTCTCCCTAGGAGGCAGCACCGATGGCAGACCAGAAGAATCGCGGCGGGCAGAAGGCCGGCGACCAGGATCCGGCCCAGCCCGACCGCCACCCGGGGACGACGACCAGCGCCGCCGAGCGGGCCGACGCAGACAAGCAGCAGGACCAGCGCACCAACCCGGACGACGCGACGCGCACCCCGACCGACCAGCAGCGCTAGTTTCCAACCCGTGCCCCCTAAAGGGAATCACCCCCGTGACCCACGCGTACCTCCGCCCGCTGCGGCTGATCGCCCTCGCCGCCCTCGCCGCGATCGCCCTCCCGGCGGCCGCCCGCCAGCCGGTACCCGCCGCCCAGCCGGCGCCTAAGACCGTGACCGACGCCGAGTTCGTGGCGAAGGCCGCCAGCGGCGGCCTGTTCGAGGTGAAGTCGAGCAAGCTGGCGCTGGAGAAGGCGACGAAGGCCGAGTGCAAGACGTTCGCGGAGATGATGGTCAAGGACCACACGAAAGCGAACGACGAGCTCAAGGCGGTTGCGGGCAAGGCCGGCATCCCCGTCCCGGCCGACCTCGCCCCGCACCACCAGAAGATGCTCGACGACCTGAAGGCCGCCCGCGACTTCGACGCCGCCTACGCGAACGCCCAGCTGAAGGCGCACGAGGAGGCGGTGGCGCTGTTCACGGCGGCGAGCGTGAGCGTCAAGGACACGGGCCTGCGCGCCTTCGCCGCGAAGACACTCCCGACCTTGAAGGTGCACCTGGAGCACGTCAAGAAGCACGCCGGACCGAAGTAGCGGCAGTGCGGCCGGGCGCGGCGCGCCCGGCCTCGGGGGCGGACGGCACGCGCCGTGCCTCTCCGGCGGCGCCCGATTCTCCTCGGAGTCTGTCATGCCACTCGACTCACTACACGACCTGTACGTGGACGGCCTGAAGGACCTCTACAGCGCGGAAAACCAGCTCCTCAAGGCGCTGCCTAGGATGGCGAAGGCCGCGACCGCCCCCGGGCTGAAGGAGGCGTTCACGACCCACCTCGAAGAGACGCGCGGGCAGGTGGGGCGGCTGGAAACGATCTTGGCGCAGCTCGGCGTGAGCCCGCGCGGGAAGAAATGCCAGGCGATGGAGGGGCTGATCGAGGAGGGCAAGGAGGTGCTGGGGGAGGACGGCGAGCCGGCGGTGATCGACGCCGCGCTGATCGCCGCGGCCCAGAAGGTCGAGCACTACGAGATCGCCGGGTACGGGTGCGCCCGCACGTTCGCGCGGCTCCTCGGGTACGAGGACGCGGCCGAACTGCTCCAGGAGACGCTCGACGAGGAGGGGAACGCGGACAAGACGCTCACCGCCGTCGCCGAGTCCGAGATCAACACCGAGGCCGAGGAGGCCGACGACGGTGAGGAAGACGCGCCGCCCCCGGCCCGATCCCGGAAGCCCGCCACCCGCCGGCGGTGAGGTGCCCCCCGGGCCGGGGGTGGACGACCTCGCAGCCGCCGTCCGCGCCGGGAACGCCCTGCTGTTCGTCGGGGCCGGGGTGTCGATGAACCTCGGCGTCCCGTCGTGGGCCGAGCTGTCGGCCCACATCGCCGGCCGTCTCGGGTACGACCCGGACGAGTTCCGGACCCTCGGCGACGACCACACCCTCGCCGAGTTCTACGCCCTCGAGGCCGGGTCGATCGGCCCGCTCCGGAGCTGGATGGACGTGGCGTGGCACCGGGACGCCGAGGCCCGGGTCCGCCGGTCGGCCGTCCACCGGCTCATCGTCCGGCTCCGCTTCCCGGTCATCTACACGACCAACTACGACCGCTACCTGGAGCTCGCCCACGACGCCCACGGGGCGCCGTACGCGAAGGTGGCGAACCTCGGGGCGGTCGCCCGGGCGGCCCCCGGGGTGACGCAGATCGTCAAGTTCCACGGCGACTTCGAGGACGACGGGTCGATCGTGCTGACCGAGTCGAGTCACTTCGACCGGCTGACCCTCGACGGCCCGCTCGACCTCAAGCTCCGGGCCGACCTGCTCGGGCGGGTGGCGCTGTTCGTCGGGTACAGCGTGTCGGACGTGAGCGTCCGATACCTGCTCTACCGCCTCCACCGGCTGTGGCGGGGGTCGGGCTACGAGCAGGCCCGGCCGCGGGCGTACGTGTACCTCGGCCGTCCGAACCCGGTGCAGGCCCGGGTGCTGGGGGCGTGGGGCGTGGTTCCATTATTCTCCGAGGACGCGGACCTCGGCGAGGGGCTGCGCAAGCTGCTCGAGCGACTGGTGGGGGAGGGCGAGGAGGGTCGGACTTAGACCTTTGCGGCGAACGCCGCCCGGGCGGCGTCGAGGCGCGCCGCCTCGACCCGCTCCCGCTGCTCGTCGGCCCGCGCGACCAGCCGGTCGTAGTCTGGCCCCCGCGCGGCCGGCACGACCCGGAGCGCCCGCCACAACGAACCCTTCCCGTGGATGCCGATCGCCACCGCCTCCAGCGACTCGAGCAGCCGCAGCTCGCCGCCGGAGAGGTCGTCCACGCTCAGCTGGCCGTGCCGGGCGCCGCCCCGACCCGCGTCATCAGGGCTTCGAGCTCCCGGCGGTCGTCCTCGATGTCGCGGCGGAGGACCGCGAGGGACGGCGCGAGGTCCGGGTGGGTCCGCTCCAGGTGCTCGAGGAGTTCGAGCGCCGCGGTGGACCCGGCGAGGTGGTCGTTCAGGTAGGTGGCGAGGTGCATGACGGCCTCGGGTCAGGAGCGGCACTCGGATCACCGCGCCTCGTCGCCGGCCGCGGACAGGTGCCCGGCGCGGTCGCCCCGCCTGCCGAGCTGCTTCTCCAGCACGCGGAGCACCTTCTCCAGGGCCCCGTCCACCGCCGTGTCGACGTCGGCGGCCCGGTCCTCGGCCGCGACCGGCGGGCGGCCGGCGAGGTGGACCTCGACCGAGCACCGGGTGTCGACGCCGCCCTTGTGACCGTTCGTGTCCTCGAGGTAGACCTCGACCCGGCGGAGGCGGTCGCCGAACCGCGGGGCGAGGGCGGTCTCGGCCGCGGCCCGGATCGACTCGGCGAACTCCGCACTGTTGCGGATGTGGTTGTCGGTGCGCACCTGGAAGATCATCTCGTCTCCTCGCGACGGAATCCCGCCCCCCGACCGGCAGATGGCGTGCCGGGCTCGGGCGGAACGATCGTCCCCGCCCGGGACTGTCCCGACGCGCCAGGGGTCACTTCCCGGCTGACGGGGCGACCGGCTGGGGCGACGCTGACCCATGACGTGGCCGACGCGCACCTTCGCCGGAACTCGCCTGTGACCGCCCCCCGCCGCCTGTCCGTGCTGGTCGTGGACAACGACCCGGACGCCGCCGAGTCGACCGCCGACCTGTTCCGGCTGTTCGGCCACGCCGCCCGGTTCGCCCTCGGCGGGGAGGAGGGACTCGCGCTGGCGGCGGCCGCCCCGCCGGACGTGGTGCGGGTGGACCTGCGGATGCCCGGCCTGGACGGGTGCGAGGTGGCCCGCCGGCTCGCCGCCCGGGGGCACGGCCGCCCGCCGGTCCTCATCGCCTACACGAGTGCCGCGGGGGACGCCGACCGGGCGCGGGCGGCCGGCTTCCCCCTCCACCTGGTCAAGCCGGTCTCCGGCTCGACGCTGGCCGGGTTGCTCCGTCGCCTTCAGATCGCGCTGAATTAGGCGAGGGTCGCCGCGACTACCGGCCTGCCGCTGGCGAAAGTCCCGACGCGAGACGGGGCGGGTAGTGTGGGATGCCGCACGCGGTTTGCACGACCCGCCCCCGCGTCTGCCGGATGCCCGCCCGCCCGGCCAGCCGATTCGTGATCCGCCGCGTCCGGGCGGCCGCCCCCGCGTCTCCCAACGCCCACTGGGCTGACCCCCACCACTCGGAGGCTCGCATGTCCGCCACTCCCGACGCCCACTCGCCTGTCCGTCCCACCGTGTCGCCCTCGGAGCCCGCCCAGGCACTCCAGCTCCCCCAGGGCGCGTACTACGTCGTCGCCGGGCTGCTCACCGCCATCGGCGTCGAGCTCTGGGAGCCGGAAACCGGCACGCCCGCAGACCTGACCCGCGCGTGGGTGGGCCGGGGCGCCGGGCTCGCCTTCGCGGCGTTCGGGGTGGCACTCGCCACTTCCGGCCGGCGGCGCGGGCAGGTCGTCCCGGCCGGCGCCGGGATGTGGGCGGGGCTGGCGGCCGTCGTCGTCGAGTCCGGGGCGATCGTGTTCGGGCTACTTCCCACGACCTTCCTGATCGACGTGATCGTCCAGGCGGTGTTCCTGGTGTGCTGGGTGGCGTTCATGTTCCGGCGGGTGGGCCAAGAGGCCACCCGGACCGGCTCCCCGGTCCCGGCCGTCGGCTGACCGAAGGAGGACCGTTCGTGACGAAACCGCACGACCCGGCAGCGACGGGCCGCGGCACGGCCGCCGCCGCCGGTCGGGGGGCGTTCTACCTGGGTGACGACCGCTGCCGGTTTCGGGTCTGGGCGTCCCTACGGGACCGTGTCGACCTGCATCTCGTCGCCCCACACGCCCGGGTCGTGCCCGCCCGGCGCCCGGTACCTCTACCGGCCCGACGGCGGGGACGAGCGGCCCGACCCGGCCAGCCGGTCGCAACCGGCCGGCGTCCACGGGTTGTCGGAGGTGGTTGTCCCGGACTTCGCCTGGACCGATAGGCACTGGCACGGGCTCCCGCTCGACCGGTACGTCGTCTACGAACTCCACGTCGGCACGTTCACCCCGGAGGGGACGTTCGACGGGGTGATCCCCTGCCTGGACGAGCTGGTCGAGCTCGGGGTGACAGCGGTCGAGTTGATGCCGGCGGCCCAGTTCGCCGGCGCCCGCGGGTGGGGGTACGACGGGGTGTACCCGTTCGCCCCGCAGGCGAGCTACGGCGGCCCCGGCCGGGTTGAGGCGACTGGTCGACGCCTGCCACGCCCGCGCTCCGGTTCCCGGACAAGGAGCGGATGCGGGTGACGCCGTTCCGCGACTGCCACACGCTGCTCGTCGAGCGGTGGGACGGGGACGACGAGGTGCTCGTCGGGCTCAACTTCTCCGGCCGCCCGGCCCAGCTGCGGACGAAGCTCCGGGACGGGACGTGGGGTCGCGTGCTGGACTCGGCCGCCGCCGAGTGGCTGGGGCCGGGGACGCCGACCGCACCCGAACTCGTCGTCGAGGGCGAGGCGATCTTGACGTTTGCCGCCCACTCGGTCGCGGTGTTCGCGCTGCGCACGGACTCGATGACCAACCGATGACTGGCCGCGTCCGGGGTTCCCGAGGGGAGCACCCGGGGGACAACCGGCCGCTGTCGTTCCCGCACCTGCCGGAGGCATTCGGGGCTCCGGTCCTGGGGCCGGAGCCGCAGTTGAGTGCCCCGCTTGACCCGGACACTACGGCCGACATCCTCAAGGCGACGAAGTAGCACCGACCTCAGGCTGCCTAGCCTACAGGAATATCATCCGGCCTGCCTACCGGACCCCGAACTGCTCCTCGACCTGCTGCCAGCCGGGCAGGCCGACGATCCCCTCGAATGTGTCCAGACCGACCGCGTGCCCAGGCGCCATCGGCCTCCCGCCCTTCAGCACAGTCAGCGCGCGTTCGATGGCGCGTGTCGCCTGAAACAGGACGGTCGTGGGGTACAGGATCATCTGGAACCCGTACCCGTGGATCTCCTCCGGCGGGAGCCACGGGAGCTGCCCACCGCCCTCCATCAAGGTCGTGGCCAGAGGCGTGCCCCGGAGCGCTCTCCCCACGCGCTTTAACTCGCTCGCGCTGCGGAGGCCTTCGACGTACACCCCGTCCGCGCCCGCGTCCCGGTACGCCTCGGCCCGTCGGATGGATTCCGTCACGTCTTTCGCGCTACGCCCGTCGGTCCGGGCAATGACGAACGTGTCTGCGCTCTTGCGAGCGGCCAGCGCCGCTTTCACCTTGCCAACCATCTCCTTCACCGGAACGACCGCCTTCCTTCCCATCTGGCCGCAGCTCACCGGCGACTGTTGGTCTTCGATGAAGACGGCGGACACGCCCAGTTCCTCGTACCCGCGGACCGTCCGGGTGACGTGCTTCACATCCCCGAACCCGTCGCCCGCGTCCACGAGGACCGGCAGGTGCGACGCGGAGATGACCTGGCGGATGGCCTCGTTCTCCTCGTAGAAGTGGATCAGGTCGATATCCGGGTAGGCCCACCGAGCTCCGGCCAGCGCGAACCCGCCCACCTGGTAGGCCTGAAATCCCGCCCGTGCGATCAGACGGGCGGTCAGGGCGTCGTGGGCAGCGGGCAACAGGAGCGGGCGGTCACCGTCGAGCAGTGACCGCCACGTCGGACGCGAGGCAGGGGACAGGGCAAGTCCTTCAGACTGTGGCACGATCGCCTCATCGGTTTGTGACGGGTCAGTGCGAAACGTCTAGTCGACGTGACCAGATCTTCTCCGCACCACAAGGCTCTTGCTGCTCCCCCGGATCGAGCGATCGGCCGCCCTGAGCGGAGCGGTCACTCAGCCTCTGCCGGGCGCTCCCCGTGACAGGAGCAAACGAGTGGCTGGCGCGCACGCTGCGCCGAAGGCGGGCCCCCCGTCAGCAGCCTTCAATCGACCTGAGCTGAAGGTCGTTGGCGGCCGTTTCACACCGCCGGGCCAGCTCGCATAGCCACGCCACCGGCACGCACGTCACTACCATCCTCGCTCCGTCGGGGAAGGCGACAGTGGCCCGGGTGGGCGGCCACCCGGCGCGAGCGACCTCGACCAGCACGGCGGCGGTCGGGGCGGTCCACCCGCGGACCGGCCACCGGATCGGGAGGGGGAGTTGCTGAGCGAGGACGGCGGCGGCGTGGCGGTGAATAACGGGAAGTGGATGTGGTGTCGCGGAGTCGGGCATGGCGTGAGTGTTGCGATCGTATCGGGGAATACCGTCCCACAAGATGCACGTCTGGTGCCCGACTGCTTGCCACGGAACGGGATTTGTAATTGACCGGGCACCATGCCGGCGGGGGTGGTGCGGCCTGCCCCCGGCGCCGCCACGCCGCGTGAGGGGACGGGGCAATGTCGGAACAGCGGTGCGGGGCGCTGGAGCTGGCAAGCGGGTGGGCGACCCGGTGGGCCGGGGGCTCGGCCGCGTTCGGGCTGGCCGTCGGTGTGGTCGTGGCGTGGGCGGCGTGCGGTCCTGCGTTCGGCTACTCCGAGACGTGGCAATTGGTCATCAACACCGGAACGACGATCGTGACCTTCCTGATGGTGTTCCTCATCCAGCGCGGGCAGAACAAGGACGCCCTGGCCATCCAGCTCAAGTTGAACGAGTTGGTGGCTGCGGTGAAAGGGGCGAGTAACCGGCTGATCAACGTCGAGGATCTGACCGAGGAGGAGGTCCGCGTCCTTCACGACCACTACCGCAAGCTGGTGGAGCTTGCGAAGAAGGATGACAAACTGACCGTATCACACTCGATCGAGGACGCCGAACTCGATCACGGCGTGAAAATGGCCGCGGGGAGGGTCGACGGTCCCGGGCGAAGACCGGGGGCAACGTGAGGAGCATGCGCGGGGGGGGAAGCGAACTAGCCGTGCGGAGCGAGCGGGGGCATGGGTTCTCAGGAGCATTCCGGTAAGGGCGACCCGGTCCGCACCTCAGAGTCCAACCCCGGGCGGTCCACTGACCGTCGCATAGGGGCAGGCGGAACCCCGTGGGCGGCACGTCGGACCGCAGCCAACCCCTCCTCAGGCGCCACCGGATCGAGGGACGCGGCAACCACCCACGGCAGACCGCCGGCCCACTCGGTGGCCGGGCGGACAGCCAGGAACACCCCTCCGGTCGGGTCGGTCGGGAGGAAGGCGTAGAAGAGGTCTGCGGCTGCGGCGACTTACGACAGTTCGGGCAGGGCGGGGCCAGTGGGCGCTGGCGGACACCGGGTATTCCGAGTCGCCGGACCGACCGTGCCCTTGAGAGGGGCGGCGGACTGCCGTCGGAACTCTACCCGACGTCGGCCCCTGCGGGTGTCCCTCAGCCGGGCAAGTCGTGCGCCGGCGGGTGAGCCGCGAACCCGCCCGCCACTTGGCCCGATTCGTGACGTCGTAGCGGATGCCGGTCTCTCTTCCACGACTCCGCCGCCGATGCCCGTCCCTCAAGAACTGCTCGACCTTGCCCCGACCCGCCTCCCCAACCACCGCGCCCGCCGGTTCGACGGGGTCGGGTACGAGGTTCCCCTCCCCCGGTTCATCCCGACGACCGGGCTATCCTGGCCCGCCACTACGCCGCCGTGGACGGCCTCCCCCGGTCGGCCCCACGGCTGAACGCCCCGACGACCCGGCCGTCAGGGCGTTCAGCCGCGGAGCCGACCAGCTGATCCGCGACGCCCAGCGGGCCGGGACTACTACCCGGGCCGCCGCGGGCGAGTAAGCGGCCGTCCGGAAGGCGGTCCACGACATCCGCAGCGGCGGGCTCGCCGCCCTGGTCCGGTCGGCCGTGCTGCTCGACCTGGTGCCCGGCGACAAGAGCGTGATCCGCTCGTGCCTGGAGGCGGCTCGGGACCACGCCAAGATCACGCGCAGCCTGCTGCCGGACCTCGGCCCGGCGGTCCGCGAGGCGAACGAGGCGGCCAAGACCCATGCCGTCGGGCATTTCGCCGCCAAGCGGGATGGGATGACCGTGCGCCGCTGCGACGAGCCGGCCACCGTCGGGGTTCGCTGCTCGTTCGCCGGCGACGACCGTCCAGAGGGAGAACGACTACCCCCTCCGCCCCTCTCGCTCGGGCGGCGACGGGGGTACGTCGGCCCGCGGCTCGGTAAGCACCGGGGCCGGCGGGATGGTGGCGAAGTCGAGCGGTCGGCCGAGCGCGGGGGCGCCCGCGGCCACGTCCACCGTCGCTACGTACAGCCGCACCCCGCGGACGACCGGCCCGGCCTCGCAGCCGGTCCGCAGGATGCGCAGCTGCCCGGCGGCGAACCCGGCGAACGGGCGGTCGTTGTGGCACCCCTGGACGCCGGCGCGAATCTCGTCCGAGTGGCCGACCTCGACCCGCCGCCACGCCGCCCCGTCGGGCGCCGGCGCCGCGAACGCCGCCCGCACCGCGTCCTCGAACGAGCGGAACTTCAGCCCGGGTGCCGGGCCGACCGGAGCGGCCGCGGCGCGGGTGTCGATCCCGAACGGGACGGCCAGCCCGAGGGCGGCCAGGACGGACCGGCGGTCGTGGGTGGCCATCGACGTCACTCCTTGGGAGCTCGGGGCGAATCCTCGCCCCGAGCCGGTCTCCTAGGTCCGGCCTACTTCTTCGCCGCCCCACGGTCCCAGAACCGCAGCCGGCGGCAGGTGGCCACGAACCCGGCGGCCGCGCCGGAGTCGTCGAGCCGCACGAAGCCCTCGTCGAGTGCGGCGCCGGCCTTCTCGAACAGCGAGGCCGCCGCCGCCGCGTACCCGATGAACTTGTGGTGGGCCACCGCGTCGGCCACGAAGTCGCGGGCCGACGGCATTCCGGCGAGCAATGTTGCCCCGTCCCGCGACGGCAGCACCGCCACCGCGTCGAACAGCACCGACGGGCCGCCGTCGATCTTCTCGTCGGCCGGGTGGCGGGTGCCGCCCGAGTCGACCACCCCGCCGATGTGCGGCGCGACCAGCTTCAGCATCGCCCCTTCCGCTTCCAGCGCCTTGCGCAGCGCCGCCAGCACGCCCGCGCCCACCCCGTCGGTGACGAGCGCCCCGACCTTCCGTCCGGCGAAGGTGCTCGGCCCGTTGCGCAGGATGCTCAGCTTCGGTGAGGCCGGCAGGTCCTGGCGGGTCGGCCGCGCGGCCGGCATCGGCGCCGGCATCGGCTCCAGCCGCAGCCCCCGCGCCACCGCCTGCGCCAACCTGTTGTCGATGTTCAGCAGGTGGGACACCATCCGGGCGCGGATGTCCGGCCGCTCCACCTTGCTCAGCTCGAACACGAGCGCGTCGGCGATGTGCTGTTGCTCGACCGGCGTCTGGCTGACGTAGAACTGCCGCGCCTGGCTGTAGTGGTCGGCGAACGTCTCCGGCCGCTGCCGCACCCGCGCCGCGTCGGCCCCGAACGGTACCGGGAGGGTCCTGAACCCGCGGTCCGGCGACTCGCGCGGGCCGCCCAAGTCGCCCCACGAGTTCGGCTCGTAGTTCACCCGCCCCCGCGGGTTCCGCATCGCCATGTGCCCGTCCTGCTGGAAGTTCGTCACCGGGCACTTCGGGGCGTTGATCGGGAGGTGGGTGAAGTTCGGGCCGCCGAGTCGCTTCAGCTGGGTGTCGAGGTACGAGAAGTTCCGCCCGTGCAGGAGCGGGTCGTCGCTGAAGTCGATCCCCGGCACGACGTTCTGGGTGCAGAACGCCACCTGCTCGGTCTCGGCGAAGAAGTTGTCCACCCGCCGGTCGAGCACCAGCCTTCCCGCCGGCCGGACCGGCAGCTTCTCCTCGGGGATGATCTTGGTCGGGTCGAGGACGTCGAACTCGAAGGTCCGCGCGAACTCGTCGTCGAACAGCTGGACCCCGAGCTCCCACTCCGGGAACTGCCCCGCCCCGATGGCGTCCCACAGGTCGCGGCGGTGGAAGTCCGGGTCGGCCCCGTTGATCTTCACCGCCTCGTTCCACACGACGGACTGGAGCCCGAGCTTCGGCTTCCAGTGGAACTTGACGAACGTGCTCTTCCCCTGCGCGTCCACGAGGCGGAAGGTGTGGACGCCGAACCCCTCCATGAACCGGAACGACCGCGGGAGGGCCCGGGCGGACATGACCCACATGACCATGTGCATGGACTCGGGCGTGAGCGAGACGAAGTCCCAGGCGTTGTCGTGTGCGGTCTGGGCCTGGGGGAACCCGCGGTCCGGCTCCGGGCGGAAGGCGTGGACCATGTCGGGGAACTTGATCGGGTCCTGGATGAAGAACACCGGGATGTTGTTCCCGACCAGGTCCCAGTTCCCCTCCGTGGTGTAGAACTTGGTGGCGAACCCGCGCACGTCGCGGGCCAGGTCCGGGGAGCCCTTGCTCCCGATGACGGTGGAGAACCGGGTGAACGTCGGCGTCTTTACCCCCTTCTTGAAAACCGCGGCCCGGCTGACCGACTCCAGCGCGCCGTTGCTCTCGAAGAATCCGTGGACCCCGAACCCGCGGGCGTGGACGACGCGCTCGGGGATGCGCTCGTGGTCGAAGTGGAAGATCTTCTCGCGGAAGTGAAAGTCCTCCAGCAGCGCCGGACCGCGCGGCCCGGCGCGGAGGGTGTTCTGGTCGTCGGCGACGGGTACCCCTTGTTGGGTGGTGAGGGCGGGCACGTTCCCGCCGGCGGTCTGGTGCGTCTCGCCGCCGGCCCCAGGGTTACGGGGCGGCGCGGGGTCGTTCGGCTGGGGCATGGGGTTATCCTGACACTGAGGGGAGTCGCGTCTCGGGTCTCGCGAGGGCGAGGGGAGCAAACCGCGCACCGACTTACGCAGAGAGCGAGCCGCCGGGCAAGTGGTAGCGGCTCGATCGCCCTACCGACTTCGAGGGCAGTTACTAACCCGACTATTGTGCTCGGTTGGTTTTGTCACAACGACGGTGTCGCCGGCCGTCGCCACCCCCAGCTGGCCGGGGCCTCTGTCAGGGAAAGCGCCAAGCCTCTCCGTGCCCGCGTCGCCGCTTAGGTAGGGGCCGGTCAGAGGCTCTTCGCCCTCATGCCCTGGTCAACCGACAACGGGATAGAACTCGCGAGCCGGGCCGATCCGCTCACCGGCGGCGTTGAGGACCGGCACCAGCCGGCACGACTTACGGAAGGCATCGAGAGCGCCGGCGGCGCCCGCAGCGCTCGTGAAATCGTTGACCGCAGCAGGACTCTCAGCAGGTGTCGCGGCGGTGATCGTTGGGTTGTTCATGGCGGACTCTGGGGACAGGCGGGTGGAGACGTGCCTTGGTCGGTGACGGGACGACCCACGCCAATCCCGGGGCGAGCCGGCCTGGCGGTGGCGGCCCGCCCGCGAAAGCCGTCGTCACGCCCGGCAGGGGGCCGCCACCTTGTCACTAGTTGGCGGGCTCGGACACGAGCTCCGGACGCGGCCTGGGCTCATGAGGTCATTCGACCGGACGGGCACGCCCACTCGGTCGGCGCGGAGTGGGGCTCGCGTGCCTGCTCCCCCGGCACTGGGAGCCAGATCGAGCCGGGCATGTCACCCGGCACGCGTCTCGCCCCCGAGCAGGGTCAGGACCTCGCCGGTGATGTAGCTCGAGTCCGCTTCCGACGCGAAGAACACGAACGCCGGGGCGACTTCCTCCGGCTGGCCGGGACGACCGAGGGGCGTACCGGCCCCGTGTTCGGCGACCTTGTCCGCCGGCTTCGACACCGGCTGCAGCGGGGTCCAGATTGGCCCCGGGGACACGCAATTCACCCGGATGCCTCGGTCAGTCAGGTTCTGCGCCAGTGACTTGGTGAACGCGTGGATCGCGCCCTTGGTGCTGGCGTAGTCGATCAGTGTCTTGTTCCCCTCCAGCCCGGTGATCGACCCGCAGTTCACGATCGCCCCGCCCTTCGGCAGGTACGTGACCGCGGCCTTCGCCATGTAGAAGTACCCGTAGATGTTCGTCCGGAACGTGGTGTCGAACTGCTCGTCCGAGATGTCCTCGAGCTTCTGCTGCGTCTGCTGGAAGGCGGCGTTGTTCACCAGCACGTCCAGCCGGCCGTACTCGGCGACCGTCCTCTCGACGGCGTCCCGGCAGAACTTCGCGTCGGTCACGTCGCCGGGCAGCAGTAGACACCTTCGCCCTTCTTCCTCGACCGCCCGCTTCGCCTCCTCGGCATCGGACTGCTCGGCGGGCAGGTACACAACGGCGACGTCCGCACCCTCCCGGGCGTAGAGCACGGCGACCGAGCGGCCGATGCCGGAGTCGCCGCCGGTGATGAGCGCGGCCTTGCCCTTCAGCTTGTCCGCCCCCTTGTACCGCGGTGCCTTGTATCGGGGCGGCGGGTCCATCGCCGAATCCAGTACCGGCGGACCTTGGCCCTGCTGGAGGTTGGCGGTGGTGAATCGGTCGCTGCCGTCGCCGCCCGCTTGCGGGTCACCGCCCGTGTGGTCTACCACTGGGTCGGAACCTACACCCGCCGCCACGACCCGGCGGCCCTGCGGGACCGCGGCCGCTCGGGCCGGCCCCGCCGGCTGACTGACCGGGGGCGGGAAGTTCTCGGCGAGTTGCTCGGGCGGTCGCCCCAAGACCTGGGCGGGTCCGCCACCGCCTGGACCGTCCCGCTGCTCCGCCAGCAGTTGGCCCGCCGGCTCCGGCGGCGACCGTCCGCCGACACCGTCCGGCGGGAGCTGCGACGGCTCGGGTACACGTGGAAGCGGTCCCGATACGTCCTCGCCCCGGACCCGGACGCTGGGGGGGAAAAAGCGGGCCATCCGCCGGCGGATTCGCGGGCTCCCGGCCCGGTCCGTCGTCCTGGCCGAGGATGAGACGGACCTGCTCCTGTTCCCGCCGCTGCGGGCGAGTTGGTCCCCGAGGGGCCGGCCCGAGGAGGTCGCCCTGAGCGGGTGGAACGGGCGGCGGGTGGTGTTCGGGGCGATGAACCTGCGGACCGGGCACCGGGTGTTCGTACCCCGGGAACGGCAGCGGGCGGGGGACTTCCAGGCGTTCCTGCGGGCCGTCCGGTCGGCCTACCGCGGGTGGCACGTGGCCCTCCTGCTGGACGAAGACCCGAGCCACACGGCCAAGGGGTCGGTCGGACTGGCCGAGCAACTCGGGATCGAACTGCTGTGGCTGCCGAAGCGGCTGCCGAAGCTCAACCCGATGGACACCCTGTGGGGCCAGGGAAAGGACGTGATCTGTGCCGACCACCAGTACGAGTCCCTGGAGGAGCAGGTGAACCGTTTCATCGGATACCTGCGGGGGCTGACGCCGCGGGAGGCGTTGCAGACCGCCGGCATCCACGCGAAGGGCTTCTGGCTACGGTCCGCGTTGCGAAAAGACTTCTGCCGACCTGCTTAGGGCGTGTGGACAGAACCCGTCGCCTCGTTTCTCCCCTCCAACTGCCTGGAGGGAGGCGAGATGCGGCGACATGCGATCAGCGACGCGGACTGGGGGCGGGTCAAGGATCTGCTCCCGGGCCGGGGGCCGAAGGCGGACAACCGCCT
>JAFKFQ010000220.1 GCA_017308215.1 bacterium | reverse complement strand
CGTCACGCCTCCGGTCGCCCGGTCCCCATCGGCCCGCGGCCGGGCTCCGCCGGCGGGCCTGCATCGGTCGCGCGGCGCGGTGCGGGCGCAGCGCTGTCGCCTGACGGGAGCCTATTGTATCGTAGCGCCCGCGGGCCTGCGAACGCGGGTTTCAGCCCCCGGAGGGGGCGTTCGTGCGTAGCCCGGGGTGGCAACCCCGGGCGGCCTGCGGCGAAGTCCGGGGCGCCGAACGCCCCGTTCCCCGTCGCAGGTGGCGGTCGTCACGGCTTTTCCTCCGGCTTGGGCATACCCCCATCTTCCCCGTCCTCGGTGCCGAAGTCCACGTCGCCCCAGTCGTCGTCGGGGTCGGGCACGTCCATGTAGCGGAGGCAGTGCGGGCACTCCTGGGTGCTCCCCATGTCCACCGCCGGCCACTCGGAACTCTTCCCGCACTCCTCGCACACGGCCGTCACCGTGCCGGTGCGGGCCGCGCGGCGCTCGCGGGCCTCCTGGATCACCTTCAGCGCCTCGCGCTGCTCCGCGATGGCCTCGCGCACCTTCTCGGCCTGGTCGACGTCGATCACGCGGATCTCGACGCCGGGCGCGTCGTGCGTGGTCAGGCCGATCCCGTCGGGCGGGGCGGCCGGGTTCTCGGGCACCACCACCTCGCACTTGAACCCCTTCTCGCCGAGCCACGCGGCCACCAAATCCGCGGTGTGCAGATCGGGCGCCACGTGGACGCAGCGCGGGTCACGCTCCTCGGACATCGTCACGCCTCCGGTCGCCCGGTCCCCATCGGCCCGCGGCCGGGCTCCGCCGGCGGGCCTGCATCGGTCGCGCGGCGCGGTGCGGGCGCAGCGCTGTCGCCTGACGGGAGCCTATTGTATCGTAGCGCCCGCGGGCCTGCGAACGCGGGGCGGTTCGGCGTTTGCAGACCCGCGGCCAGAGTCACATCCCATCCGAGAAGGAGAACCCCATGACCGGGCTCGTGCCAGCACCCGCCGGGCGCGGCGGGCGGACGGCGGTCGCTGCCGGCGGCGCCGTGCTCTTCGCCGGCGCCGCACTGTTCCTGTCGCCGTCCCCGCTGCCGCCCGCGCCGGCCGCCGCGCAGGACCAGCCGGCGGCGAAGGCGAAGACGCCCGCGACCCCGCGGGCGGTCGCGGCGGCCAACGCCTTCCTCGACGTGCTCGACCCCGCGCAGCGCGAGAGGGGACTCCTCAAGTTCGACAGCGACAAGAAGCCGAACTGGTCCAACCTGCCCGTCACGTTCGTGCCGCGCAACGGCGTCAAGCTCGGCGACCTGACGAAGGAGCAGCGCGACAAGGCGATGGGCCTCCTCGCCGCCGTCCTCAGCACGGAGGGCTACCAGAAGGTCATCGACATCATGGACGGCGACCAGAAGCTCCTCGACAACCCGGGCAAGGGGAAGGGCAAGGACGGCGGCAAGGGGCCGATGTTCGGCAAAGACCTCTACTACCTCGCCCTCTTCGGCACCCCGTCCGAGACGACGCCGTGGACGGTGCAGTTCGGCGGCCACCACCTCGGGATCAACGTCACCGTGGTCGGCAAGACGTTCGTGCTGACCCCGTCGCACACCGGGGCGCAGCCGTCACTCTTCAAGCGCGGCGACGTCGACGTGCGCCCGCTCGGGCGCGAGGCCGACGCCGCGTACAGGCTGATGGACGCGCTCGACGCGAAGCAGCGGGCCGAGGCGCTGATCGGCGAGCGGCCGCAGGGCGAATTGCTCCTCGGCCCGGGTCGGGACGGCAAGACGATCGAGCCGAAGGGGGTCAAGGGCTCGGCGCTGACGAAGGCGCAGCAGGAGTTGCTCGTGGACGTGGTGGGGGCGTGGGTGAACATCCTGGAGTCGGACGCCGCCGCGGCCCGGCTGGCGGCGGCGCGGGAGCGGGTCGGCGACACGTACTTCGCGTGGAGCGGTCCGACCGAGCGGGGGAAGGCGGCGTACTTCCGGGTGCAGGGGCCGACGGTGGTGATCGAGTACGCCCCGCAGGGCGGCACCGACCACATCCACACGGTCATCCGCAGCCCGGGCGACGACTACGGCGCCGGGCTGCTGAAGCGCTGACGGCGACTCGGGGTGGTGGGGCGACAGAGGCGGGTAGCCTGCGCCCGGTCGCCTCACCTCACGGCTTGGCTCGTACCACGACGAGCACCGGGTTGGACGGGCGGGTGCCGGCCTTACCGTCCGTGCCGAGTACGGAAAAGGCGTGATAGCCCGCCTTCAGGTCGTTCACGGTGAACTCGGCCGGCCCCGCCGTCCGTTCGCCCACCTTCTTGGCCCCGTCGTACAACTCCAGCTTCGTCCAGCCGGCGAACTTGGAATCGTCCACCTTGATCGTGACGGCCGAGCCGGCGTCGACCGCCTCGCTCCTGGCCGACATGGCGCCCGGCGAGGTGATCGTCAGCGGCCGGTCGTGGGTCGCGTAGGCCCGGTAGATGAAGGCGACGTCCTCGTTCAGCAGCCAGCTCGACTTGGCGATCGCCCCCTTGAACTTCGTGGCGGGGGCGATGGCGGTCAGGCCGCTCTTCCAGGTGGTGTTGTCGGCCACCCAGCCGGAATCCGAATCGACGGCCTTCAGCGTCACCGGCCCCTGCCGCACGTCGCCGTCTGCGGGGTAGCGGAGGCGGACGGCGGCGTCCAGGATCGGCATGGTCAGGACTTCCTGCCCGGCGAACTCATGGCCGACGCCCTGGACGGCCACCCACCCCCAGCGTGCCCCCTTCGGGCGGTGCTCGGCCAGCACCGGCTCCAGGGCCTTTGCCATGCCGCCGGCCTCGCCCGGGTCGTGCTCCAGGTCGCCGTTGATGACGCACACGGGAACGCGCCGGTGGTCGTCCGTGAGCTCGCCGCGCAGCTTCATCGTCGACCCCACGACCACCCCCGCGATGACCCTGTCCGGGTCCGCCTTCATCAACTGCCGCGTGTACCCGCCGCCGGCTGAGAAACCGGTGGCGGCGTACGGCGCGTTCACCAGCTCCGGGTGCTTGGAGTCCGCGGCGAATTGCTTGAGGGCGTCCCGCATGACCGTGTAGTCGTGCATGTAGTAATTCGTCGCGCCGAGGAACGCGAACCCGTGCAGGTGCAGGAACTCGCGGTACCAGACCTGCTCGTGGTAGTCCCGCGAGTCGCCGCCGGAGTACGGCCCGACCACCAGGATGCCGCGGACGACGGCTAGGCCGTCGGGCACCACCAGCCGGAGCTTGTGCACCCCCGTGGCGGGCGGCGTGGCCCGAACGACGTGGTCGTAGACCTTGTACCCCGGACGCTTCGGCCCGGCGGCGCCCGACGCCGGCGCGGGGCGCGTACCGGTTTCGACCGCGGCCGCGTGCCACCCGACCGCCAAACCGATCAGCGCCAGCACACGGGGGGCGAGAGACCGCTTCCTCATGCCGTGCCCCTCCTCGCGCGGTTGACGAACAGCGCGGCTGGTCTCGGAACCGCTCGTCCGGGTTCGTCGGTCACCGCGATTCCCGTCGCTGTTGTGTCGACCGCCCCGGTCGGTGTCCACCACCTTCGGATTTCCCGTCCGCTGCTCGAGCAACAGCCTGTGAGGGCGCGCAGACACGGACCTGTTCGCGGCGCCGGCTTCGACTGTTGACAAAAAAAATTGTCAATACTAGGATCGGCAGCATGCGGGACGTGGAAGCCATCGACGTGGTCGTGGCCCACCCCCTCCTGCAACCGCCGCGAGCCGGGGAGCCGTCATGAGCGTGAAGAAGGAGCCGTCGGGCCGCCGGTCCGTGTCGGTCGAGGTCGAGGTCCCCGGCACGCCGGACGAGGTCTGGCAGGCCGTCGCCACTGGCCCGGGTGTGTCGTCCTGGTTCGTCCCGACCGAGATCCGCGACGACGGCACGATCGTGTCGAACTTCGGCCCCGGGATGGAGTCGGTGGCGACGCGGACCGCGTGGGACCCGCCGCGGCGGTTCGCCGCCGAAAGCCCGGGCTGGGGGGGCTCCCCGCCGATGGCGACCGAGTGGACCGTGGAGGCCCGCGCGGGCGGCACGTGCGTCGTCCGGGTGGTCCACAGCCTGTTCGCCGCCACCGACGACTGGGACTCCCAGCTCGAGGGGACGGAGCACGGCTGGCCGTGGTTCTTCGAGATCCTGAAGCTCTACCTGAAGCACTTCCGCGGCGAGCGGTGCGCGACCGTCCGCGTGATGGGCGCCGCCCCCGAGCCCGCGGCGGCGGCCTGGGACGCGGTGACGACCGCCCTCGGTGCGGCCGGCGCCGCCCCCGGCCGCCGGGTCACCGCGCCGGCCGGGCTGCCGCCCCTCGCCGGGGTCGTCGAGCGGGTGGGCGAGACCAAGGACCACCACGCGCTGATCGTGCGGACCGACGCGCCGTGTCCGGGCATCGTGTCGGTGGTCGCGCCCGTCATGGGCGGCCAGGTGGTGGTGGCGTTCGACTTCCACCTCTACGGCGAGCGGGCGGCCGAGGTGGCCGCCCGGGACGAACCGGCGTGGCAGCGGTGGGTGGCCGAGCGGTTCCCGTTCGGCGGGTTCGGGGGTGGCGGTTGACGCCGCGGGGCGTTGCGCGCGCCGGCCCGTCGCCCGGGCCGCCCCGGACGGTGTCGGGTGCGAAGCCCCGACGTGGCGAACGGCCGGCGTGAGCCGGCTGGTGGTTGGTAGGGGTGCCCAAGCGGACCACTCGGGTGACCGGGCGCCGTCTCATGCACCTCCACCAACGACCAGCCGGCTCACGCCGGCCGTTCGCCGGACCCGACACCGGGCGATCGACGCATCACCCGCTGAATCAAATCCCGCCTGACCAGTGCGGACGGGTGTGAATAGGCTAGCCGCGCATGCCCGGGTGCCGTCCGGCACCCGAACCTTCTCCACCACACCGTCAGGCAGGTATGTCCAGACTCTCCGCGCTCGTCCTGGTCGCCGCGGTCGCGGCCGCCGGCGTCTCGGTCGCCCAGCCGGTCCGCAATCCCGACGACAAGGGCGCCCCGCCGTTCAAGCTGCTGAAGGAGGGGGAGAACCCCCCGCTCGACGCCTACGACAACTTCGTCGTCGGGCCGAAGTACGTCCCCGCGCCGGAGCGCAAGAAGGTCGACGGCGTTCCCGAGGGGAAGGTGCAGCAGTTCGTCATCGACTCGAAGGAGACCAAGCTCTTCAACCCCGGCATCGCCCGCAAGCAGTTCGGCAAGGTCGATCCGAACAACCCGAAGACGCTGATCGTCGAGACGCACCCCATCGACTACAAGCGCGCGGTCGGCGTCTACATTCCCGCGCAGTACAAGGCGGGTACCGAGGCGCCGTTCATGGTGGTCCACGACGGCCCCGGCCAGGCCAACGGCCTCAAGACCATTCTCGACAACCTCATCCACCAGAAGCGCATCCCGCCCATCATCCTCATCTCCATCCAGAACGGCGGCGGCGACGCCCAGGGGCACGAGCGGGGCAAGGAGTACGACAACATGAACGGCGACTACGCCACGTACATCGAGGACGAGGTGCTGCCGCGCGTGGAGAAGACCTGCAACGTGAAGCTGACCAAGGACCCCGACGGCCGCGCGGCGATGGGGAACAGCTCGGGCGGGTCGGCGGCGCTCATCATGGCGTGGTTCCGCACTGACCTGTACCACCGCGTGCTGACGACCTCGGGCACCTTCGTGAACCAGGCGTGGCCGTTCGACTCGAAGTACCCCGACGGCGCCTGGGGCTTCCACGAGACGCTGATCCTCAAGGAGCCGAAGAAGCCGATCCGCGTCTTCATCTCGGTCGGCGACAAGGACCTGCTCAACCCCAACGTGATGCGCGACAACATGCACGACTGGGTGGAGGCCAACAACCGGATGGCCAAGGTGCTGAAGGAGAAGGGGTACGAGTACCAGTACCTGTTCTGCCGCGGCGCTGGCCACAGCGTCGGCAACGCCCAGCAGCAGTTCCTCCCGCACGCGATCGAGTGGGTGTGGCGCGGCTACGCGCCGCGGGACCGGAAGTAGTGCTCCGTTCGGCGGGGCCGGCGTCTCGCCGGCCCCCGCCTGGCGAACGGCCGGCGTGAGCCGGCTGGCCGTTGGTGCGGGTGCCCGAGCGGGCCACCCGGGTGACCGGGCGTCGTGTCAGGCCGCTGTACCAACGACCAGCCGGTTCACGCCGGCCGTTCGCCGACGTCGTGCCCGCGGGCCGCCGACCCGCCCACCCCCCGGCGACCGCCCTCACGTCGGCAGTCCGCTCGCCGACGGGCCTCCCTTCGCGTCGCCCTCCCGGCCAAACGTGGCGGTCAGCAGACTTTTCATCTTCTCGACCGCGCCCTTTACGGCGTCGTCGGCCGTATGGGCCTCGTTCGTCACCGCCACCGGTTGCCGCCCGGCGGCCCGGGCCTCCAGCGCGCAGCGGACGTCGCGGCCGCCCTTCGGCCCGTTCACGTCGCTCAGGTGGACCTCCACACGGGTGAGGCGGTCCCGAAACCGGACCAGTCCGGCTTCGACCGCGGCCGTCGTGACCGGGACGTCGGCGGTCACACGGGTGTCGGTGCTGACTTCAACGTGCATGGCATGTCTCCGGGCGAGAAGTGAGGTGCCCGGGAGCGATTATAGCGAATCCCGTGTTGATTCGGCCGCCCGTCTGTCAGAGCCCGGAACGTGGGCGACGGGTCGGCTGTCCCGGCCGTTGTCGAATCGAGACGATGGGTTCGCGTAACCCGTCGCTCGCGCCCCGGGCTCCGACGGCCGCCCGACTGGCCTTGCGTGGGGGCGACGCCCCCGTGGCACTGCCGACGCTGCCCGGAGGAAATCCCGGAACGGGTGTTGAACCCACCGGTCACCGTCGATATGGTTTCCTAGGAAACTAATTCCCCCGAGTGGCGCCCCATGCCGACCGAACCCAGCCCGCTCGACGCGCACGTCGGGTTCTGGCTCCGTTTCGTGTCCAACCACGTGTCCCACGCCTTCCGCCAGAAGGTCGAGGCCCACGGGGTGACCGTTGCCGAGTGGGTGGTGCTGCGCCAGTCGCTTGCCGCCGGGGCCGTGGCCCCGAGCGCACTCGCCGAGGCGCTGGGGATGACCCGCGGGGCCGTCTCCAAACTCGTCGACCGACTACTCGCCAAGAAGCTGGTGACGCGGACGGTCGGCGCGGGGGACAAGCGGTTCCAGACGGTCGCCCTCACCCCGGCCGGGCGGAAGCTCGTCCCGACACTGGCGGCCCTGGCGGACGCGAACGACGCCGAGTTCTTCGGCCACCTCGGGGTCGGGCAGCGGGCGGCGCTGGTGGAGGTGATGAAGGACGTCGTGCGGCGGCACGGGCTGAAGGACGTGCCGGTCGCGTAACCCCTCACGCAAAAGGTGACTCATGACCGGCCCGGACCGCGTCGCGGTGATGACGGAGTGTAAGGAGCAGTCGCTCGCAGGCACGATCCCGTTCCCCGAGGTCGTCCGCCGGCTGCGCGAGGCGGGCGTCGAGCGGTACCACGTGGACCTCACCCGCGACGAGACGACGTACTACCTGCCGTGCGGGGCGTCGCACGTGTTCGCCGCCGGCGCCCCGCGCGAGCCCGTCGCCGGGCCGTTCGATGCCGCGGCCATCGAGGGGGCGGTGCGGGCGAGCCAGCGGGGCGAGATCGGGTACCCCGAGTTCCTCCGCCGGATCATGGCGGCCGGGTGCGTCGGGTACTTCACCCAGATCGCCGGGCGGCGGGTGCAGTACGTCGGCCGGTCCGGCGACACGCACGTCGAGCCGTTCCCGTCGAAGGCTTGAGGGGTCGTCCGGTTCTCGCGCGCAAGGCCGCGCCCCGGGCCTTCCCCGCGGGTACGGAGCGGCCGGTCGTCCCCGCCGCTGCCCGACAGGGCCGACAGCCCCGCACCCCCGTGCGGCCGGTCGAGGATCCGGACTGGATGTTCGAGGTTCTGGAACGGGTCCGGGAGAAGTACAACCTGCCGGCCATCTCTGCGTCCGTGGTGGTCGGTGACCGGGTGGTGGCGGCGTCCGCTGCCCGGCGACGGAAGGCCGGCGACCCGACCCCGGTCCGCCGGGACGACCGGTTCAAGATCGGTGAGCAAGCCGGTCACCGCCACGAAGGTTGACGGCCCGTGGCCGCACGTGCTGGACGGCGGGAGGGTGGTGCCCCGCGAGCCGCTGGGCGAGTACGGGACGTCCCGGCTGCCGGTCGGCGGGGAGTGTTGCAGCATGACCGACCTGGGCCGGCTTGCCGCCGGGCACCTACGCGGGGCACAGGGGAGGGGCGGGCTGCTGAAGGCGGAAGACGTACCAGCGGCTGCACGCCGGCCAGCCCGGCGGTGGGACGATGTCGTGGGACGTCGCCGAGGTGGACTGGGCGAAGGGGCGGTGCCTGTGGCACAGCGGGGCGACGGGCGACTGGTTCTGCCTGGTCCACATCCTGCCGGACGAGGACTACGCCACGTGCGTGGTCACCAACTCCGGCGGGAAGGACTGCGATCAGGCGTGCCAGGCTGTCCACCTGGAGCTGGTCGAGCGGGCCCCGCGGGTGCGCGAGAGGGTGGGTTCCGCTGCCTTCTTCCCGCAGGACCGATTCCCGACGCGGCCGTGAAACCGATGGCCGGTCGGTATCGGCCTCGGCGAACGGCCGGCGTGAGTCGGCTGGTCGTTGTCCCAGGTGCCCGTACCAACCACCAGCCGGCTCACGCCGGCCGTTCGCCCCCGACATCGACCGGTCGATGGACCGGGGCGCCGGTCCCACCAGACACCCTCAGTCGGACCGGGTATTAGTGGTGTTTCGGCGGTGGTGTACGGGCTGGTAGCCGCAGGCTTCAGCCTGCGGCTACCCTCAAGGTACCGACCCCGAAGCCACACCTGAGGGGCCGTGCCGATATTGTGAAGGGCTCAAGCACCAAGCACCTCGACGGCATCCGCCCCGGCCCGCGGTGCCTGCCCCCTTCGAGCGCCCCCAAGAGCCCACGCCGGTCGCACAAGGGTTGTCGCCGGACCGCCGTGACACTAAAACATGTTTGAGGAGAACCCGGGCAGGACGGCCCATCCACGTCGCCCCGGAGCTCGTCGTTCATGGCCACCGCGCCAGCCCCGTCTGTCTCCCCCGTCGTCCGCGCTATCCTGTCCGCCGACCTCGAACTCCCCGCCGACGCGGTCATCGCGAAGGCCCGGGCCAAGGGCGTGACCGCCCCGGACGCGACCGTCCGGAACCTGGTCCACAACATCCGGAGCGAGCTGAAGAAGGCGGGGATCAAGCCCAAGCCCGCACCCGCGACCGTCGCCCCGCCGACCCCCGCGGCCGCGCCGGCGCCCGAGCTGTCCGGCGTGCTGTCGAACGTCGCCCTGGTGAACGCCGCCGTCGCGGCCTCCGGTGGTGTCGAACAGGCGCGGCAGGTGGCCGATGCCGTTCGTGCGTGTGGCGGGCCGGAGGCGTTCGTCCAGTACCTCGACCTCGTGGCCGGCATCCGCACCGGCTGAGTCTGGTCGGCGCGGCCGTCGCTGTTGAGTTGACTCGGGTCGGATGCCGCGCTACCCTGTGGATGGTGGCGCGTCCGCCACCGACCCACCATCAGCTAGAAGGCCCATGAACGTCCGTCGTCCCCGCCCTGCCACATCCCGCCCGACAACCACCCCCGCCGCCCTCGCCCTCCGTTCCTCGACCGCCGGCTGGTACGCCGAGTGGAAGGCCCGCAAGCAGGCTACGGCCGCCGAGCCCGAGCAGGGGGCGCCGCCTGCCGATGACCGAGCCGAGGCGCTGGCGAAGTGGCTGACGGGCGACGGGAAGTAACGTCCTACCGTGGCGGCGCCGGGAGGTCGGCGGGCGGCGCCGCGGTCGGAGCCGTCCGGCTCACCACGTCGCGGAGCTTGGTCGTCTTGTTCTCGGTTGCCCCGCCGGTCGCCAGGAAGAACCCGCCCGCGGACCGGCCGGCGTCGATGTTCGTCGCCGGGTTGGCGTCGGCGGTGAACCGCGCCTTCGCCAGCGGCTCCCAGTCGCCGGCCTTCGGCTTCACCCACCCGTTGGCGAACACCGCCCGCCGGGCCTTCGTCGTGGACACCTTGTTCCGCCGGAAGTCCTCGACGAACGAGTAGTAGCCCCTCAGCAGCTCGCCCTTCGTCTGCGTCGAGAACGTGACGAGGTGCCGCCACTCCTTCTTCTCGGGGAGGTAGAAGTGCCCGGCGTAGGCCGTCCGGTCGGCGCCGTCGGCCTTCGCCGTGACCAGGAACCGGTAGGTCTCCCCGACCTTCCAGTCGTAGTCGAGGAACGACTGCCCGCCGGTCCCCTCGTTCCCGAACCGCCCGACCCGGACGCCCTCGCCCTGGTGGAGCAGCTTGACCCGCTTCTCCTCCGGCACCTTCCGCGGGTCCTCGCCCGCGGCCGGGTCCCACACGGAGAACAGGACCACCTTCTTGCCGTTGCCCAGCTCCTGGATGCCGAAGTACCCCTTGCTCCACCCGCAGACCATGAAGTAGCTGCCCTCGGCCGAGGTCTCGACCTTCGCCTCGTTGTAGAACGCGGTGCCTTCCGGGGCCGGGTAGCCGAGGTGGACGGACCGGCAGGCGATGCCGAACAGCTTCTCGTCGGCCGGGGCGGCCCCGGCGACGGCGGTGGCGGTGAGGGCGGCGAGGAGTAAGGGACGCACGGGTCGGCCTCCGGGTGGTCCTGCCAGCCTACCCGGGCGGCTCGCGTCGCCTACCCCTTGCCGAACGGGGGCCACCGCTTGTCGAGCCCCTCGTCCTCGACCTCGACGACCGTCTCGGCGTTCACCCCGAACCGGTTCGCAATCGTCTCCCGCGACTTCTTCACCCCGAGCCCCTCGTCCTGTGCGGCGACGAGCGCCACGAACAACTCCCGCCGCCGCGGTTCGTCCAGTTCCTTCTCCACCGTCGTCCCTCGCGCGTGGTGTTCGGTTACGCCCAGGCCCAGCGGCTCCGCGGGACCAGGATGAACCCGCCGGCGGTCAGCGGGAACCGGTCGAACCGGCCCGTCCGGGTCGGGATGCCGCCGACCACGACCGTGTCGCCCCGCCGCAAGACCCGGGCCGGGGGCGGGGCGCCGTGGTCGTCCGGCCGGAGCGCGCGGCAGGCGAACGTCGTCGTCAGCCGGATGACCGCCCGGGTTACCACCCGCAGGTGCCGCCCGCAGACGTGCTGGTCGGCCCACCGGTAGGTCGTCTGGGTCCACTTCCCGCAGCGGGAGCATCGTCGTTCGACCCCGTCCTCCTTCTCGTACAGGCACCCGTTGCTCCCCTGGAACACCCCGCGGGTGGCAGTCTCGGTCAGGCGGACGGTCGGCACGCAGGAGCCCTCGGCAGGACGCCCGCTCGGCGGAGGCTACTCCGGACCACGAGCGGGGGAGGGAGGGTTCTAGCAGGTCCGCAGTGACGTGTCCGGCGGAAGAAAATCCCCCGTGCGCAAAGGCCCGTGGGTGCGGTCGTTGCGAAGGGCCGAAGTTTTTCGGAGTGGACGGCCGGGACAACCAGCGTCGGCGTCGGGCACCCCCGCCCGGCGCGAGCCTGAGCAGTGCCTACGATTCATCCCAATACCCCGGCGGCGCCTGACACGGGGAGGACGGGTCGGGGGCCGGCTCGGGTTCGCGGCACACCCACCCACACCCGAGTGGCCCTTCCACCCACGTCAGGTGCCCGTCCGCGGCCAGGATGTCGAGGACGCGGGCGGCGTCGTGGAAGTCGTCCCGCAGGAGTCGGCCGAGCGGGTTCAGGCCCGGAGTCGTTTTCAGGAACAGGGCGAAGAAGTACGGGTCGAGAACCCCGAACTCGGCCCCGAAGTTCAGCCGTACGTCAACCACTTGTCCGGTGACGCGGTTCTCGAACCGGGTTCCGAGCCCGTGGTGGCCGCTCTCCCAGCCGTCGCCGAGCTCGACCTCCCGGTGGCCCGCGAGCACCGCGTCCAGCACGTGGGCGGGGCGTGCGCCCGCCCGCTCGGCCAGCCGGTGAGCGAGGGAGACCGCGGTCCGCCGGAACAGCCGGGCGGCGGCGAGGAAGCCGGCGGCGTTGGCCGTCACCACCGCGGTCGGGATGACCCGCAGGACGGTGACCCACTCGTGCGTTCGGTCGCCGCCGCTGTCGAACACGCGGCACTCGGGCACGGCGGCGGCGAGCCGGGCGACGACGGACGCCTTGGTATGGGCCGGTCCCGCGAGGGCGTCGGGCGGGAACCGGAGGACGACGTGCCGGTCGTCGGTCGCCCAGACGCGGAGCTGGTGGGCGGGCGGGGTGTCGCCGACGGTGGGGCAGGTGACCCGAAGCGGCGCGGTCATGGCCTCTCCTGCTCAGGCGTGGTTCCTTTCCCGGCGGCGCTTTGCGTGCCACCGGTATTCAGTATGCCGTGCAGATAGCTTTATAGTGCAAAGCGGACGGCCGAGTGAACATGAACATCGCTGGCGAGGTTGTTACGCGGATGGGCCGTGTCCCGAGGTGGGAGGTTGTTGTGTGTTCGGTTGCTCTGCGGAAGGGGGAGGACGTGCGATGTGATCAAGCCGCGGCCGGTCGGAAGGAACTATACAGCGCCGCGTGGGGGGAAGTCAAAACCAGGTGTCGATTCTTTGGGTTACGACCGCCGAGTTGTCGGGGTTTCTGACAGCGTCCGGTTGCGTTGTTGAACTGCGGCCGGGCAGGAAATCGGCAGAACATCTTTTGTTCGAGGAGGTTGTGATAAACTGGGAGTCTTGCTTCCCAAGCGGCACCGGTCGTGCTTAATACCGATCGTCGCCAGCCGCTCGCCCATCGCCCAACATCGCCCGCGGCACAGCGACTCGCCCCGGCTGTACGCCCGACAGCCGGGGCACCAACTCAGCGGCTCCGTGTTCGCCCTCGGAGCCCTGCCGGCGTCGGGTCGAGGCCCCCTCGCCTCCCCGACCCCGGCAGCGATCACCCCGTTGTGTCCCGCGCCACCACCGCCCTCGGGGCGAATGCCCGCGTCGGCCCGTGAAACGCCCCGGAGGTCGCACAGGACGACGGCGTCGCGGTGGATGGCCGCGAGCGAACTCAGCTCCTCGTCCAGCACGGGACCGAGTTCGTCTGGAGCAGGGGCGGTTGGCGCGACCGGCTCGGGGACGTTCACGGCTAGAACCTCGCGCCGCCGTCTTCGTGCGGTCGCCCGCCTCGCGTTCTGGGCGACGTGCACGGCCACCCGGTACAGCCAGTTCCCGAGCAGCTCGGGGCGCTGAACACCTTCGGCCCGCCGCGCCAGAATCAGGAACACTGCTTGGAACGCGTTTTCGGCGTCTTGGAAATGGCGGACCCCACGCCGGCACGCGGCGAGGACGGCCGGGCCGTGACGCCGGACCAGTTCGGCGAAGGCATCCCCGTCATGGGCCGCGGTGAACCGCCCCAGTAACTCCCGGTCTGATGCCGACTTGGCGGCGAGGTGCCGGAGAAGTTCGGTCGGGCGGGGACCGGTCATGTCGGTAGCTGTACGGCCGATGGGGAAGAGTCGCGCAAAAAACGCGGAGTGTCGGCGGAGTGTGGCGGACCGGTCGTTGGCCCTACCACCGCCCGAAAAGGTCGGCGTCCGAGTGGCGCCGGCGGCAGTGTTGCTCGAAGTTCAGCAGCTCGTCGGACACGGCACTACTTCTTCTGGGCTGGCAGTACCTGCTCGACGTCCCACACGTCGAGCCTGCCCAAGGGGCTGCTGGTTGCCAGCGACTTCCCGTCCGGTGAGAAGGCCACCAACATCGGACGGTTCCTGGCGCGGAACGAACCGAGCACCTTGCCGGTGGTCGTGTCTGCGAGAAGAACGTTCGGCTTGTCGTTCTCGTCCGTGATGAACGTGAACATCTTCCCGTCCGGGCGGAACGCGACGTCGTACACCGCCTTGTCCGTGGCCTGGACCGTGAGCTGTTCCTTCCAGCCCGCGTCCTTCTCGGCCACCCGCCAGAGCTTGACCCTCCTGCCCGTGTCGCTACTCGCCAAGAGTCGCCCGTCCGGGGAGAACCGGAGCCGGGTGACGTGATGAGGAACCTCGACACGGCCGCCGGGGACCAACTTCAGGCTGACGTCGGACATGAGCCCGTGCCCCAGCAGCACACCGTTCTGGCGGACCGGCGCGGCGAGGTACAGGGCCAGGTAGGTCCCGTCGGGGTGGACCTCGGCCGCCACGCCCGGGGCGGCGCCTTTCGGCCGACTCGGCCGCCGCGACGCCTCTGGCAAGACATCACCGGTCGGCCCGACTTCCTTCCAGTCGTCCGCGTCGTCGGGACCGACCGGGAGTGTGCCGGCGTAGAGGAATTCCTTATCGTGCGGGGCGGGCGAGGAGAGCAGGACGTACCCCCGCTCCTTCGTCGTCCACACTCCGGCCCAGCTCTCGCCTTGTCCCGGCCGCGTCGACACCACCTTGCCGCTCCGGACGTCGCGGAGTGTGGCAGGTGTCGGCTGGGAGCGAGATCAGGCTGAACCGAACGCGATTTGCCGGGAGATGCCGCCGAACTCACCACGGACACCCGGGCGCATGCGGCACGACTCCGTACCAACACGATCGGCCCCGCCGCCCACCGGGGTCTGGGCGCTGTCGGAGAGATCGCCCTCGACCCGCACCCACCACCCGAACCGGCTGATCCGCGTGGCACGGCTCCCGGCGGTGGTCGGCTCGCCGACCGCCGCGGTGAACTTCTCGTGCGACCCGTTGCACCGCCTGAGCGAATCAGGTCGAATAATACCTCCCGCCGCACGCCGCCCTCTCCGGTCACTCGTGATGCTCCGACTCGCCACCCCCACCGCCGACCCGCGCGAGCCAATCACCCGCCGCGAGTGGGTGCGCGCCGGCGCGATCGGCCTCGGGGGGCTCACGCTCCCACAACTGCTTGCCCGCCGGGCGCGAGCGACGCCTTCCGCCAGTCCGGCGAAGGCGAAGTCGGTCATCATCTTCGGGCTGCTCGGCGGGCCGTCCCAGCACGACACCTGGGACCCGAAGCCGGACGCGCCGGCCGAGGTCCGGGGGCCGTTCGGCACCATCGCGACCCGGACCGTCGGGCTGCGGGTCGGCGAGCTGATGCCGGAAACCGCGAAGCTCACGGACAAGGTCGCGGTGCTGCGCGCGGTCGTCACCAACGACAACGCGCACTCGTCGAGCGGCTACCAGATGCTCACGGGCATCCCGCACGCGCCGCCCAACGTCGAGAGCGCGGCCCCGAAGCCGCCGAACAACTGGCCGTCGGTCGGTGCGATGATCCGCTACCTGCGCCCGGCGGCCGGGCAGCTCCCGTCGGCGGTCACGCTGCCCGAGCACATCTGGAACGACGGCAACTTCCCCTGGCCGGGCCAGGACGCGGGGCTGCTCGGCCGCAAGTACGACCCCTGGTTGATCCACTGCGACCCGGCCGACGCGCGGTTCCGGGTCGATGCGCTCACCCCGCCGGCCGAGCTCCCGGCCGCGCGCCTGGCCGACCGCCACGGGCTCCTCCGCGGCCTGAGCCGCCGGTTCGAGCCGGTCGGGACCGGCCCCGCGTTCGACGCCCACGACGCGAGCGTGCGGCGGGCGTTCGAGC
>JAFKFQ010000336.1 GCA_017308215.1 bacterium | reverse complement strand
GTCAGGATTCGGGATTCCGGGAAGAACCGAACGCGGCACGACCCCCGGTATACTAGCCCCACCCGCGGGGACCGGCCTTCCCCGAATCCCGAATCCTGACTCACGAATCCTGCCCATGCGTCCCTGGCCCTTCCAGTCGGCCGGCAGCCTGGTATTCGGCCGCGGGTCCGCGGCACACCTCACCGACGTGGCGAAGGGGCTCGCCGCCGGGCGGGTGTTCGTCGTCGCCGACCCGACCCTCCAGAAGGTCGGCACGCTGGCGACGGTCACGAACCCGATGGCCGCCGCCGGGCTCGGCGTCGAGACGTTCCTGGTCGAGCACCCGGAGCCGTCGGCGGAGGTGGTGCGGGCGGCGGCGGCGAAGGCGCGGGCGTTCGCGCCCGACGCGGTCCTCGGCCTCGGCGGTGGGTCGAACATGGACACGGCGAAGCTCGTCGCGCTGGTGCTCGCGCACGGCGGCGACCCGACCGACTACACCGGCGACTGCCGCGTCCTCGGCCCGGTCCTGCCGATGATCTGCGTGCCCACCACCGCGGGCACCGGCTCCGAGGTGTCGGCGGCGGCCGTGTTCACCGACACGGCGCGGCAGATCAAGGTGAGCTGCCTCAGTCCATTTCTGCGGCCGGACGTGGCGGTCGTGGACCCGCTCCTCAGCGTGTCGTGCCCGCCGAAGGTGACCGCCGACAGCGGCATCGACGCGCTCACGCACGCGATCGAGGCGTTCACCGCCATCGACAACGACGACTTCCCGCTGCCGAGCGGCGAGCGGAGCGTGTACCAGGGGAAGAACCCGATGGCCGACGTGATGGCGCGGGAGGCGATCACGCTGGTCGGGAAGTTCCTGCGCCGCGCCGTGGCGAACGGGGACGACCTGGAGGCGCGGGACGGGATGGCGCTGGCGGGGACGCTCGGCGGGCTGGCGTTCTCGAACGCCGGGGTGGCGCTGGTCCACGCGATGGAGTACCCGGTGGGCGGTGCCGTCCACATCTCGCACGGCGCCGGGAACGGGCTGCTCCTGCCGTTCGTGATGGAGTTCAACCGCCCCGCGGCGACGCGGGCGCTGGCGAAGCTCCCGGCGCTGCTCGGCGCCCCGGACGAGGACGAGTCGGCCGACGACGCGGCGGTCCGCGCGGTGGCGATGGTGACGAAGCTGCGAGCGGACATCGGCATCCCGACCCGCCTGCGCGACGTGGGCGTAACGGAGGCGATGCTCCCCGGCTTCGCGGAGAAGGCGTACGCGATCAAGCGGCTGATGCGCGTGAACCCGCGCACGCCGCAGTCGGCCGACGAGATTCTGGACGTATACCGGGCGGCGTTCTGAGCCGGCCGCCGCGCGGCGAGCGGTTCCCATTACCGGAGGGGCGGTCTGATGCGTGCGGTGTGCGTGGCGGTCGGGGCGGCGGCGTTGATGCTCGGGTCCGCCGGACCGTCCGGCGCCGATGACGCGACCAAGAAAGAATTCGCCCGACTCCAGGGCGAGTGGCAATTGATCCGCGCCGAGAAAGCGGGGAAGGTATACCCGGCCGAACAGGCGAAGATTTGGTTCGCCGTCAAGGACGATCAGTTCATCCCGGCCGCCGACCCGAGCGACCCTGCCCGGCTGACGCTTCACCCCGGGAAGATGCCGGCCCAGATCGACCTCGTCGCCAAGGACCAAAAAACCACGCCCGGTATCTACCGGGTCACCGGCGACGAGTGGGAAATCTGCCTGGCGGGCGCTGACGGCGTGCGGCCCACCGCGTTCAAGACGGCACCGGAGAACAAACTGCAACTGCTGGTGTTGAAGCGGAAGGCGAAGTAGGAACCGATTCGCGGGGGCTTCCGATGCGCGTGCTCGACGAGGTGGCCGACGCCGTTCAGCTGGCCCGCGGCGGGCGGCTGCCGCGGCCGGTCGGG
>JAFKFQ010000335.1 GCA_017308215.1 bacterium | reverse complement strand
GGCGGTTGTCCGCCTTCGGCCCCCGGCCCGGGAGCAGATCCTTGACCCGCCCCCAGTCCGCGTCGCTGATCGCATGTCGCCGCATCTCGCCTCCCTCCAGGCAGTTGGAGGGGAGAAACGAGGCGACGGGTTCTGTCCACACGCCCTAGTCCTACAGCCGTAGCTATCCTTCGGGCGGTCTGGCCCTGCGTTTCTTGTAGTGGGCCTTGCGGGCGCGGTACTGGTGCGCCCGCCGCCACTCGGACCACGCCAGGGTTCGCTCCGCCGGCGGCACCGCGGCCCAGGCCAGCCTGAGCAACAGCTTCCGCACCTCGGGGACGCTCACCCGGACCAACTCCTCGCCCCCCCTTTTCGCCGAGGGGCTGGTACCCGCGACCGGATCACCGCCACCACCGCCAGGGCGAACAGGCTCAGGGTCACGTGCCGGTGCCACCCGACCCAACTCCGCACCTCGTATTCATCCAGCCCGCAGTCCCCCTTGGCGAGTTCAAAGCATTCCTCGATCGCCCACCTCATCCCGGCGACGCGGACCAACTCCCCCGGCGTCGTTCCCGGCGGACCGCCGCACGCGAAGTAGGCGACGTCCTCGGGGGCCGTCACGCTGCGGCGGATCAGCAGCCACCGGGCGTAGGTCTCCGGCTCCGGGCTGTTGGTCCGCAGCACGGCCCAGTCGTACTCCCGCGGCCCCTTCGCCCCGTCCCCGCAACTGAGCCGATGCCAACCGTCGTCCGGAACCTCGGCGAGCAGAGCCTTGGCCCGCGCCTGGCGGAACCCAGAGACGACGGCGAAGTCGGACCGCACCCCGGCCACGTAGCCGAGCCCCTGGTTTTCCAGGGCGATCCGGAAGCGGTAGTCCGACCCGTACACGGCGTCGGCCGTCACCCACCCCGCCGGCACTCCGGCGGCCACCGCCCGCTCGACCATCCGCCGGGCCAGGACCAACTTGGTGGCGAACTCGATATCCTCCGGCACCCCGGCCGCGTCCCGCCGGGCGGCAGCCGTCGCCCACTCCTTCGGCAGGTACAACGCGCGATCGATCAGGGCTCGGCCCTTCGATGTCGCGTATCCGAGGAACACCCCGACCTGGCAGTTCTCGATCCGACCGGCGGTTCCGGAGTACTGACGGGCCACCCCGCACGACTTGGTCCCCTTCTTCAGGAACCCGGTCTCGTCCACGATCAGAACCCCGCCCGGGGCGCCCAGGTGGTCGGCCACGTACCGGGTCAGGTCATCGCGGACGGCGTCGGCGTCCCAGTCGGCCCGGGCGAGTAGATGCTGAACCCCGTCCGGGGTCGGGTCGCCGAGGTGCTCGGCCAGTTGCCACCCGTTCTTCCGCTCGGCGTCGCTCAGCAGACCGCGGACGTATCCGATGGCCCGCCGGCGTGGCTCGGACCGGGCGAAGTGCCGTCCGAGCCGCTCGCCGACGACCGCCACCTCATCGGCCCAACCTGCCACGTGCTCCGCCGTCGGCCGTCCTGACATGGCTCGCCCTCGCCGGAACCCCTTGGCGAGGAAATTGTAGCAACTACGGCTGTAGGACTAGGACGTTCATCCGGTCCCACGCCCGCTCCTCGTAGATGCCGCGGGCCAGTGCCACGACGGCCTCGGTGCGCCACGAGGGGGCGAAGGAAACAGGGCAGAAGGGGTTGCCGAAGATGTCGCGGAAGGCCGCGCTGCCCACGGCGAACCGGGCCGTTATCGCCCCATCCCAATCCGCGGAGCAGGCGGGGCTCAGGGCCGCGCTAACCAGTAGTTTCCAGGATTCTCAGGTGTGGGCGACGCCCTCCGGGGTCCATCCTGAAGGTTGCTGAGGCACTTCAGGAACCCCGGAGGGGCGTCATGAACGACGCCACCGCACCCGTTCGACACTGGCAACAACTCCTCACCCCGTTCGTG
>JAFKFQ010000219.1 GCA_017308215.1 bacterium | reverse complement strand
GCCCGCCGCGCTGGTACACGTCCGGCTCGGCGGTCAGGGCGGCCGACGCCTCGTCGTTGACCCGGTGTTCGTCCGGGCCGATGACGATGGCCGGGCGGTCCGACCCGTCGCCGCCGGCCGGGGCGACCGGCCCGACGACCCCCTCGGTGACGACCGCCGGCGGCAGCAGCCGCGCCACCAGCTCCCGGCCGCGATCGGGCCAGGGCTTGCCGATCCGTTCCGCGGCCGTCAGCCACGCCCGCACGTCGGCCGCCCCATCGGGGACCGGAACAGAGGGGATGTCCCGCTTGACTCGGTTCGCCAGAGCCACCCGCGCCGCCCCGGGCACGTCCCCGACGACGAGGAACCGGCGGTCGGCCTTCCGCATGACCTTGGCGAGCAGGTCGGCGCCCCCAAGCGTCGCGGGCCAGCCGACCGCGGACAGCCCGGCGGCCGTGAGGCAGGCGGCCGCGGCCGGGCCGGTGACGACCAGCGTGGTCCCCGGCTCGCCGTCCCACCCGGCGGGAAGGTAGAGCCCCTGGGACGACCCTTTCGCCATGAACTGCGAGCCGTCGCGGAACAGGCGGGCGATCCCGACCACGGCCCCGGGGGCGTTCACCACCGGGAGCGTCGCGCACGGTTCGTTCCCGTCGGCGGGGTTGAACCCGACCCCGGGCAGCCGGTCGATCGCCTCGGCGGGGATCCCGAGGATCCCCGCCGAGGCGTCGCGGTGGGTGGCGAGGTTGGCGGCGTAGCCGGCAGCAACTTCCGCCCAGTTGGTCGGCTTGGTCACGTCCACGGCCGGAGCCGCCGGGGTGCCGGTCGCAGGGGCGTGGTTCGACTCGGGAGGTGATGGTTCGGTGACGGTCCGCTTACGCGGCTTCCGCCCCTCCCCGTCGGGGGGTATACTGACCATGTTGTTACTCCGGCCGACCTCGGGGCGTCTTTCGCGCGGCACCCCGGGGTCGGTTCGTTGTTAGGCGGTGGTCGGGGCGGGGGAGCCGAGCGCCGCGGCCCAGGCTTCCAGGGTCGGCTTGTGGTACACCGTGGCGCGGCCGAGCTTCCGCCTGCCGACGGCCTCGCCGCGCTCGGCGGCGCGCTTCAGGGGGCGGCCGCACACGCCGGTCAGCCGCGCGGCCTCGTCTTCGCGGATGAGGAACCGGTCGTCGCCGGCCCCCGGGGTCGATGTTTCACGCAACGGCCACCCCCTTCCTCTTCGCAGGCTCAGGGAGCTGGTCACCGGTCGTAACGGGCAAGTGAAGTTTCTCGGACAGGTCGAGCAGGACGCGGAGGCGTTGGGCTAACGTCTCGGCTTCAACGAGGCGTTCACGGATGGTGCCCGGCTCGGGGATCACGTCGAGCGGGTCGTAGAGCCTGCGTGCCACGGTTCGCCCTCGGGGGACTCGGACGAACGCATTCAACCGCGGGCGGCGGTGGATTTCGCGGTGAGTCGACCCACCTTTTCCCCACTATTCCCCCACCAGCGATGGCGAGGGGCCGGCGACTGCCGGCCCCGAGGTGGCACAATAGCCCGCTACATCCGGTGCCCGCCGGCCAGCGTCTTCACCGGCTTCTTCGGTCCGCCGGTCAGCCGCCGGTCGAGTTCCCGCAGGACGGGCGTGTCCACCGTCTCCCCGTTGAACATCCGCGCGAGGTCGTCACTGTCGATCTCGCCGACGATGGGGATGCCGAGCACGGTTTTGGGGGCGGCAGCCGGTTTGATCTGGCTGCCTATCTCGCCCATAAACGGCATCCGGTACACCGAGACCGGCTTGGGGCCGTGGAGGCACGGGATCGGGTGCAGGTGGGGGTCGCCCCACGGGTGCGGCACGTCCGCCGCTGGCGGCGGAAATGCGGCGTGAGGCTCGGTTCCGTTGACCGGGTGGATCTCGTTGGCCACGTCCTTCGCGCAGTTGAGGACGTACTCGAAGAGGAACAGCGACTGCCCCCCAAACAGGGCGTCGACCATCCCCCAGAACGTCTGCCCGGACGACCGGTCGCAGTTGGCCATCCGCGACAACTCCTTAACCCCGTCGGCCATGCTGCGGAGGTCGTCGGCCACCCGGTCGAACCACAACGCGACGGCGCGGGGGCAACCCCACCCGCCCTCGGGGCGGCCGTGGCGGCCTTCGGGGAAGCGCTTGCGGGGGCTCATGGGTTCGACTCCTGCGTGGTGGTGTGGGCGAGGGTGGCCGCGAGCTGCCGGATCGCCGCGGCTTCGAGCTGGCTGACGCGCTGTTTGGTGACGCCGAGCCCTCCGGCGAGCTCCCGCTGCACCCGCGGGGCGCCGCCGTCGAGGCCGTACCGTCCAGTGACGATCTCCCGCCGCCGGGCGGGGAGTGCCGCGATGGCGGCGTGAAGACGGCGGACGCGACCCGTGCGGGCCGCGTCGGCTTCGGCGCGTTCGGTCGGTGAGGGGCCGCCGTCGCGGGCCGGCGGCTCGTCGACGAGCACTTCGGCCGCGGTACAGGGCCGCTGCCGGTGGATGCGCCGGCGGGCGTGTGACACCATCCACCGAGCGAAGAGCATGAAGTGCACCCCGTCGTAGGTGTGCCACTTCTCCAGGAAGCACAGGGCCGCCTCTTGGCACAGGTCGTGGTAGTCGGGGACCGTGCGCGCCTGTCCGCGGGCGAGCCGGCGCATGAGCGGGTACAGCGACAGCAGCGTGTCGTCGCGGGTCAGGGTGGTCGCGGCGTAGGTCACGACGCACCCCCGGCCCGGCGGGTCAGTTCGAACGGGATGGGCTGGCACCACCGGTCGCGACAGACGAGCAGCCGGCCGGCGGTCACGTACATGGGCTTCCGACACCTCCCGCACGTCGCGTTGCGGACCCGGACCGGAGCAGGTGTCAGCTTCGTCATCAGCTTCCTGGTTGCGGTCACAGAACACCTCCTCTCGCCGCCGCGGGGAAGAGCCGCAGTCGGGCGCTGGTGATCGGCTTCGACATCGCCGGGGTTTTGGGCGCGGGCAGACTGAAATGCGGTCGGCCGGACGCCTCTTCGTGGTCGCACACGGCCGCGTTCCACTCGTCGGGCATGGCGTCGTTGAGCAGGTGGAACAGACGGCTCGCCGCAGTCTGGACGTCCCGCAGGTCGAGCGCGGGAGCCACGTCTGCGATCCGGAACGGCAGACGCGGAGCCTGCTTCCGGATCTCCCGGAACCCAGCCGACAGGGCGAGCGCCGCTTCGTTCGCTCGGCCGACCCACCGGAGCAACTCGACCGGGTCGGCCCAGGCGTACCCGTGGTCGGCGACGCCGGGCGGGCCGTCGGGCCGGTGGGGGAGCGGGAAGACGTCGAAGTTGGTCAGCACCAGGCGAGGCTTCGGCTTACGCGGCATGGGTGGTCTCCGTGACGGAGGCAGTGGTGGGGGTCGCACGCTCGGCGGCGTAGGCGGCCCAGAAGGCGGCTTCGGTGTCGGCGGCGAACCGGGCGAGCGCCTCCGCGCTCGTGACCCACGCCACCCGGCGGCGGCAGAACAGGACGTCCAGGAACACCCCGCGCCGCCCCTCGATGCCCCACCGGAGCATGGCGGCAGCGGTCGGGTAACAGGTGAACCCGGTCAGGTCGAACGGCATGCGGTCCAGGTCGGCGACGGGCACCTGGGGCTCGCGGCGGAGCCGGGCGATCGCGGCCTTGCGGTCGGCCGGCGGCCGGCGGCCGGCACCGGCGGCTGCGCCTCGGCTTGGGGTCTTCGGAGGCGCCGGTCGGTGCGGCGCCCGCGGTCGGGTCGATCAGCGTCGTCATCGTGGAACCCTCCCGGTGAAGTCCCGGGCACCGTGCCCGGGCCTGGGTCGCGTCGAGGTGCAGTTACGCGAACGGGTCGGGCTGGTCGTACTCGGCGTGGCCGGCGTCAGCTCCCGGGTTGGCGGGGTGCAGGTCGAGCCAGCTGTTCGCCACCAGGGCGGTCAGCGCCGCCGTGTGCTTGCAGTGGCCGTAGCGGGTAAACCCCTTGCAGTCGCAGCGGCAGCCCCGACCGTTGTTGGCAACGAACACGTCGTACCCGTCCGCCTCGGGGTCGCTGCCGGCGTCCACCTTGGCGAACTTGGCCGCCCGGCCGTCCCACCGGGTCGGGTACTCGGCCACGAGGTACTCGCAATTGCACCAGCCGGTCGGGTTCTGGATGCACAGCAGCCCGATCCCGACGGCCCGGCCCGGCGTCCACCGCATCGCCGCCGGCTTCACTCCCGGAGCGGCCGGGAGCACCTCGGTGAAGACGGGCGGGGCGCCGACGTTGCACGTCGCGTCGGGTTCGCAGTACGCTGTCACGGCTCGATCCCTCCACACAGGGGTTGGGAAGTCGCCCGGGGGTGCTCGTAACACCCCCGGGCGGCGGTGCCGGGTGGCACAAACCAACCCAGCCGAGGCGTAGTAACGCAAGTCGGTTAGTAATTCAAGTCAGTTACTACCCAGGTTGCGGTATAATCTTTGCGGCGACCTCGTAGGGCGGCACTGTTAGGTGTGCTGGCCGGTACGAGTCTGGGGCGTATCCAACTAGGGAGAAACAACATGTGTCCGGCCGGGGTTGCCACGATGCCGACGTTTGCGGACGTGCTGCGGAACCTCCGCACCGAGGCCGGTTGGACTCAGCAACAACTTGCGGACAAGTCGGGCATTCCGATCAGCAGCATTCGCGGGCATGAACAGGGGCAGCGAGTCCCCAGTTGGGCGTCAGTGGTCAAGCTCGCCAAGGCGCTCGGTGTCTCGACCGACGCGTTCGCGGAGTGCGACGAGGTGAAGGGCGAGGACGAGCCGCCGGCGAAGATGCCGAAGAGGCCCAAGAAGTGACAACGGCCCAGGGATGGTCCCCGGGCCGCGTGCGTTTCACCCCGATTCTGTGCGATCCCGGCCGGCTGGCGGCCTCGCCGATATCGACCGTTTTTGGCGGAGGGCCTGTCTGCCCTCTCCACCCCGGTCGCTTCCTCGAGATCACTTCCTGATGCGGGACCGCCCAACCTGCCCGCGGCATGGACGCCTGAGCCCGACTGTGATCCACCCCGCTGTCTACAAGCGCCTCCCCACGGTCGCGAAGGGCCGCACCACGGCCACCCGCACCTCGCTGCGCGCCCCAGCCTATTCGTGGCCGCGCTTCAAGCGCGGCGGCGAGTTGACGGTGCCCGACCCGGTGTACGCTATCACCGTCGTTCGGACGTTACATATCGTATTGAGGCGTTCGGCACCCCGATCGCGCCAGCCAACGTGGTGGGTGTGCTCGGCTAGGTCGCCGGAATGCGCCTGATGGGAAGAATGACGATGCCCAATGCCCCATACACGCCGGCCGACCGCCGGCCGATCGCGGCCCGACGGTGGCGGGCGTCGCACCGTGCCGCCGGCTGGCTCGCCCGTCGCGGGGTGTCGCCGAACGCCATCTCGCTCGCCGGCATGGCCTGCGCCCTCGCGGCCGGCGTAACGCTGGCGGCGACCGCGACCTGCCCGGGCTGGGAGCGCGTCCTCTGGCTGACCGCCGCGGTGCTCGCCCCCCTCCGGTTGGCCGCCAACATGCTCGACGGCATGGTGGCCGTCGAGTCGGGGCGGGCGACTCGGCTCGGGGAGTTGTTCAACGAGGTGCCCGACCGCGTCTCCGACGCCGCGATCCTCATCGGGCTCGGGTACGCCCGCGGGTCCGAGCCGGCGGTCGGTTACCTGGCGGCGCTGATGGCCGTCTTCACCGCGTACGTCCGGGCGGTGGGCAAGGCCTCCGGCGCGCCGCAGTTCTACAGCGGGCCGATGGCCAAGCCACAGCGGATGTGGCTGGTGACCGCCTTCTGCTTCTGCGCGGCCGCCGCCCCGGACTCGTCCACCGCCCCGCTCCCCGAGGTCGGCCTTACCCCGCCCGCCCTCGCCCTTCTGGCGGTCGCGGTGGGCGGTGCCGTGACGGCAGCCCGCCGGCTGGTTCTGATCCGCGACGCCCTCCGCGAGCCGACCGCATGAGCACCGCCGCGCACGAACGGCTGTTCGGCTACGAGCACGCCTTCGACCACCCCGTCACCGCCGCGGTGACCGCCGGGCTCGTCGCGCTGCTGGTCATCACGCCCGCCGTCTTTTGGCTCCTCACCCGCACCGGGCGTGTCGACGCGCCCCTCCGCGCCGAACTGCTCCGGCGCTATTATTCGTGGCTTGTCCTGTGCCCGCTGCTGCTCGTCCCGATCCTGCTCGGGGCCGCCTGGACGATCGCCGGGGTCGGGCTGCTCAGCCTCTTCTGCTACCGCGAGTACGCCCGGGCCACCGGCCTGTCGCGGGAGCGGGCGATCGGCCTCGTCGTCGTCACCGGGATCGTCGCCGTCACCCTGGCGGCGCTCGACCACTGGTACCGCCTGTTCGTCGCCCTGACGCCGCTGACGGTGTCCCTGCTCGCCGCCGTCGCCGTCCTGGCCGACCGGCCGAAGGGGTACATCCAGCGGGTCGCGCTGGGAGCGCTGGGCTTCCTGCTGTTCGGGACGGCACTGGGCCACCTGGGCTACCTCGCCAACGACCCGAACTACCGGCCCGTAATGATCCTGGTAATCCTCGCCGTGGAGATGAACGACGTGTTCGCGTTCGCGGTGGGCAAGGCGGTCGGCCGGCACCCGCTGGCCCCGAACACCAGCCCCAAGAAGACCGTGGAGGGGGCGGTCGGCGGGGCGGCGCTGACGACCCTCCTCGTGGTGGGGGTCGGGCTGTTCATCTTCCCGGCCGAGGCCCGCGACCGCTTCGGGGTGACGGCGGCCCAGGAGCTCCGATACCTGACCACGCTGGGCGTCATCATCGGGGTCGTCGGCCTGCTCGGCGACCTGACGCTGTCGTCGCTCAAGCGGGACCTGGGGCTCAAGGACTTTGGCACCCTGATCCCCGGGCACGGCGGCCTGCTGGACCGGTTCGACAGCCTAATCCTGGTGGCCCCGGCGGTGTTCCACTTTGTCAACTACGTCGTTGGCGTCGGGCCGCGCGAGCCGTCCAACGTCTTCACCGGGGGCTGAGCCCGTTTGGTGTCGCCGCCCATCCCACCTGGGCTAACGGCCGGGCGCAGCCGCCTGGACCCCATCCACTCGGCGACAGCCGGGGAGGTGTCCGCGGGGTGCGCCGGGACCGCCGCCGTGAGCTTGGTCGGGCTGGTCGTCGGGGCCGGCTCACGCCGCGCCCTTCCCGCGCCGCTTCGGCTTCGTCGGCTCGGGGGGCGGCAGCGCCGGCGGCTCGGCCCGGTGGATCGCGGGGGTGATCCCCATCATCATCCCGGCCACGGGCACCACGTTGTTCCGGTCCTCGGCGTCGCAGTAGATCGCGGCGGTGAACTCCGGGGTGTACCGCCCCTCGAACTGGCCAGCGGCCAGGTCGTCGCAGGCAGTCGCCACGAAGTCGGTTCCGAGGAAGATGTCGCCCTGGCGGGCTGTCTCGTCGTGCTCTCGGGTGTCGGGCGGCCCGCCCCGCATGTGCCGCTCGGCAGCCGCGCCGGCCATCGCCCACGTGTGCTTCGGCCTCCTGTGCAGTTCGGCGTGGACGGCCCCGGCGAGGGTCATCAGCGCGTCCTCGGTCCACCCCTCGGGCGGGGCTGGGATCGAGAGCCCCACGTTCAGGGCGCTCATGACCTTCGCCGCGTAGTCCTTCTGGAAGCGAACGACCTGCATCGGCCGACTCCCCGGGGGAGGCCCGCCCGGGGGTCGGGGGAGCTCGCCGAGATTAGACCGGCGGGCGACCGTCGGTCAAGTCCGAGAAGTTGACGACTGCTTCACGAGTTCGAGCACGGCCTTGTTGTCGAACCGACCAAGGCGCCAGCCAGTTCTCTTCCACGCTTTCGACTTCGCGGTCAACTTCCCATCCGCTTTCTGTTCCTGTATCCGCCGCATCACGCCGGCGAACTTCTTGGCGTTGTGCTCAAGATCGCCGCCCCAGTCGAGCCCTTCAACCTGCCCGAAGTCGACCAGCCGAACTCCGCCATCGTTGTCCCAAAGCGCCTGTAGGACGAGCAACTCGTCACCTTTGATCTTCCACTCGGTCGCGAAGGTACGCACCTTGGCGTACCGGCCCTGCGGCGGTGCGGGCGCTGGAAGAATGTCCTTCCCCTCGCGGTCACCCCTCTCAGCGGCGTTCGCAGCCGCAACGACCCTCAGTTGGATTTGGTAGATCGGCTCGAATGAGGCGCTGAACTCGGGTACCCATGCGGAACAGCCACCTGGCTCAAGCATCAAGCCCCGGTAGAGGACGTACTTGAGTCGCCTCAGCTGCTCGTGCCACCGGTCCGAGTTGTGGTCCAGAGGCGCATCCGAAGAGAGCAAGTCGTACACGGCGCAGAGCCGAGTATTCAGTTCCGTCCGCTGATCCCAGACTGCGGCGCGTTGGCGACGAAGAGCATATGCTTCTGCTTCACCCAGCGAGGAGGGGTCACGGTCAGACCCTAAGACGAGTGCGAACTCTTGCGTTTTCATCGCAAGGTCACAGTACTCGCGCAGCAGACGTGCCTGATCCTGAATGGAACGGGGTGAAGACATGGTTGCACTCACGGCACGGGCCGGTCGGCCGCCGGGGTGGTGAGTGCGTCACCCCGGACGGCCGACCGCGAGCCGCCCGGTTTGCAACCCAGGCGGCGACCCGATCCAGCAGTGTACAGGCTGGCAGGTGCGAGGTTCAAGGCGCCTCACCACCAGAGCCGCCGCTTCGGACAGCGGCGTCGGTTGGCACGCGCGAAGACGGTGCGCCCCGTACCGCTCGGGGCCGCGGGGGCGGACGCGGTGAGGCTCCGGGAGAGGATCGACGCCCTCCAGAGGCGGAAGAGACCGACCGGAAGCGCGAGGACCGGCTCGATAGACTCACCCGAGAGGGCCGGGGGCGGTAACCGGCCGGCGGTCGGTGAACCCCGGCGGAAAGGGCGCATCGTGCTGGTCCGCGAACTGGTCGGCGGCGACCCGCCGTACACGTGCAAGCTGATCTTCCTCGACCAGCCCGCCGGCTTCGGCCACCGGGTCACGGACGGGGGCCGAGTGGTCGAGCACGTTCTGACGCGCCACGCCGAGTTCGAGGCGGCGGTGGCGGCGAAGCTCGCCGACGGGTTCGCCGAGACCGGGCGGTCGCTCACCCGCCGGGTGCTCGTGGCCGACGGCATGTTCTGGGTCGTCGCGCTCGACGGGGACGCCGTCCGCACGCGGTTCGGGAAGGTCCGGGCGGACTGGCGGGAGTCGGTGGGGGAGGCCCGGGACCGGGAGTACCGGGACCGCGCCCGGGCCGTCGCCGCGTACCACCGGGCCGTCGCCGAGAAGGAAGAGGCGGGCTTCCGCGAGTTCCACCCCCGGCCGGTCGTGATCCTCGACCCCCCGATGCCCCCGAAGGCGCGCGGAAAGCGGAAGTCGCGGTGACGCACAACCCGGGCGGCAGGGTGCGGCGGACGCTCGCCACCGGCGGGGTGCCCCGACCATCAGCCCGGTCCGGCGGCCGACGTGAGCGTGTGGGCCGGGTCGCGCTTCACGTCGGCCGCCCGCACGGCCACCGACCCGCCGCCCGGCAGCCCCAGCACGACCGGGTCGGCCAGCGCCGGCCGGTGCCACGCCGGCAGCCCGGCCAGGTCGTCCGCCCAGTCGGCCGCCACGTCGCCCCGGCCGGCGGCCACGACGATCAGCACCGCGGCCGACCGCTTCCACCCGAGCCGCAGCAGCCGGGCGGCGGCCGCCTCCGTCCGCGCCCGCCAGTCGCCGAGCCGGCCGTCCCCGTCGAGCAGCAGCACGACCTCGGCGAACAGCCAGCGGTGGTCGCCCGGCTCGCCGGACCCGCCGACCCGCAGGGCACCGCGGTCCGCCGCAGCCCGGCCGGCGGCGACCGTCACCCCCTCGCTGCCGTACGTCGGCCGGGCCGCCACCTCGCACCACCCGGAGGCGGCCTGCCGCCCCCGGCACGCCAGGAACGCCTCCCCCTCCAGCCACCCGCCGAACGGGGCGTCGGCCGCGACCAGGTGGTACAGGTCGGCGGCCCTCTCGGCGAGTCGGTCGCAGACGGTGTGAAAGACGTCGGCCGCAAAGGCGTGCGGGTCGCCCACTGGTGTGCCCCGGAGCGGTGTGGTACAGGTCGTGGGTGATTGTAGTCGGGGCGGCCCGCGCCCCGGCGGTGGTCCACGCGACGGGCGAGGGCGGAACCATGCGGGCCGACGAGATCCTGGCGAAGCTGGAGCCGTGGCGGGCGAGGGACCGGCGGCCGGCCGGGAAGCCGGTGGGCAGCGGCATTGACGCCCGCACGGCCGTCCGGCTACGCTCCGTCTCCCGCTCGAGGAGGTGGCCCGTGCGATCCCGCATCCTGCCCGCCCTGGCCCTGCTCGCCGCCGCCGTCGCCGGCGTGGTGGCTTACGCCCAGACCCAACCTCCGCGAGCCGAACCGGTGCGCGTGTACGAATCGGCCCAGCCGGCCCCCGTCGTGCTGACCAAGCAGCCGGTGTACGAGTCGTCCCGGGCCTCACCCGTCGCACAGACGAGCCCCGCGCCCACGTCGAGCCCGCAGCTCGTGGCGCCCTCGGTACCGGTGGGCGACACGCCGCTCGACACCCTGGTGGCGGAGTTGAAGGGGATGCAGGCCCAGAAGGCCGCGCTGGCGAAGCGCGAGGCGGAGGTGGTGGCGGAGGTCCGGCGACGGCTGGAGGACTACACCGGGACGCTGGAGAAGCTCGGGCACGGCGCGACGCGGCCGTCCGGCCCGGCAACCTCGGAGTTGCCGACGGGGCCGAGGATCGTGCGGCCCGCGGGCGGCGGCCGGGGCACCCCGGACGAGTCGACTCCCCGGAGCCGGAACGAGTACGTGCCGTACACCGAGCCGGCCCCGGGCACGGCCACTCCGTCGGAACTCACCACTTCGCCTCCCGCGGGTCGGAGGCGGTCACCGGTCCCGCTCACCGAGCCGGCGCCGGCCGTGCCGTTCACGCCGCCGGCACCCCCGCCCTCGGGTGACTGACCCGGCTCAGCTGCCCACCGGCGGCAGCCGCTTCGGGGCGCCGGCCCCGCGCGGCACCGACGGCACCTTCGCCGCCGTGCTCACTTCGCTGTCACTGGCGACCGGCAGCACCGGTCTCGGAACGTCGGGATGCCGCGGCCCGTTCGCCGCGACCGCACCGCCCCCGTTGTTCGCCCGACAAGCGCCGGCACGTCCCGCAGGCTGGCCTCGACCTTCTCCTGGTCCAGGTCGAGCGACGGCTGGTGCGACTTCTTCGCCTGGGGCTTCGCCGGCCGGTGGCTCTCGGGCTCCTCCTCGTCCTCGTACGCGTCGCCCCGGTCCGCGGCCTTCGGGCTCAGCGGCGGCGGGACAGGAGCCGGTACGGCCGGTCGAAGTAGCCGATCCGCGGCGGGTCGGCCTCCAGCGGGGCGATCGGCCGAGGGTCGGGCGGCGCGTACCCGGTGACGGCGGGGATCGGCACCTGCGGCCCGCTCAGCGGGGCCGGGGTGTACACATACGCCCCACCGGGGCCAGGCCACGGGGCCGGCGGCCTCGGCCGGCTGCTCCCGCGGAGGGCGGTGCCGGGGATTGGCGTCCACAGCTGCGGGGCACCCCACTCCCGCCCGGCCAATGGCGGGTGCCGGTCGATGTAGGGGTTCCGCGACCGGTCGTAGAACAGGTCCTGGGCGTGGGTCGCCGCCGGCCGGGCGGTCGCCGCGTCCACCAGCCCGGCGTACACGAGCGCCTCCACGACGATCTGCACGCACGTGTACCTCTGCCCGGGGCCGACCGGCTTCCCGGCGAACCGGGTGATGACCGGGGCCCGCGAACGGAAGAACGTGATCTGGGCGGCGAACCGCGCCAGGTTGTACTCCCCGCCGGGTGAGCGGCGCCCGGCGGGGCCGGACCCACACCCACCCGGCGTAGAGGTTGGCCGTGTACTCCAGCGGGGTGAGCCGGGTGAACGGGGTGAAGCTGAACCCCGCCTCGAGCAGCCCCGGCCGGCCGTCCGGCATCCGGACGACCACCCCCGTGTGCCCCGGCTTCCCGGTCCGGGACAGGACATAGAGCGTGTCGAAGAGGGGGTCGGGGTCGCTCAGCAGCAGCACGTCGCCGGGCTGCGGACGGTACGCTTCGGCCGGCGGGCGAGGCACCATGTTGAGGTCATACGCGGGCCGGTAGACGTACCCGTACGGGGCCTCCGCCGGGACGTACACCGGCGGGTACGCCGCCGGCCCGGTGGGGTCGCGCCGGGCCCCGCCGAACACGTCCACGCCCGGGGCCAGGCCGAGCGCGAGGGCCAGCGTCGGGAGCATCCACCCACCCCTTCCGGTAGTCGGCCGGCCCCGCGGGCGATCGGGGCCGCACCCCGCCGGAGTATACCACCCGTCCCGGCCCGAGCCGGGCGTATCCCGCCGCCGGCAGACTCGCCGCGGGGGCCGTGTCCTACCCAGCCCGCACGACCGGCGCCGACCGATCATGCGTCACCTGCTGATGGCGAGGCCGCGGTCTGCTGCAGCGTGGGGTTCGGCCTCATCAGCTGCCGTGCACGTCCCCGCCGCAGAACGGGCATCGAGAGTGCTTGCCACTGCTGGTCGTCGGAAACCCGCAGTGCGTGCCGGCCTGGCAGAGCGGCGACCCCGGGGCAAATCCCGGGGACGGGCAAACGAGCTCGACGGACCACCCGCCCCACCCATCGGCCGCGCGCTCCCGCATGGCGTGGATCAACGCCAGCCGAGACTCACACGCGCCCGGCCGCTCGTCCGGCCCTGGGCGGCCGCCCAGGGCCTCGTAGAAAGCATCCACCAACTCGCTGTCCGACAGCGACCGGAGCCACTTCAGGGCGTTCGCCCGATTCCGATCCACGCACCCCTCTTGTCGCCGAAAGAACGGATGTAACTCCCGCGGCCGCTCGCGGCCCCCGACCTGCCGTGAACTGGGGGCGGTCGGGCCGGGTGTTTCCCGCCGGGTCGGGGCGGTTTACCATGGCGCCGCCGGCGCGGGTCCGCGGCCGTTTCGGCACTGGTGCCCCGTGCCCGTGATGCAACCTGGCCCGGGAGGCGGCGACCCTGCCATTGGCGACCCGCGGCCCCGCCGCGGTGATCCCGCTGGGGAAACTGCGCCCCTCTGTCCCC
>JAFKFQ010000218.1 GCA_017308215.1 bacterium | reverse complement strand
ACAGGACGTCCTGCGTCACGCCGTCGAGGATCACCACGCGCGTCGGCCCGCCGGGGCCGGTGCCGGCCACGAGGTCGGCGACGCCGTCGCGGTTGAAGTCGGCGGCGACCGTGCGCACCCCGCCGGCGAAGGTGGGGCCGAACGGCGCTGCGGTGAAGCGCAGCGAGCCGTCCGGGTTGTAGAGCTGGACGCTGCCGAACCCACGGTCGCTCCCCGCCGCGAACTCCCGCACCCGGCCGGGCGCCGGCGGAGCGGGCGGTGAGCCCGGCGGCGCTGGCGGAGAGGGCGGCGAACCGGGCAGCGGGACGCTCGGCGGTGGGGGCGGTGAACCCGGCGGCGGTGGAAGCGGGGGTGGCGGGCTCGTGCCGTAGGTGAAGCGGTCGGCCGTCGTGACCGCGGAGACGCCGTAGCCGAAAACCGGGTTGTTGACGTTCTGCGGCACGCCGGTGGCGTCCCTCCCGGACTTCACCCGCACGTCCACCGTGCCGCTCCCGGCGGGCACGCGGACCGTGAGCTGCGTGTCGGAGAGGATCGTCACGTTCGTCCCGGGGGTGGTGCCGAACAGCACCGACAGTTGACCCGCCGCCCCGCCGAAGTTGCGACCGGTGACCGTGACCGTGTCGCCGGCGGCGCCGTTCGGGGCGCTCAGCCCGGTGACCGCCGGCGTCAGGTCTACCATCTCGAAGTCGGCGTAGCGGAGGCTCTTCAGCCCGCGCGTGGTGCTCTGGATGTCGTCGTCGTCGTAGGTCAGCGTGAAGGCGTTGTCGGCGTCCACCGCGTAGCTGGCGCCCGAGAAGTAGAAGTTGCTGCCGTTGTCGGCGAGGATCAGCCCGTAGTCTTTCATCGCCTGGGCGATCACCCGCGCCTGCGGGCTCAGCCCCGAGATGTCCACGCCGGCTTTGAGGCGGAACCGCGAGCCCATCGCCGGCTGGATCGAGGCGTCCGTGTTCCCCGGGTTGGCGGTGTGCGACGCCGGGTAGATGAACTGGTTGAGGATCACGCTGTTGGTAAGCGTGAACCGGATGGCGTGGGTAATGACTCCCTGCTGGACCTCGTCCGGCCGCACCAGCCCCGGCAGGATCGCCAGCCCGGCGGCGTCGGCGCTCGTCCACGTCAGCGGGCGGAATGTGTTGGCCCGCATGTCCCACACCGATTGCTGGTCGGCGTGCCACCGGCCGTCGGTGTTCTCGCTCGGGCGCGACGCCCGGTAGAACTCGTACCCAATCTGGTTGTCGACGTCGTAGATGATGAGGTGCGAGTCGCCGCGGTTGTCCACCCCGACGCGCGGGCCGGTCTGGAAGTCGCCCTCCAGGACCGGGTTCGCCGGCATCGGGACGGGGACGATGTCGCTCTGGCCGGGGTAGGCGTCGATGACGACGTTGATCTTCGGGGCGCTGTTGCCGCGGACCACGTTGTACGGGATGCCGTACAGGTCCGTCCCGGCGCTGCGTCCGTCCTCGCCGAAGTCCGGGTGGATGCGGCTGTTGCCGAACGTGGTGACGATCGAGTCCATCACCGCCGCCGAGTTGGCGGCGACGGGCGCGGCGGTGATCCGCTGGTTCCACGGGTTGTCGGCGGGGAACAGGCTGTTACCGAGCAGCGCCGGCACGTCGCGCGGTTCGAGCTGTTGGAGCGTGGGCGTGGCGCGAGCGATCCGACCGCGGGTCGGGAGCGGCATGAACGAAGTCCTCGGCCGCGCGGCGGGCGCGGCACGTCGTGAGCGAGCCGGGGGACGGACGGGCGAGGGGTTGGTGGAACGATACGGCACGTGTTTCGAAAGGTGAACGGCGACGCGCCGCGGCCGGGGCGCGGTCACTTCGCGCGGCGGGCGGCCTCCCGCGCCAGCAGCAGATCGGCCTCCGCCCCGAGCCGGGTGAACCGGGCGGCGTTCAGGTTGTGCGGCGGTTCGGCCCCCGCCTCGACGCGGTTGAGCGTGTACTGCTCCACCGCGCGCAGGACGCGGACCTCGTCTTCGAGCCAGAGGAGTTTCTCGGCCGGGTCGTCGGTGAGCCTGGCGGCGGCCTGGAAGGTGGCGACGGACATCCGCAGGAAGTCGTTGAAGTCGCCGGCGTTGAACGCCCCGATCTTGACCCGCGCCCGCGTCCGCTCCAGGTACTGAAGCCCCTGTTTGACCTGTGCAACCCGTACCTTCTGGAGGGTGGTCGCGTCCTTCCGCTCGGCTGCGGCGACCGCCGCCGCCAGCCGGGCGATCGGGGCCGTCAGCACGTCGTCCACCGACTGTTTCGGGTCGGGGTTGTTCGGCCGGGGCGCGGCCAGTTCGGGGAACGCCGAGAACGGCTCGGGGTCGATCTGCGGTCGGATCGGCGTCCCGGGCTGGGGCGGCTGGGCGAGCACGGCCGCCGCGCACCAGGCGAGCACGGCCCCGCCGGCGGCGGCGGTAAGCGAACGACAGCGGGAAGACATCGTCGGCCTCCGGGGCAAGGTCGGGCTGTGGTACCGTACCAGCCCGGCGGGCGGAACGCGAGCGCCCGGTCGGGCGCCCGCGGTTCCGGTTGACGCCCCGGCGCGCGACGGTACGATCGGCCCCATGCCGCCGCCCACCGTCTGGTTCAACAAGTACCTCGGCAACACCTGGGAAGTCCTCGCCCGCCTCCACCGCGAGCGGCGGCCGGACGAGTTCCGCGTGCTGGGCACGCACCCGGGCACGCACCCGCGCCCGCGCTACCCCGGCCGCCACGCCGCCGACGAGTTCGAGGTCGAACCCGACGACCTCCCGGCGGACGAGTACGTCGCGCACTGCCTGGACGTCGCCACCCGGCACGCGGTCACGCTGTTCTTCCCGGGGCGCAACGTCCTCCCGGTCGTCGCCGCGCGCGACCGGTTCGCGGCGCTCGGGACGTCGGTGTGTGCGGCGGGCGACGCCGCGACGATCCGCCTCATCAACCACAAGGCGCACCTCGCCGCCGCGGTCGCCGACGTGGCCGGGGTGCGCCTCCCCGAGACGGAAGTCGTGAACGACCTCGCCGGGTTCGACGCCGCCTACGATCGACTCCGGCGGCGGCACGCGCTGGTGTGCTACAAGCCGGCGACCTCCGTCTACGGCATCGGCTTTCACGTCATCGACCCGGCGTTCGACCACCCGAACGCGCTCGCGCTCGCGGACGCGCGGGATCAGCTCGCGGCGAAGGGCCGGTTCGCCGACCTGCTCGTGATGGAGTACCTGCCCGGCCCGGAGCGGAGCGTGGACGGCCTCGCCGAGCGCGGCGAGCTCGTCGCCTGCGTGGTGCGGCGGAAAGAACACGGCTCACAGTTCATCGAGCACAACCCGCGGCTGGAAGAAGTCGCACGCCGCCTCGCCGCACGGCTCGGGCTGACGGGCATGTTCAACGCGCAGTTCCGCGACCGCGGCGGCGAGCCGCACCTGCTCGAGATCAACCCGCGCATGTCCGGCGGGCTGCCGCTGGCGTGCCGGTCCGGGCTGACCCTGCCGCTGTGGGCGGTCCGCCTCGCCCTCGGCACCGCCACCCCCGCCGACGTCCCCGCCCCGCGCACCGGCTTCCGCGTGCCACAGCCCGTCCCGGCGCGCTCGACGTGACCCACACCATCACCCTGCCGTGCGGCACCCTCCGCCTCGCCGTCGAGGCGGCGGAACTGCCGCTCGACGCGCTGTGCGGGTTCGCCAGCCGCCGCAGTCGCAAGCGCGGGTTCGTGTTCGTCAGCCGCGTGCTGGGGAAGCACGTCCCGGTCCGCCCGCGCGTCATCGCCGACACGCACACCCGCCTCGCCGAGAAGCTGCTGAACCTGCCCGGCCCGGTCGCATTCGTCGCGCTCGCCGAGACGGCGACCGGGCTCGGCCAGGGGGTGTTCGAGGAGGTCGCGCGGCACACCGGCCGCGCCGACGCGGTGTTCCTGCACACCACGCGCTACCGCCTCGCCCGCCCGCCGGCGCTCGGCTTCGAGGAGCCGCACAGCCACGCCCCGGACCACCTCCTCTACGAGCCGGCCGACGCCGGCTGCGCCGACCGGTTCCGCCGCGCGGAATCGCTGGTGCTGATCGACGACGAGATCAGCACCGGGCGCACGCTGCGGAACCTCGCCGCCGCCTACCGCCGGGTGAACCCACGACTCGCCGCCGTTCACCTCGTCTGCCTCACCGACTGGCTCGGCCCGCGCCGCGCCGCGCTCGCGGCGGAGCTCGACGTACCGGTGACGGTCCACAGCCTGCTGCGCGGCGGCTACACGTTCGACCCGGACCCGGCGTTCGACCCCGGCCCGGCGCCGGACGTGACCGGCCGCGGCGACCACAAAGACGCGATCCTGTCGTCGAATCACGGCCGCCTCGGCGTGCGAGGGCCGCTCACCTACGACCTCGACGCGATGATCGCCGCGACTGGCGTGAAGCCCGGCGAGCGCGTGCTGGTACTCGGCACCGGTGAGTTCATGCACCCACCGTACCGCCTCGCGCGCCGGCTGGAGGAGCGCGGCTGGGACGTGTGGTTCCAGGCGACGACGCGGTCGCCGCTGGTCGGCGGGGGGGAACTCGGGGCGGTGCTGGAATTCGCCGACAATTACGGCGACGACATGCCGAACTACGTTTACAACGTGGCGGACAGACACTACGACCGGGTGCTGATCGGGTACGAAACCCGACCGCTCCCCGCCGGCCACCGGCTCCCGGAACGCCTGGGAGCGGCGGTCGTGCAGTTTTAAGGAGGCCGGGTGCGGGTTGTCGTCTTCCTCGACCTGGACGGGACCGTCTTCCAGACGCGCCCGAAGTGCCCGCCGGGCGAGCCGGTTCGGCCGGCGGCCTACGCCCGCGACGGCGCGCCGCTGTCGTTCATGACCGACCGCCAGCGCGCCGTCCTCGACCTCCTCGGCCGCGGTACCATCATCCCGACCACGGCGCGCAGCCTCGACGCCTTCCGCCGTGTGGACCTGCCGTTCGACCACGCCGCCATCCTCGACTTCGGCGGCGTCATCCTCACCCCCGGCGGGAAACTTGACGAGGCGTGGGACGCGACGATCCGCCCGCAGCTCGCCGCCACCGCCCCCGACCTCGCGGCGGCGCGCGCGGTCGCCGAGGCGCAGTCGGCGCGGCTCGGGCTCGGCGTGACCGCCCGCGTCATCACCGACTTCGACCTGCCGCTGTACCTCGTGGCCAAACACCCCGGCGGTGACGCCGCCGCGCTCGGCCCGGTACGCGACGCGCTGCGCCCGTTCGCCGCGGACGGCCGCTTCGCCCTGCACCTGAACGACAACAACCTGTCACTGGTGCCGGCGTGCCTCGGCAAGGAGCGGGCGGTGCGGCACATCCTCGATACCTACTTCGCCGGCGAGCCGGTGGCGACGCTTGGCGTCGGCGACGGGTTCAGCGACGCGCCGTTCCTCGCGCTGTGCGACTTCGGCATGGTGCCGCGGGGGAGCCAGCTCTTTGGAAGGATGAGGGCTGAGGGATGAAGGATGAAAACTGAGCCGCCGACGTGTTCCGTTCATCCTTCATTCCTCAGTCCTCATCCTTCGTCTCCGTTCAGCGGCAGCTACGACCCCGCCGACGTGACGTTCCTCCTCAAGCCGGTCCGGCTCGCGCCGACCGACGTGGCGGAGAAGGAGCGCCTCATCCAGTCCGGCCGGCGGCACTACAGCGAGATGATCTCCGCCGAGCGCCTGCCGTCGGCGGCGTACCTCGACGTGTTCCACCGGGCGCTGCCGCGGGTGCGGGCGCGGTTCGCCCGCGACGTGCTCGCGCTCGCCGCCCGCCTCGCCGAGCGCCCCGGTGGCGTCACCCTGGTGTCACTCGCCCGCGCCGGCACGCCCGTCGGCGTGCTGCTGGCCCGCGCCCTGCGTGGAGTCTTCGGCGTGCCGGCGGCACACTACTCGGTGTCGATCATCCGCGACCGCGGCATCGACGAGGTGGCACTGCGGTTCATCCTCGACCGGCACCCGGCCGCGTCGGTGGCGTTCGTGGACGGGTGGACCGGCAAGGGCGTCATCGCCCGCGAGCTATCCGCCGCCGTCGCGGCATTCAACGCCCGCACCGGCGCCGGGCTCGACGGCGGGCTCTACGCCGTCGCCGACTTGTGCGGCGCCGCGGCCGCCGCGGCGACGGGTGACGACTACCTCATCCCGTCGGCGGTGCTCGGGGCGACAGTGTCCGGGCTGGTCAGCCGGTCGATCCTGAACGCCGACGTGGTCGGTCCCGGCGACTTCCACGGCTGCCTGTACTACGAGGAGTTCGCGCCGCACGACCTGTCTCGCGGGTTCGTCGATGACATTTCCGCGGAGATCGTGAGGCAGGCGAAGACGTTCACCCCGCCGCCGCCGCCGGACCTCGCCGGGCTGCGCCGCGCCAGCGCCGCGTTCCTCGCCGCGGTGCGGGACCGGGCTGGCGTCCGCGACCCGAACCACGTAAAACCCGGTCTCGGCGAGGCGACGCGGGTGTTACTCCGCCGCGTCCCGGACCGGCTGATCGTCCGCGACCCGCACGCGCCCGACGTGGAGCACCTGCTCGTCCTCGCCCGCGAGAAGGCCGTGCCGACCGAGACCGACCCCGCCCTCCCCTACGCCGCGGCGGCGCTCATCAAGGAGCTCGACGGATGACGGGCCCGCTCGCGCTCGGGGCGTCGCTGTACGTCCCCGCCACCCGCCCCGACCTCGCCGCCGTCGCCGGCGGGCGGAAGTACCCGGGGCTGCGGTCGGTCGTCATCTGCACCGAGGACGCGGTCCACCCGCGCGACCTCCCCGCCGCGCTCGACAACCTCGCCGCGCTGCTCGCCCGCCCCGAGCCGGGCGGGCCGAAGCTGTTCGTCCGCCCGCGCGACCCGGCCGTGCTGCGGCGCGTGCTCCTCATGGTCGGCGCCCGCCGCCTCGCCGGGTTCGTCTTCCCGAAGGTCACGCGCCGGAACCTCGCCGACTACGCCGCCGCGTTCGGCCCGGACGACCCGTTCCAGTTCATGGCGACGCTCGAAACCGCGGAGGCGTTCGACGCGGCGGAGATGCGCGCGCTGCGCGACGTGCTCCTGACGGACCCGTACCGCCGGCGCCTCCTGTCGCTGCGGATCGGCGGGAACGACCTGCTCCAGTTGCTGGGCTTGCGCCGGCCGCGGCGCGGCACGATCCACGCCACGCCGCTCGGACCGGTGATCGCGCAGCTGGTGGCGACGTTCCGCCCGCACGGGATCAACCTGACCGGCCCGGTGTACGAGTACCTCGACGACCCGCGCGGCCTGGCCCGCGAGGCGCGCCGCGACCTGGCGGGCGGGCTGTTCGGGAAGACGGCGGTCCACCCGGCGCAGGTGGCGGTGATCGAGGCGGAGTACAAGGTGACGGCCCGCGAGCTGCGCGAGGCCGAACGGGTGCTCGACCCAGAAGCGGCGGCGGTGTTCCGCCACGACGGTGCGATGTGCGAACCGGCGACGCACCGCCGCTGGGCCGAGGCGATCGCCGAGCGGGCCCGGCTGTACGGCGTCCGCGCCCGCACGGGCTGGGTCGATCCGGTGACGCCGACCGGCGGGAGCTAGCGGCCGTCGGCCGGGGTGACGCGGACGCGGGCGAACATCCCCGGCACAAACTGGCCCTTCGGGTTCGGCAGCCTGGCGCGCACGCGGACGGTGCCCGCCGCCGGGTTCGCCACCGGCTCGATCAGGTCGATCTCCGCCGCGTGCGGGAACCCGTCGTCGCCCGCGAACCCCACCTTCACCTCCGCCCGCTTCCCGTCGGCGGGCGGCCGCAGCCGGGCGATGCTCCGTTCGTCCACGTCGAACCAAACGTGGAGCGGGTCGGCGGCGACGATCGTGAGGATCGCCGTCTTGTCGGCGGCGGTGACGAGGTTCCCCGCGGTGACGAGGTGGCGCCCGGCGACGCCGTCGATCGGCGCCGTCAGCTTCGTGTACGACAGGTTCAGCTCGACCAGCTTCGCGGCCGCCTGCGCCGCGGCGACCTCGGCCCGCTCGGCGATCATCGCTGCCTTCGCCTGCTCGAACTCTTCCGGCGGGACGATCCCGGCCCGGGCCGCCCGCTCGACGCGGGCGAGGGCCGCCTCGGCGACCCGCAGTTTCGCCTCGACGGCCAGCAACCGGGCCTTCGCCGCGTCGAGTTCGAGCTGGAACTGCCGCGCGTCGATCTCGGCGAGCAGGTCGCCCTTCTTGACCGCCTCGCCCTCCTTGACGTGGAGCCTCGTCAGCTCCCCGGTGACCCGCGGGCGGATCACGACGGTCGCGGACGCCTCGGTCCGGCCGGTGAAGTCCAGGTGCTTCGTGGCGCCGGCGTCCGGCGGCTGGGCCGAGCCCGCGGCCGCGAGCGCGGCCGCGGCGAGGGCGGACAGGAGTCGCGTCATGGCACGGTCTCCGACGGGGGGGCGGGGAAACGAGCCTTCCACTCCGAGCTGATGCGGCGCGGGCGGCCGCTGGCCGGGTCGATGAGGACGTACACGGTGCGCGCCTCGGCGATGACCTGCCCGTCGGCCGGGCGGACGATGCGCGTGAACCGCTCCCACGTCGCCGCCGACGCCTCGCCGAGCCACGTCCGCACGAGGAGTCGGTCGCCTTCCAGGGCCGGGCGGCGGTAGTCGATCTCGTGCCGGCGGATGACCCAGCCCGCCGTCGGCGCGGCGCGCTCCTCGGGGAACACCGCGTACCAGTGCGCCACCGCCGCGTCCTGGAGGTGGCGGAAGTAGACGGCGTTGTTCATGTGCCCGTTGGCGTCGATGTCGGCCGCGACGACCGTGACCGGGAGCTCGTACACCGCGACCATCGGTCCCCCTTCCCGCGCGCCGGCCGGGCCGGCGATTGCGGAATGTTCTAGCGACGGTGGGGCGGGGCGGCGGCGTAACACGCCGGTAACGGCCGGTTGCGGCGGCGCGGGCGGCCCGGCATATTTTGGCGGTCGCCCCACGGAGCCCGCCGATGCTCGCGCTCTCCCTGCTCGCCGGCCTCGCCGCCCCCGTCCCCGCCGACCCGCCCTTCCCCGCCGACGTGCAGGCACTGCTGCGTGACCTCACCGACCCGGCCGCGCCGGTGCGGCAGCGTGCCATCGGCGAACTGCGGCTGCGGGCGCGGCGGGTCAACGTCTCCGGCGGGCAGCGCGTCCGCCACGGCGAGGAGTTCGCCCCGCGGGTGCCGGGGCTGGTGCCGCACCTCGTCCGGGCGGCCGGCGACGAGGACGAGTCGAACCGCGCCCTGGCGCTGTACGCGCTGGCCGACACGCTCGACCCGGCGGCCGTGGTCGCCATCCGCGGGCGGCTCAAGGACGCGAGTAGGGTGGTGCGGTTCCAGGCGGCGTGCCTGCTGACCGAGTTCAAGGACGCCAGCGGGCTCGACGAGATGAAGGCCGCGTTGGGGCGGTTCCGCGCCGACCCGAAGGCCACCGGCTCGTTCGACGTGGAGCGGCTGCTGGCGTCGTTCCAGCGGATCACCGGCAAGAGTTTCGGGCCGATCCCGCAGAACCCGCTCCTCGCGTCCGACGGTCGGGTGGCCGCGGCGAGCGAGGCCCGCTACCGCGAACTGCTCGCCGCCTGGGCGGCGTGGTGGGAGTGGGAGCCGGGCCGGTAGCGGGAGCCCTACTGCTTCGGCTTCAGCGGCGCCAGCAGGGCCGGTGTGCGGTGCAGCGCCGCGACCTCGGCGGGGGTGAGCGGGCGGTCGAACAGGGCGAGCTCGTCGAGCAGGCCGATGTAGCCGACGGCGACGTACACGCCGGTCTGGTCGATGTCCCAGCCCATCGCCAGCGCCCGCCCCTTCACCTCGCCGATGCGGCGGCCGTCGATGTACAGGGCCGTGACCGCGTCGGGGCGGCCGGTGTCGAGGTTCGCCCACGTCAGCGCGACGTGGTGCCAGTCGTCGGCCGTCCAGCCGACGCGCGGCACGCGGACCAGCGGCGCGTTCGGGTCGCTCTCGGCGACGCCCTTCTGCCCGTCGGGCACGGCCGGGAACGCGCCGTGCCGCAGGTCGCGCGGCTTGGCATCGTTGAAGTCGAACCACAGCCCACCGTTGTTCGCCCCCTTCTGCGTGATCTGCACCGGGTCGCAGAACGGCGTCTTGAGCACCCGGTCCGGGTCGGTCTTGCACCACACCGACACGCTGCCGCCCCACCCGCCGGCCTTGTACGCGAGGTTCCCCTTCGCCGGGAAGTACATGCGGCCGTTCCGCGGTTGCACGTCGGTCACCTCCAGCGCCCCGCCGGCGATTCCTTTCTTCTTGGCGACGACCATCAGCGTAGCGTCGTAGCCCGTCTTGTGGACGAACTTCCCCTTCTCGGTGGCGTGGTTGTAACGCGACTTTGGGCCGAGGTCGCCGCGACCGACGTCACCGCCGACCACCTCGTCGAACGAGGCGTAGAAGGTGACGGCGGCGCGGACCGCCTTCGGGTCGGGGGCGTCGTCGCCCGCGGCCGATGCGACGGCGAAGGTCAGGGCGAGGAGCGCGAGGGGCCGGCGCATCGGGCCTCCGGGGTCGAGGTTCCGGGTACGATTACTCGGGGGTGCTGTGCCCGGCGAGGAGGGGTGGCATGATCGTCGTGCTGATGGGCGTGTCGGGGTCGGGCAAGAGTACGGTCGGCAAGCACCTCGCCGGGGCGCTGGGCTGGTCGTTCGTGGAGGGCGACGACTTCCACCCGCCGGCGAACGTGGCGAAGCTGCGGGCCGGCGAGCCGCTCACCGACGCCGACCGCGCCCCGTGGCTGTCGGCGCTCCGCGACCGCATGGACGCGGCGCTGGCGCGGGGCGAGAACGTGGTGCTCGCGTGCTCGGCGCTGAAGCACGCCTACCAGGAGTACCTGGAGCGCCACGACCCGGCGCACGTCCACTTCGTGTACCTGCACGGGTCCGAGGAACTGATCCGCGCGCGGCTGGCGGCGCGGACCGGGCACTTCATGAACCCGGCGCTGCTGCACAGCCAGTTCGAGACCCTCGAGCCGCCGGCCGACGCGGTCCGCGTCGAGGTGAGCGACCCGCCGGACGCGATCGTCGCCCAGATCCGCCGGGCGCTGCGGCTTGGTGAATAGTCGGCAGGGCCATCACCCCGCCCGGCCGAGGATGTAGCGGTTCGGGTCCACCGCGGTGCGCAGCAGCGTCAGCTCCACGTCGGTCGGCGGGAGCGTCGTTTCCAGCGGGTCGCACGCGGGCAGCTCGAAGCCGGTGGCGGCGCGGACCTGCTCCAGCGTCACGCCCGGGTGCAGGCTGCGGACGCGCATCCGCTTCGTGTCCGGGGCGAAGTCGAGCACGCACAGGTCGGTGATGACGCGGTGCGGGCCGGTGTTCGCCGGCAGCCCCGCCGCCTCGCGCGCCCCCGGGCCGGTCAGGTAGCCGGGCGTCGTCAGGAAGTCGAGCTTCGGCACGAACTTCTTCGGGTCGTGCTTGAGCAGGATCAGCGTCTTCCAGCAGAAGCTCGCCAAGTCGTTCGCCCCGCCGCTGCCGGGCAGCCGGACCTTCGGGCGGGCGTAGTCGGCGCCGATCAGCGTCGAGTTCAGGTTCCCGTAGGGGTCGATCTGGGCACCGCTGAGGAACGTCGCGTCCACCATGCCGCGCTGGCAGAACTGCATCACGTCGGCCATGCTCGTCACCATCAGCGCCCGGTGCTGCGTCGTGCTGTCGCCGACGCTCACCGGCATCGTCGGCAGTTGCGGCGCGAGGGAGCCGGACTCGAACAGCACGACCAGGTTCGGCGCGTGCGTCCGCTGCGCCAGCATCGCCGCCGCGCACGGCACCCCGGTGCCGACAGCGACCGTCGTGCCGTCCACCAGTTCACGGGCGGCGGTGCAGATCATCAACTCGGTAGCGGTGTGACTCACAGAACACCGGGGGAAAGCACGAAATCCGAAGTTCGAAGCACGAAACTCGAAATCCGAAAGCGGGTGGTGCGGCGATCGGTTCGGATTCCGAGTTTCGTGCTTCGAACTTCGGATTTTCGGCCCGATTCGCTGCTCGCATTCTGGCATCGCCACGGGCGGGCCGCAACGGTAGAATGGTCGCCTGTTCTCCGCGACCCGCGCCCGCCACCGACCCTCCTGGGACTGCCCGTGAGCAGCGCCTTCTCAGTGCCCGTGCCCGGTTCCGTCGGTCCCGCGCCCGCCGCCCGCCACCCGAAGCCGAAGCTCATCGGCGGGTTCCTGGCCGCCATCATCACCCTCCACCTCCTCGCGCTGACGGCGTTCCTGCCGTACGTGTTCAGCTGGTGGGGCGTGGCGTCGCTGCTGGTGACCAACTTCATCTTCGGGTCGATCGGCATCAACCTCGCCTATCACCGGCTGCTGACGCACCGGGCCGTCGAGTTCCCGCTGTGGCTCGAACGAGTGTTCACACTCTGCGGCGTGTGCTGCCTGGAAGGGTCGCCGCTGTGGTGGGTGATGAACCACCGTGTCCACCACCAGAAGAGCGACCACGACGGCGACCCGCACTCGCCGCGCGAGAGCTTCTTCTGGGGCCACATGGGCTGGATTTACATCCACGATGCCGAGCGCTACCGGCTGGCGACCTACGAGAAGTACGTCCCCGACCTGATGGCCGACCCGTTCCACCGCTGGCTCCACCGCGGGAACAAGTGGGTGCTCGTGTACCTCGCCCACGCCCTGCTCATCGCCGCGGCCGGGTTTGCGGTCGGGTTCGCGGTCATGGACACGACCGCCGAGGCGGTGCGGCTGGGCGTACAGGTGTTCGTGTGGGGCGTGGTGGTGCGGACGGTGTACGTGCTGCACATCAGCCTGGCGGTGAACTCGTTCGCCCACCGGTTCGGCTACCGGAACTACGAGACGACCGACGAGAGCCGGAACAACTGGTGGGTGGCGCTGCTGACCAACGGCGAGGGCTGGCACAACAACCACCACGCCGCCCCGCGGACGTGCTCGCAGGGCCATCGCTGGTGGGAGCTCGACCTGACGTTCACCTTCGTCCGCGCCCTGGAGCTGGTGGGGTTGGCGAAGAACGTGGTGCCGGTGAAGGTTGCGAGCTACAAGCAGATGGGCGGGGCCGAGTAGCCGCCCTGCCGGGGCACCACGAACGCCGCGTTGCGATCCGTTGAACCCCAGGGGCCGTCTTGCCTCCCGCCGGCCCGCGCGGTCTGATGGGTGAACCCATCCCGCCCGGGGGCCGCCCGTGCTGATCGTCTCGCTCATCCCGGCCGCGATCCTCCTCGCCGCCGCCCACCGCGCCGCGCGACCCGAACCGCACCCCGTCCAGTGGGGGACATTTCTCGGCTGGGGCTTCGTGGCGGCCGTCTTTCCGTGCGGTATGTTCGTCGCCTCGCCGACGGTGCTCGGGCTGTGGGCGCTGCTCGGAATCGGACTGCTCGTCTGGCAGCTCACATCGCCGCGGGGGCGGTCGTTCTTGCCGTACTCGGCCGCCGCGGTGTTGATCGCCTACGGGCTGGCCGCCCCGACCGCGTGGCGCGACTACACCCGGTTCGCCGAACTGCGCGGCCGCTACCCGTTCGAGTCGATGGCCGTCCGCGTGCCGGAGCCGCGCCGCGGTGACGCGACGCTGACGCCGGCGGCCGAAAAGGCGTTGGAGCTGTTCGAGGGCGGGCCGGGGGCGCCGACGCTCCAGCGCTTCCGCGAACTCGAACTCCGCTACCTCCACGAGTACACCGTGCAGGCGTTCATCAACAGTCCGGGGTTCGGCGTCACGCGAATGCGGCCGCCGCCGCGCGAGGAGTCCCTGAAGCCGCCGCCCGACCGGCCCGAGCCGCCGCCTCAGCCGGCGTCGCCGGGGCCGGCTTGGGACGGGGCAGGGTTCATGGGGAGCGTGTCCGCCGACCAGCGGGCCGACTTCGGGCGGATGCACACCGCCGGGCTCTTCGACTTCGTGAACCCGGGCGGGTGGGGTTACGCCCGCAGCCGGCGCGAGGTGGCGGGGTTCCTCCCGCACGCCTTCAGCCGCGTCCCGGAGGCGAGCGAGTGGAAGGTCGAGCGCGTCGAGCTGGTCGGGCTGCTGAGGCACGCCGACCCGGTCGTGTACCAGTCGGAACGGTTGCCGGCGATGGCGGACGTGAAGGACGCCCCGACCCGCTCGCTCGACGCCTTCGAGATCGCGGGACTTAAAGCGATCCGGCGCGGCGAGGACGGCTTCGCCGGGCGGCGCGGCGATGAGGTGCGGTTCGTCGGCGCGGTCCGCAGCGCGAATGCCTGCGTCGGGTGCCACGGCGGCGAGCGCGGCGATTTGCTCGGGGCGTTCTCGTACCGGCTCCGTCCCGCCGCGCGGTGAGCCGCCGCGTGGGACTCGTGGTGCGTGGCAGCGGAGAGGTAGCACCACAGTCGTAGGCACACCCCGTGTGCCGTTCTTCGGCACGGCACACGGGGTGTGCCTACGACTGTGGTCACCCCGGGCAGGCAACGGGGCCGGTAGAGTGGGGTTGAGGTGTCGGGTTCCGGCGCGGTGCCCCAGCCGGCCGCTCGTGCCGCGGGGGTCGCAGGTTGCCCCTGCTCGGTCGCCCGGACGACCGCCCCCGCGGACGCACCATAACAGTGCATGACCGCGCGGCAAACGCAC
>JAFKFQ010000217.1 GCA_017308215.1 bacterium | reverse complement strand
GATCGCCGCCCACCGGGTCGGCGACCGGCCCGACCGTTACGAGCCGCGGCTGAAGAAGCGGCGGAAGGACTACTGCGGCTGGTTCAACAAGCCCCGGGCCGAACCGTACGCGAAGTGCCCCTCAGGCTCGCCGTGCCGGGCCGCAGGCAATACTGCCCGAACTATGCGAAGTGGCTGGGCCGCAACAAGACCAAAGCGAACATCCACCGGGCACTGTCGGCAAACGTCCACCCGGCGCTCGTCGAGACCCAGATGTCCCCCCTGCCTCGGCCGAGGAGACGGCGACGGCCACCGACCTCTCCCTGCTCATCGACAAAGAACTTCCGGTTGAGCTGCGCACCGACTACTTGCGGATGCGACCGGCAGGGGCACGCCGCCCGCGATGCTACTCCCTGCTGGTCATCAGACTCGGCCGCGCCCACCGCTCTCCGATGGCTCGGCGCCCGACGGGACGCATTGGGGCGGTAATCACCCGAACGGGAGGGTTGTCCTTCGCACACCCGGGCCAGACGTTCGCCGGCAAGGGTGAGGCCACCGGGAACGACGTGGGGGAGTGTGTCTCCCGGCGATGAAAGGGGGCAGCCAGCAGGAAGTCACCCTCCCGGCGACAACTTCACCTTCCCTGCTGGTCCCCCGCCAGCCGCACCTTCTGGGCGAACAACCAGTCGGCCTCCTCCTGGGTCATCTCGTCCAGTGGGACCAGCCCGATGAGAATGTGCGTCCGGCGGGTCATCTGGGCGGCGAGTTCGGGCGGCAGCGGGACCAACTCCCACTCCTCCTCGCGTCGCCTCCTCGGCTTCTCACGCATGGCGGTCGTCGGCCCTCACGACCTCGGGGGTGCGGACCTTCTGCTCGAACACCCAGATGACCTCCTCCTGCGTCATCTCGACCAGGGGAACATCGCCCAGCAGGACCGCCAGCCGGCGCGCCATCCTCGCCTCGACCTCCGGCGGGAGCGGCCCCACGGGCTCGTCGTCCATCGCGGTCACCCCCGACGCGCACGAACCGACCGAGGCCGGCAGGCGAGCCGCCGGCCCGGTCGCACCCTGTCGGCCGTCACCCGGCTTAGCTGGGGCGGACGGCAATCTTCCGCGGCTTGCTGTCGGGCGTCTTCGGCAGGGTCACCCGGAGCACCCCGTTCGACGTGACCGCCTCCACCCCGTCGGCCGTGACCGGGGCCGGCAGGGCGACCCGCTGGACGACCTTACCGAACGACCGCCCCTCGTACCCGCTCTCCCGGGCCTCGGCCTTCCGCTCGGCCTGGATGGTCAGGGTGCCGTCGTGGACGGACAGGTCGATGTCGTCGCTCGCCACCCCGGGCACGTCCATCTCGACGTACACGGCGTTCGTGTCCTCCCACACCGCCAGGGGCGGCATCGCCGGCGGCGGGAACGGGTCGTCCCGGAAGAACTGCTCGAACAGGTGGGACAGGCGGTTGGTCGGGCGGGTCAGGGGGGAGCCGTTGTAGAGGGCTGGCAACATGGGAACCTCCTCTCAAGGTACGCGGGCTACGGTGAAAGAAAGTGGCCGTGCGGCCGAGGCGAGGGCCGGGTGCCCGTCCCCGGGCTCCCCGCCTCACGTCGGGTTGGAGCGGGCGAAGGGGGCTCCGGATTCAGGATTTTTTTTCGGGCCGGGCGCGGGTCAAGCGGCCAACTCGGTCGCGCCCCTGGGGGTTTCGTCATCCCCCTCGTCGCTGCCGAGAACGGTGAGCAGTTCGATGAGCAGGAGGGTGTGGAGGCGGGCTTCGGCGGCGGACATGGCGGGCGCTCCTGGCACGGGCCTGACACCACGGCAGGCCGGCGTGCGGTGGGAGCAACCGCCGTGCCACCCAGACCTGTTCGCCGTCCGAGGAAGCCGCCTTCGCCCTCCCGCCGACCCATCCTCTGCTCACGTCTTCTGCAACACCTCGTCGATGACCCAACACCCGCGAACGTGGTGGTTCGGCCCCCGGCAGTGTTCGAGCACCTCCTGGCAGTCGCAGCCCGCGTCCTCCAGAGCGTCGGCCAGCACCGGCAACCTCTCGAATGCCCGCTCCGCGGAGATGCCGCGGGCCAGTGCCACGACGGCCTCGGACCGCCAGTGCGGCGGCACCACGACCTCGCGGAACGGGAGCAGACCGAAGATGTCCCGGAGCAGCCCGGCGTGGCCGGGGTGGGGGCGCTCGGCGTGGTGCGCCCACGACTGCGGGTAGTCGTCCTCCACGTCCCGGACCCGGTACGCCGCGTGGTACGCGATGCCGATGCCCGTCCAGGTCGGGTTGAGCAGGATGTGGGCCGCGTCGGCGGCGGCATACCTCAGCCTCCGGCCCGCGCGGTACGCCCGGTTCCGCGTCCGTTTCACCGCCACGAGCGCGGCCCGCCCCTCGGCCGCGCCGGCCCCCGCGTCGAGCCGCCGCTCGGCCGTCTTGACGGCCCGGCGGGCGTTGGCCGGGAGGCGGGGCCAGATGGACCGGCAGCAGGCGGCGGCGAACCACCGGAGGCGGCGGTCCCAGCGGGCCGCGTCCCCGGCGAGGAACTGGAGCATCCGGGTCGGGTCGTCGCACCCCTCCCACTCGGCCGCGGTCACGAGGCCCTCCTGCTCACGCCTTGCCGAGGACGGCGTCAACAACCCAGCACCCGCGTACGTGAGGAACTTCTCCGCGGCAGTGCGACAGGATGTCGTCGTTCGCACAGCCGGCGTCCTCCCGCGCATCGGCCAACACGGGCATCGCCGTGAAGTCCCGGGACTCGTACATCCCCCGGGCGAGCGCGACGACCGCCTCGGTCCGCCAGCCGGCTTCGAGCCCTGGTGGACGGAACGGGTTGCCGATGATGCAGCGCAGGATGTCGGCAAGCGGATACTGGTTCTTCAGCCCTACCCCGGCGAGCAGCACGCTCGGTCTGTGCGCCAGTACGAACTCAACCCCACGAGTGCAGTATTCGACCGCGTCTCCGTGCCCGCCCGTGAAGCAGTTCTGCGGGGCGTCCCGCAGCGACATCAGGACCGCCTGGGCGTGTGCCGCACGCGAACTCGTGTAGCGCTCGTAGTCGGGGGCGGCGTACATGTCTCCGACCTCAGAAACGAGTTCCGACGCTGCGGCCACGGCTTTCGCAACGCTCGCCTCGGGGCCGACCACCGGGAAGTTGCGGTCCCGTGCGAGGGTAGTGATGAAGGTCGTCCAGATGGCATTCGCGCGGGCTTCAAGGGTCGGGTCGTCGGCACACTGCTCGGCGGTCTCCAAGACGAGCCGGACCCGAGAATCGTCTGTGTCAGCCGTCACGAGCCGGCAGAACGCCACCATCAACAGCCGGGCCTGCCGCCTCGACATGCGTCGGCCGACGAACTGGTACATCGCCTGCGGGCTAGCGCTGTTTGCCCACTCGTCATGCGTCACGCTCGACCCCTAACCAGCGCACCGGGACACGCGCAAGCCGCGCGGCCGGCGCCGTTCTATGGTGTGGTACTGCTCGCAAGGAGACCGTGCCATGAAGAAGCAGGGCGACGTAAGCCGGAAGCGGCGGCTCGTGGGCTGCGAGGCGAAGTGCCGGTGGTACGCGATGCGGCGGGCTGAACGGTTCGCCAAGCGCGCCTGACGGCGCCCGCGAGAATCTCTTCAACCCGCACATCTTTCCAAGCCGAAGAGCATCGTGCTCCTCTACGAACAGTCCCGCCCGATTCCGGGCTCGGGAGTTGCTGTCAGTCGCCCCGCGTGGTAGAACCTGCCAACCACGACATCCAGACCAGTTTCACCCCCACCATTACGAAAGTCCATGAACGTCCTTCGTCCCCGCCCGGCCACATCCCGCCCCCAGACCAATCCGACCAGCCTTGCCCTCCGCTCCTCGACCGCCGGCTGGTACGCCGAGTGGAAGGCCCGCAAGCAGGCGGCTGTCGCCGCCCAACCTGAGCAGGGAGCACCTCCTGCTGATGACCGAGCCGAAGCTCTGGCGAAGTGGCTGACCGGCGGCACCTAACGCCTCCGGGTTCACGCCTTCCCGAGCACGGCGTCAAGCACGAAGCACCCCCGGACGTGCGGCCCTGGCCCGCGGCAATGGCCGAGGATGTCCTCGTTCGCGCACCCGGCGTCCTCCAGGGCGGCGGCCAGAACTGGGAGCCTCTCCCACGCCCGGTCGTCGTAGATGCCGCGGGCCAGGGCCAGCACGGGCTCGGTCCTCCACGCGCCCGTGAACGTGGTGGAGTTGGGCGAGTTGCCGGCGATGTCGCGCAGCAGAGCGGCCAGACGTGGGTGGCCACCCAGGCCGGGGGCGTCGTCGTCCGGGCTCCGACCGACCCCGGCCTCCCACCGGGCGGCTTGCCGGCCCCACTCCTCGGTGGACAGCATCAACTGAACCACGTCTGTCGCGGCGGTTGTGGCGGACGGGTGCAGAGCGGCGTGGGCGGCGGCTGCGGCATCGACTGGGATGAGCAATCGCCACCCGGCGGCGATGACTTCGTCGCCCTCGGCGTAGGTGGATTCGTTCACCGCGGCCTCGTAGCGGGCTTCCGCCTCGGCGCGAGCCGCGTCGGCCAGTTCTTGGGCGTGAGCCCGCTCGGCGTCATCGGCCACCCCGTCGGCCACACCTTCCGCGACCCGCAACGCTCGGCGGCTTCGGTCGTCGGCCAGCAGCGGCTCCAGCCGGGACACGGCCGCGACCGCAAACAGCCGAGCCTTGCGGTCGCTCAGTGGCCCCCGGGGCTGGAGGAACGAGAGCATCGCAAGCGGCTCGGTCGAAGTGACCCAGTCGGACTCGGACACACGCCTCTCCTGCTCAGCCCGATGTTTCAGTTCCGGTCGAGACGGACGCCTGTCGGTTGAGGCCGGCGCGGTACTGCACCACCTCCAACTGGCACGACATGGTCAGTGCTCCCGGTAGGACATAAACCCGTGGTTCCTTGCCGAAGTCGAACACCCGGTACAGCCGGAACTGCGCCGGCACGTCCTCGGAGCACCGGACCTCGGTCGCGGAGACGTAGAACGGGTGGTACTTGCCTCCCCCCGTGGTCTTCACCTCGACCAGCTGCTCGGCCCCGTCGGCCGGGTCGAACGACAACACGTCGAAGCCGAGTCCGTCCCCGGCCGTGTCCGCGACCCAGTCCACCTGCCGGGCGAGGTCGTCCCGACCGAGTTGCCGGAGTCGCGCCCGCTCCAGCTCCACCACGAACTCCTCCCCGAGCCGGCCCAGTCGGCGGTTCTCGGCGTCCTTCCGGACGAAGTCGGTCTGCTTTCCTCGGCGGGTGAGCCACGGCTTCCCGGGTGGCGGGACGGCGACATGCTCGGGCGGGTCCTCGAACAGCCCCCCGGGGTCCGTCAACGGGGTGACCGGGGCGGCGTCCGGGTTCAGACGCGGGGCGGCTTCGAGTTCGCCAAGGTAGTCGGGGTCGGCGGTGAGGAGCGCCTCGACCTGGCGGGCGAGAAGGCCCTGGTAGTTAAACCGAGGCTTGTACCCGTGGATGTACGGGAGCCCGCGGTCGGCCAGGACGCCACTGATGTTCGCGTGCTTGAACTCGACCGACCCGTCCGACCGGTCATCGAGTCGGCGCCTGAGCGCGGTCCGGTGCTCGGTCTTGTTGTACGGTACCCCGAACATCTCCTTTCGGAGCATGTCGAGGTAGTCGGCCACGACCGCGGTGACCTCGGCCTCGGTCCAGTCCGGGCGGGGCGCCTTCTCGTCGTCGTCCACACCCTCCCCCTTGAGCACGACGGTGAACCCCAGCTGCCGGAGGACGTAGTTCGCCTGCCCCGGGGCCTCGCCCCCGCTGAACCGGTCGGGCAGGAGGATGGTGCCGGCGAGGTGGCGGTGGGCGAGCCCGACGACGGCCTTCGGGGCGTACCGCCGCCCGGCATGAACGAGCTCGTACTTGGTCGGCTCGCCGAACGGGTGCAGCACCCCGGCGTCGAGGTCGGCGAGGGCGAGCAAGACGTGGCCCCGGGTGAGTCCCGGCGGGATGGCCTGCGGCACAGCTACCCCCTCGGCCTGGGGTGGAAGACCTCCCGTGGTGCCAGCCGACGTACTCGGCCTTGGGGCGGTCCTCGGTTCGATTCGGCCGGGCGACCTTCCGGCCGTGGAACCGGCCGAGTGCCCGCTCGATGTTCTTCCCGTTTGCCTGCTCCGAGACCCACACCCGCTCGCCGTCGGGGGACAGCGTGAGCGCCCCACGGTCGAACAGCTTGTGGTGGAGTGAGCAGAGGCACAACCCGTTCGTCACCACGTCCGGCCCGCCGGCCGAGTGCCACCGGATGTGCGCCGCCTCGACCCCCACGGGCGAGTGCCCCACGCGCACCCCGACACGGCACACGGCGCAGGCGTACCCGTAGGCGACCAGCACGGCGTCCCGAAACGCCCGGTCCCGCGCCGCCCGCTCCGGCGTCGGTGCAACCGCCGGGAGGCCGACGGCGGCGAGCAGGTCGTCGTGGTACGTCGGCTCGAAGTGGCCGTCGAGGAGGGCGCGGGCGATGCTCTGGACCAGCGCGGGGTCGCGGTCGAGGGCCGACTTCACCGCCGGGGCGAACTGGCCGACGGCGCCGGCCTCCCGCAGCTGTCGCGCGGAGGGCGAGGTGTGCCCCGTCCGGGGCGGGTAGTGCTGGTCGGGCACGACCTCCCACACCCCGTCGGTGAGCAAGTACCAGAACGGGAACTCGGGGTGGTGCGACTTACGGGGCGGGCCGAACTCGACCAGCAGGTCGCGGAGCCGTGGCTCGATGTCGGCGTACTTGAGCGGTCCGCGGTCGCCGGCCACCCACCGGCCGAGGGCGAGGAGGACGAGCAGCGGCTTGTGCGGGGCGCGCTGGCCATCCCGCTCCCACACCTTCAGGCGGGCGAAGGCGGCGAGGGCGGGGTCGTCGGGCATTTCCGGGATGATAACCCGTCGAACGTGTGGGTGAAAGGGTGTCAGGTCTCGACCGCAGTTGTCCGGAGCCCGGCAAGCCCGCCACCTTTGTCCTGGCCCGCGACGTAGATGGTGAGTTTCCGCTCCCCTACCTTGAACACCTTCGGGTTGTCCAGCTGCTTCTTCACGACGGTGAGCAGGGAGCGGTACTGGGCCGCGACCGCCTTCTCCTCGTCGCCGTACCAGTCTTGGTCCTCGGTCAGGCCCGCAAAAAACTCATCGAGCGGCTGTTCGACGACCAGCGCCGACTTCGGTTGCTTGCTCTGCTCGCGGACTACGTCAGCGGACACCGCGCCGGCGGACGGCCAGCGGAACGCCTCCCACTCGGCGTCGGTCTCGCTCTGGTGGGTGAGCCCGCGACCGCTTCCCGCACGGCTACGACCGAAGCGCCCGCGGTCTGACGCCGCGTCAGGACTTTCCCGCTTCGCTGTCCATCTCTTGCCCACCTCGACCTGACTCGATTCCGTTGAGGCACGCCGCCACATAAACTGAATCCTCCTCTGTGTCGCACACCTCCAAGGCCCCGACCCACCCGATGTCAACCGCGCGAACCCCGCCGAGGTCCCGGTGACCGCGTCCGTTCCCGCCCACATCCTCCTGGTGGACGACCAGCCCGCCAACTTGCTCGCCCTGGAGGCGATTCTCGGTGACCTCGGTGTCAACCTCGTCCGCGCCGAGTCCGGTGAGGAGGCCCTCAAGCGGCTTCTTGAGGCTGACTTCGCCGCTATCCTGCTCGATGTGCGGATGCCCGGGCTCGGCGGGTTCGAGGTCGCCCACCTCGTCCGCGCCCGGCCGCGGTCCCGGGCCACCCCCATCGTCTTCATCACCGCCGAAGAGCCTCCCGCGGCCACCGTCGTCGAGGCGTACCGGCTCGGGGCAGTCGACTTCCTGGTCAAGCCCCTCGTCCCCGCCGTGGTCCGCGGGAAGGTCGCGGCCTTCGCCGACCTGTACCGGGAGAAGGAGCGGGCGCGGGCCGAGTCCGAGCACTTCCGGCTGCTTGTCCAGGGGACGACCGACTACGCCATCTTCATGCTCGACCCGGAGGGCCGGGTCGCCACCTGGAACGCCGGGGCCGAGCGGCTCAAGGGGTACGCCGCCACCGACATCGTCGGCCGGCACTTCTCCCGGTTCTACCCGCCCGAGGACATCGCCCGGGGGTGGCCGGACGAGGAGCTGCGGCGGGCCGTGGCCGAGGGGCGGTTCGAGGACGAGGGGTGGCGGGTCCGCAAGGACGGGACGCGGTTCTGGGCGAACGTCGTCATCACCGCCCTGCGGGACGCCCGCGGCGAGCTCCGCGGGTTCTCGAAGGTGACCCGGGACCTGACCGAGCGGCGGAACCGCGAGGAGGAACTGCGGCGGCTGAACAACGACCTGGAGCGGCGGGTCGAGGAGCGGACGGCCGAGCTCCGGGACAAGGAGTCGGCACTGCGCGAGGCCAACCGCCGCAAGGACGAGTTCCTGGCGACGTTGGCCCACGAGCTCCGCAACCCGCTCGCCCCCATCCGCAACGGCCTCGCCGTGCTCAAGCTCAGGCCGGCCCCGGAAGCCGCGGCGCGGGTGGTGGATATGATGGACCGCCAGCTCGGCCAGCTCGTGCATCTGGTGGACGACCTCCTCGACGTGTCCCGGGTGTCCAGCGGGAAGGTCGTCCTGCGACCGGAGCGGCTCGACCTCCGGGAGGTGGTGGGGGCCACCGTGGAGGCCGGCCGGCCGGCCGTCGAGGCCCACCGGCACACCCTGGTGGTTCACCTGCCCGACGCCCCGGTCTGGGTGGACGGCGACCGCACCCGGTTGGTCCAGGTCCTCACCAATCTCCTCAACAACGCGGCGAAGTACACCCCGGACGGGGGGCGCATCGTGCTGACGGCCGTCACCGAGGGCGGGCACGCGGTGGTGCGGGTGGCGGACACCGGGCTGGGCATCCCGGCGGACATGCTCCCGAAGGTGTTCGAGGCGTTCACCCAGGTGGACCGGTCCCTCGACCGCGCCCAGGGCGGGCTCGGGCTGGGCCTCGCCCTGGTGAAGCAGTTGGTGGTGATGCACGGCGGGGCGGTGTGGGCTGAGAGCCCCGGGGCCGACCGGGGCAGCACGTTCCGCGTCCGGCTTCCGCTGGCGGAGGACGCCGTCGCGCGCTAGAGTTTCGCACAGCACTGGAGACGCGCCGGTCGTGCCGGACGGTATCGGCTGCGGCGGTCGGGCGGGTCGTGCCGATAATCCCGTGTGCCCACCCCTCCACCCCTCCCGGCCCGATGCCCCACACCCGCAGTCTCCTGCCCCTGCTGGTCGCCACCGTCCTCCCGGGCGTCGGCTGTGCCCTCCTCGCCCAGAAGACCCCGACCCCGGCCGCTCGAATCGGCGAGGCCGAGCTCGCCGCCCTCCAACCACAACCGGGGGCGCGGCACTACCTCATCGTGTACGGCTCCCAGCGGAAGACCCGGCAGCCGGCGTACTCCCACACCTGGGCGACGGTCGTGACCGCCACCGACGCGCCGGGGTGCCCCGACCCCGACGTGGTGGAGGAGACCATCAGCTGGCTGCCGGCGGACCTGCCCATCCGCACCCTCAACCGCAAGGTCGTCCCGGGGCGGAACTACGGGCTGCACGAGACCGTCCGGTACATGCTGGACACCAAGCAGGACCTCGCCCGGTGGGGGCCGTACGAGGTGTCGCCCAGGTTCGCCCACCGGTTCCGGGTGCAGAAGGGGTTCCTCGACTCCGGGGCGGTCGGGTATCAGTGCATCGACACCTGGGGCGAGGCGGCGCGAACAGGAACCGGGTGCGACTGCATCCACGCCATCACCGACATGGACCCGGTGTACTCGCGGTCGGGCTACCCGCTGGCCTTCTACGGCTTCCCGGCGAGCCTCCGGGTCGTCCGCCGGGTCATGCACTCGCCGGTGACCATCGGCGCCCCGCGGACGCACGACTGGCTCCTCCCGCGGCTCGGCCTCGACCAGTACCCCATCGAGCGACGGGAGTATCACGGACGGGTCGAGCCCTACGACCCGGCGAACGGCCGGGTGGGCCTCGAACAGGTGGCCCCGCCGCTGCGCCCGGGCGCCCCGCCCCAGCCGAAGGCCCCGGTCCCCGACTCCAAGGGAATAGAACCGGGGCCGAAGGCGGACGTGCCGCCCGTCCCGACGCCCGTGCCGGGCGTTCCCTGACGCGCGGCCGCTTCCTCACCCCCCTGATTTCGCCATCCTGCCCGACCCCCGCGGGTTGGCGCGAGGTTTGCTCGTGGGTCGGCATCGGCCGAGATTCGCCGGCCGACCTGCCGGGCCTGCTGATGAGCGCGACGGATGACCTCACCCAGAACGTTGCTGCCCCCCAACCCGACCCCGACGTAGCCGCCCTGCACGAGGTGAGCGACCGGTTCCTCCGCCGGGCTGCCAGAAGGCGGCTGACCCCGGAACTCAGGCGGGCACTCGACTCGGTCGACGTGGCCCAGGAGGTGTGGGCGGGGCTCATCCGCGCCGGGGTGACGGCCGGCCAGTTCGGCTCCCCGGGGCAGTTCCGGGCGTACCTCGTTCGGGCGGTGCGGAGCCGGGTGGTGGACTGGGTCCGTCGCCACCCCCCGGCGCCGGCGACCGGGTTCGTGGGCGCGAGCCGACCGGTCGAGGAGATTCCCGCCGGCGACCCGCGGCCGAGCGAGGAGGCGAAGGCGACCGACCTGTGGGAGCAACTGCTGGCCGTCTGCCCGCCCGAGCACCGCCCCGTCCTGACGCTCCGTCGACAGGGCCTGACGCTGCACGAGGTGGCCACCCGGACCGGGCTGCACGAGGGGAGCGTCCGGCGCATCCTCCGCGACCTCGCCCGGAAGGTCGCCTTCCACAGCCCCGACTCCGGTGGGGGGCGCCCGTGACGGCCCCAACCCCGGCCACCGGCCATGTGCTATTGTGCGGGACCTGCTCCCGGGCCGAGCCGTGCTCACAGGACGAAGTCCTCGACTACGCCCTGACCGGGTGGCCGCGGTGCTGCGACGAGGTCATGAGCCTCGTGACCGACCGTCCGACGTCACCCGACTCGCAACGCCCGTCACCCGTTCCTACCTGGGACGTACTAGGTTAACAGGTGGGCCAGGACGGCCGGCTCGACCGGCTTGAGCAGGTAGTGGTCGAAGCCCGCCGTCCGGACCTTCTCCTCCACGTTCCCGTACCCGGTCAGGGCGATGAGCCGCGGCCGGCGGGCCAGCGCGGCCACGAGCCTCGCGGCCAGCTGGTAGCCGTCCCCGTCCGGCAGGCCGAGGTCCAGAATCGCCACGTCCGGCACGAATGACCCGACTACGGCCATCGCCTCGGCCCCCGACCGGGCGAGCCGGACCTCGTACCCGAGCAGGCGCAGGAGTTCCGCGAGCGAGTCGCCGCCGTCGGGGTGGTCGTCCACGAGCAGGACGGCGAGGGGTGCGGGGGTCGGGTCGGGCACGGGTGGAACAGTCCAGAACGGAGTGGTCAAATCGTGCCACCGTCTGTCTGTACTTTGACCGGCCGACGGTGGGGCACGGCGTGTGCGACCACCATCGAACCCGGCCGACCGCCGGCGGTTCCGGACGGCGAGGTCGCCCGTGTCGCTGCGAGTCCTTGTAGTCGACGACAACCGGGACGCCGCGGATTCCCTCGGCCTGCTCCTCGAACTCAACGGGGCCGCGGTCCGGGTGGCCTACGGCGGGGCCGACGCCCTCCGGGAGGCGGAGACCTTCCGCCCGCACGTCGGGCTGTTCGACATCCACATGCCGGGGATGAGCGGACTGGAGCTGGCCCGGGCGATGCGCGAGCGGGCGGACGGTGGCCCTCTCCTGCTCATCGCGGTGACCGGGGTGAGCGACGAGGACGCGGTCGAGCGGACGGCCGCGGCCGGGTTCGACCGACACCTCACCAAGCCGGCCGACCCGGCCGAGCTGGACCGGGCGGCGTGGGCGTTCCTC
>JAFKFQ010000216.1 GCA_017308215.1 bacterium | reverse complement strand
CTCCCCACTCCCCACTCCTCACTCCCCACTCCTCACTCCTCACTACCCTCTCCTCACTACCTCGCCCGCCGCGCGCCGACGGCGAACAGCACCGCGACCAGCAGCACGAACGCCGCCACCACCGGGACGTTGCTCTCCGGCCACGCCGTCCCGTTGAGCACGACGTGCTCCACCGCCTTGCTCAGGTCGATCGCGGCCTCCGCCCCCGGGATGAACACCAGGAACGCCGCCACCAGTGCCGCGATCGACCCGCCGGCGATGTACCCCGAGCTCAAGAGCACCCCGGGGCTCGTGTCGCCCTCGTCCGGGGCGTTGCGCACCTTGTCGACCAGCCACCGCACCAGGCCGCCGACGAAGATCGGCGTCGAGGCCGACAGCGGCAGGTACACGCCGACCGCGAACGGCAGCGACGGCACGCCGGCGAGTTCCAGCGTCACTGCGATCAGCACGCCGATCAGCACCAGGTCCCACGGCAGCTTCTGGTCGAGGATGCCGTTGATGATGAGCGACATCAGCCTGGTCTTCGGGGCCTCGAACTTGTTGCTCACCGCCGTCCCGTCGTCCTGCGCCTTCAGCGAGCCGTTCACGGCCGGGTCCACGCGGTAGGCGATCGTGCCGTCGGCGGCGACGTAGTAGCGGCCCGGCGGCACCGGCGCGCCGGCCTCGCTCTCGCCGACGTTCAGCACCCCGTACTCGGTCGTGTCGCCGGCGTAGGGGCCGCTGCGGACACGATCCTTCGCGGTCAGCATCGCCGGGTCGATCCGCTCCTTCGGCAGGTTGTTCTTCGTGTAGATCGTGCCGGCCTCGTTCAGGAGCAGCAGCGTGACGCCGACGACCAGCGCCGACGTGAGCGAGCCGATCAGGATGGCGTACTGCTGGTTCCGCGGCGTGGCGCCGACGAGGTAGCCGGTCTTGAGCGCCTGCGACGTGGTGCCGCCGTTCGACGACGCGATGCACACCACCGCGGCGATGGTGAGCGCCGCCAGCTTCATGTTCTTGTCGATCGGCAGCACGCCCGCCTCGCCGAGCACGAGCAGCAGCAGGCACGTCAGCAGGAGCGTGGCGACGGTCATCCCGGAGATCGGGTTCGACGACGAGCCGATCTCGCCGGTGAGGCGGCTCGACACGGTGACGAACAGGAACCCGAACACCAGGATCATCACCGCGCCGAGGAGCCCCTGGAAGCTGAGCCCGAGCCCGAGCGACGGCGCCGCGGCCAGCGCGATCACCATGCCCATGCTGCCGAACAGTACCACCCGCATCGACAGGTCGCGCTCGGTCCGCGGCACGGCGGCCGCCGTGCCGCCGCGGGCCGCGGACCGCTCGGCGCGGAGGTCGCGGAACCCGGCCAGCACCGACGACAGGATCACCGGCATGGCCTTCAACATGCTGATGATGCCGCCCGCGGCGACGGCCCCGGCGCCGATGTAGAGGATGTAGTTGTTGCGGAGCTGGCCCACGCCCATGTTCTTGATGAGCCCGACGTCCTTGCCGTCGTCCATCTTGCTCACCGCCGGCGCGAGCGGCTCGGTGAGGTGCTCGCCGAAGTAGGCGATGGCCGGGACGAGCACGAGGTACGCGAGCACCCCGCCGCCGACCATGATGCTGGCGATGCGCGGGCCGATGATGTACCCGACGCCGAGCAGCGCCGCGTTCATCTCCGCCCCCAGCACGCCGGCCTTCAGCCCGACCGACTTCCCGGCCGCGGTCGTCGTGTACAGCGCCTGCTCCGCCTCCTCCTTGAACAGCTTGCAGCCCTTGAGGAGGAACTGGTACACGAACCCGAGGCCGAACCCGAGGAACACCATCCGCGCCGTCGCCCCGCCCTTCTCGCCGGCGATGAGCACGTCGGCGCAGGCCGTGCCTTCGGGGTAGGCCAGCGTGCCGTGCTGCTTCACCACGAAGGCGCGGCGCAGCGGGATCATCATCAGGATGCCGAGGAGCCCGCCGAGCACGCCGACGGTCATCACCCGCAGCACGTCGATGTCGAACCCGAGGAGCAGCAGCGCCGGCATCGTCAGGCCGACGCCGAAGGCGATGCTCTCGCCGGCGCTGCCGGTGGTCTGGACGATGTTGTTCTCGAGGATGGTGGCCCGGCGCAGGCCGAACGCCTTGGAGAACCCGCGGAACAGGGTGATGGCCATGACCGCGACCGGGATCGACGCCGACACCGTGAGCCCGACCTTCAGCACGAGGTAGAGCGACGACGCGCCGAAGACGATGCCGAGGAGCGCCCCGGTGACGACCGGCGCCCAGGTGAGTTCGGGCGGGCTCTCCTCGGGCGGGACGAACGGCTGGTGCGGGGCGGGGGCGCTGGACATGGCGTGCGCTCGCGGGCCGGGTGCGGGGCGGCGGAGAGGGTAGGCAGAGCTTAGCCGCGGCGGCGCGGTTTGGCGAGCGGGCGGCCGACCGGCGTGAGCCGGCGGAACACCCCACCAAACTACCGGTCCACAGGTCGCCCGGGGTTGCCCGTTAGGCCGGGGCGCAAGCCCCGGATGTACTCGCCCGTCGTGCCACCGCCCCACCGGGGCTCGCGCCCCGACCTAACAACCCAGACAACCGGCGGCTCACGCGGTCATCCCCGCCCAGTCCTTCGGCTGGAGCCAGTAGTCGGTCAGCGCGGCCTCGGGCGTGCCGGGGGCGGGGCGGTAGTCGTACACGTAGCGCACCACCGGCGGCAGGCTCATCAGGATGCTCTCGGTCCGCCCGTCCGTCTTCAGGCCGAACGTCGTGCCGCGGTCGTAGACGAGGTTGAACTCCACGTACCGCCCGCGCCGGTACTCCTGGAACGCCCGCTCGTCCGCCGTCCACGGCGCCGCCTTGCGGCGCTCCACGACCGGCAGGTACGACGGCAGGAAGGCGTCGGCCGCGTCGCGCACGAACGCCCAGCCCGCCGGCGCCGCCGGGAGGTAGTCGAAGAAGACGCCGCCGACCCCGCGCGCCTCGCGGCGGTGCTTCAGGAAGAAGTACTCGTCGCAGTCGTGCTTCATCTTCGCGTGGTCGGCGACGCCCGGGTGCCGGTCGCACGCGGCCTTCCAGGTGCGGTGGAAGTGGACCACGTCTTCGAGCACCGGGTAGTACGGCGTCAGGTCGGCCCCGCCGCCGAACCACGTCTTCGCCCCGTGCGTGAGGTAGCGGAAGTTCATGTGGACGGTCGGCACGTGCGGACTGCGCGGGTGGAGCACCAGCGACACGCCCGTGGCGGTGAACGTCAGGCCGTCGCCGGGCATCTGCCTGGCGAACTCGGGCGACAGCTCGCCGAACACCTCGGAGAAGTTGACGCCGCCCTTCTCGAACACGCCGCCGCCCTCGATCACCCGGGTGCGCCCGCCGCCGCCGCCGGGGCGCTCCCAGGTGTCCTCGCGGAACCGGGCGGCGCCGTCGGCCTGCTCCAGGCCGGCGCAGATGCGGTCTTGCAACCCGCGGAAGAACTCGACGGCGGCGGCGTGCATGACGGGCCTCGCGTGGCGAAATAGGACTTTCTAGTCCATTTTACGAAGCGGCGGGCGCCCCTTCTCAGTTTCCGGTTGTATCGGTTACAATGCCGGCACGCTCAGGTCCGACGTCGCCCCAGGCCCGTTGCCCCCCGGGAACCGCGCTGCCCGTTCGCCGGCGCGGCGCGCCCACGGCCCGACCCGGAGACCCCCCATGCCCAGCCCGTTCCCCGGAATGGACCCGTACCTGGAGCACCCGAAGCGGTGGCCGGCGTTCCAGCACCAGCTCCTCGCCTGCCTCTACCAGGTCCTCCTCCCCGGCCTCGTGGACCGCTACCGCGCCCGGGTCGGGACGCGCACCTACACGTCGGAGATGGCGCTGTTCACGTCGGTCGTCAAGGAGGAGCACACCGAGGAGTACGTCGAGGTGCGGAACCGGACGGACGGCCGGCTGGTGACGCTCGTGGAGGTCGTGAGCCCGGCGAACAAGACGACGGCCGCCGGCCGGGCCGCGTACCTGGAGCGCCGCCGCGACGCGCTCGCGCAGCGGGCCGGGGCGGTCGAGATCGACCTGGTGATGCAGGGGAAGCCGACGCTGTCGTTCGCGCGCGACGGGCTGCCGGAGTACGACTACGCGGTGACGGTGACGCGCGGGGCGGCCCCGGACCGGTACGAGATCTACACGACGACGCTGGCGAAGCGGCTGCCGAAGTTCAAGGTGCCGCTGGCCGCCGACGACCGCGACGCGCTGCTCGACCTACAAGCCGCGTTCACCCGCACCTTCGACCTCGGCAACTTCACCGCCCAGATGGACTACAAGGACGCCCCGCCGCCCGACGTGCCGCTCACCGACGCCCACCGTGCCTGGATCGACGACCACCTGAAGGGGCAGAAGCTGCGGTGACGGGGCGGGCGGGCGGCGCGGTTGGTCGGAATTAGAAGGCAGTAAAGACGTCACCGACGCCCCACGGCAGGCCGGCCCACTGTCGGAAGTAATAGGTGTGGCTGCCGCCGAGCGGCCACGAAGTGGCCCCCGGAACCATGACGGCGCTCGACGACACGCTGACCGCGTACCGCACCCCGAGCAACCCCCGCTCCGCACGCACGAACACGGTGGTAAGCGCGGGAGCGGTCGGCTTGCCGGCGTGCCGGGTTTGCAGCTCGTCCCGCGTTACGACTTCGACCGGCTGCCGGCCGACCGCGGCGAGGCCCGGCGGCACGCCCGGCCCCGACTCGATGTAAACCGATTCAGGATTCCCGCCGGCCCGGTACTGCCGTTCCAGCGCCCGCATGACGACCCGGTCCCGGGCGGCGTCGCCGGCAACGTACAGCGGCACGACCGCCGCGAGCACGACGGCCATCGTCACCCACCACCTTCGCCGGCCCGGTAACCTTGCCATGCGACCATGTTCCGACGTGGCGAACGGCCGGCGTGAGCCGGCTGGCGGTTGGTCCGGGTGCCCGAGCGGACGACGCGGGTGACCGGCCGCCGTGTCAGGTGCCCGTACCAACCACCAGACGGCACACGCCGGCCGTTCGCCCGGGCCGACACCAAGCGGTAGACGCACCACTACGGGAAACGCCTACCCGAGCAACTCGGCGGCCGGGATGTCGGCGACGTGTGTGCCGGCGGGCGCGAACGGCACCGCGTCGGCCGGGCCGTACTGCGTGCGGGTCGCGTACGCGGCGCCGGCCGGTTGGCGGTAGGCGATCACCAGCCGGTTCGTCACATCGATCACCCAGTATTCCGGCACGCCGGCGGTAGCGTACATCCGCACCTTGTCCTGGGTGTCGCGGACGAGCGACGTGTTCGCCACCTCAACGAGCAAACCGATGTCGGCCGGCTCCGGGTGGCGCTGGCGGTAGGTGCCCGCCGGCGCCCGCACGACCGCGAAGTCCGGCTGTGGCTCGCTGTCCGCGAGGCGGACACCCAACTGAACGCGGTAGCACCACCCGGCCGGGCGGCGGGCGTAGAAGGCGTCGGCCACCGCCTGCACCGCGCCGTCGTGTTCCGGGTTGCCGGGCATCTTCAGCACCACGTAGCCTTCGAGCAGCTCCACCCGGTCGGTGTCGTCGATGATCCCGTCGTTAATCATCCGGTCGTACTGCGCCACCGTGAACCGTCGCATGGAAGCCGCGTCCCCGTAGGTCACCGGGGCCGCGGTCGGCGCGGGGGCGGGAGTGGTGGCGGTCGTCATGCGGAAGCCTCACGCCTTCGGGGCGACGGCGGCGGGGGCGGCCGGCGGGGGCGGGGCGAAGGCCGCCTGGAGCAGCAGCAGCGCGGCGCCGACGACGAGGCAGCAGTCGGCGAAGTTGAAGACCGGCCACTCGATGTAGTAGAAGTACATGAAGTCGCGGACGCCGCCGAACACGAGGCGGTCGTAGAAGTTCCCGAGCGTGCCGCCGAGGATCAGCCCGAGCGCGGCGCTCAGCCACCGCTCCCGGCTCGGCGCCCCGCGCAGCCCCCACGTCAGGATCGCCGTCGCCGCCACCAGGCTGACGGTGGCGAAGAACGCGTTCGCCATCCCCTTCGCCCCGCCGCCCATCCCGAACAACGCCCCGTGGTTCACCCGCGGCATCACCGGGTCGCCGTGCGTGCTCCACGTCTGGAGGGCGTTCAGCGCGCCGGCGTCCGCGGTGGCGTTCGGGTCGAACTGCGCGATCAGCTTGAACCAGCCGGGGACGACGTCGTGGGAGTTCCCGCCGGGCTCCTGGAACTGGCCGTGCGCGTACAGCCAGCGGAACACGCCGTACTTGCTGGTGAGGTCGGCGGTGAGGGCGAACGCGGCGAGGCCGAGCAAGAGCCACCGGTAGGAGCGTCCGGGCATGTCCGGCCTCGGGCCGCGACCGTGGCGCCGCGGCGGGGAAGGAATCATCGAACCAACCGTCACGCTAGACACCCGCGTCGGGTGAGTCAAGCGACGGGTATAACGGCGGCGGGGGGTGAGTGCGAGGGCGATTCGAGCCCCGGTCGGAAGCTGGGTAACTTCTACCTCCTGGGCCAATTACCCGATTCGCCGGGGTCGTCCGTATTCCCCGGGTACTGCCGGAGGGCGCCAGTTGCCCGGTCGGAGCGGCCCGGCGGGTGGCCTTGACCGTAACGCCTCTCGCCGGAAAGATGCGCGGGAGCGTCGCGGGGGCGGCGCCACGCGGGGACAGCCATGCGGCGGGGCGGGGGCATACTGGTCGCGGCGGTGCTCGCCCTCGCGGGGTGCAAGAGCGGCGGCACGCGCCCGGCCGACCCGAAGGACAAGACGCCCGGCGCCGCCGCGTCCCGCCCGAAGGGGAAGGACATCCCCTGGCTCGACGAGGCGCTGGCCAAGCTCCCCGGCGGCGACACGAACGTGCCCAAGGCCGGGTCGTGGGCCGACCCGAAGAGTCCGAACTTCAACCCCGCCGCCGAGGGCCGTGGGGTGCTCGCGGGCCGGGTGCTCGACCCGTACAACCAGCCGGCCAAGAGCGTGTTCATCCGCATCGAGGCGGCCGACGCCCGCCCGGGCGAGCGGGCCGCCGCCGGCGTCTACACCGACAACGCCGGCTACTTCTTCACCAACGGGCTGAAGGCCGGGCAGGCGTACACGCTCACCGTGAACACGAGCGCCGAGAGCCGCCCGCTGTTCGCCTCGGTGCAGACGCGCCCGCCGAACTCGGCGCTCGTGCTCGTCCTCCGCGACGACCTGGCGCCCGGCGGCGCCGGCGGCGGGACGAGCCCGCCCGTGCCGCCCGGCACCACCGTCCTCCCGCCGCCGACCGGCGTGGCGCCGCCGGCTGGTGCGGCACCACCGCCCGGCGTGACGCCGCCCGTGACCGGGCTTCCGCCGGCGTCCGACAACATCCCGCCGATAGGGCTGACGCCGCCCCCGCCGCGCCCGGCCGACGGGAACTGGTCGCCGAGCGGGTCGGCGCGGCCCGGCGTGGTCGGCGTGCCGCCGACGCTCGGCAGCCCGCCCGGCCCGCCGCCCGCGGTCGCACCGCCGGCCGGGACCGCGCCCGAGCGCACCGCCGAAGGCCCGCCCGTCCCCGGCCGCCCGCCGGCGACGAGCATCCCCGGCCCGGCGTTCCCGGCGCTGCCGGTCTCGCCGGCCGCCCCGCCGCCGCTGGTCGTCCCGCCGCCCGCCGGCCCGACCGGCAAGCTGATGTCGAACCCGCGGTCCGCCACGACTGCGGCGAACGTCACGCTCATCGACGCCCTCGACCGCGAGTGGAACTTCGCCTCGCACAAGCACGGCAGCCTGGTGCTGCTCGACTTCATGACGACGACGTGCGCGCCCTGTAAGCGGGCGATCCCGACGCTGATGGAGTTGCAGTCGCGGTACGCCGGCGAGGGGCTGGAACTGATCGGCGTGGTGTGCGACGACGTGTCGCCGCGCGAGCGGACGGCGCTGGCGGCGCGCTACCAGCGCGAGAACAACCTGAACTACGTCCTCTACACCGAGCCGGGCGAGCTCCCCGGCGCCGTCCGCGACCGCTTCGGGGTGAACGCCTACCCCACTGTGGTGCTGCTCGGCCCGGACGGGTCGGTGCTGTACAAGGGCCACCCCGGCCAGCGCACCGAGCTCGAAGCCGCCATCCAGCGCCACCTGCGGCGGTAGCGGTGCGCCGACCGATCCCTGTCGGCCCCGGCGAACGGCCGGCGTGAGCCGGCTGGTGAAGGCAAGCGGAATTTAGACAGGATAACAGGATGAACAGGATGCCCGAACCGGGCCTTCTGCTCGGGTTCGGCATCCTGTTCATCCTGTTATCCTGTCCATTCTGCTTTGTTGGTTAGCAACATCGCTCGGTCGGCCGACGCCGCCCGCGGCGGAGTCTCACGTCCTTGCCCCCTTCGCGCTCGTCGGGTACGCTTCACCCTCGCTCCCCCTCCCCGCCGGGCACCGTGATGCGCCTCGCCGTCGCCGCCGCGCTCGTTCTCGCCTCCGCGTCCCCCGCGCTCGCCCAGGCGCGGCGGCCGAACGTCGTGCTGATCGTCGCCGACGACCTCGGCCAGCGCGACCTCGGCTGCTACGGGAGTTCGTTCCACCGCACCCCGCACCTCGACGCGCTGGCGAAGGCCGGCGCCCGGTTCACCGACTGCTCGTCGTCGTGCCCCGTCTGCTCGCCGACCCGGGCGAGCATCCTCACCGGCATGTACCCGCAGCGGTTCGGCATCACCGACTGGCTCCCCGGCCGCCCGGACAACCCGGCGCAGATGCTCCGCCGCCCGGTGCCGACGATGCAACTGCCGCTCGAAGCCGTCACGCTCGCCGAACGACTCCGCGCCGCGGGGTACGCGACGGCGCACGTCGGCAAGTGGCACCTCGGCGGCGAGGGGTTCGGCCCGGAGGCGCAAGGGTTCGACGTGAACGTCGCCGGCGACCACACCGGCACGCCGATGAGCTACTTCGCGCCGTTCCAGAGCAAGAAGGGCGTGATGCGCGGGCTGGAGACCGCACCCCCCGGCGAGTACCTCACCGACCGCCTCACCGCCGAGGCGGAGCGGTTCATCGACCGCAACAAGGACCGGCCGTTCTTCCTGTACCTCGCGCACTACGCCCCGCACACGCCGCTCCGCGCCCCGGCCGACGTGGTGGCGCGCTACCCGGCGCCGCCGGTCCACGGGCGGCAGAGCAACGCCACCTACGCGGCGATGATCGAGCGCCTCGACGCGAGCGTCGGCCGCGTCGTGGCAAAGCTCGACGAGCTGAAGCTGGGCGACAACACCCTCGTGATCTTCACCTCGGACAACGGCGGGCTCGCCACGCTGGAGGGGATGCCGTTCGCGCCGACGATCAACTCGCCGTTCCGCGAGGGGAAGGGCTACCTGTACGAGGGCGGCCTGCGCATCCCGCTGCTGGTGAAGTGGCCGGCGGTGGTGAAGCCCGGGACCGCGCCGACGTTCGCGGCGTGTAGCATCGACCTCGTGCCGACCGTCGTCGAGGCTTACGGCGGCGGCGTTCCCGGCGAGGGCGGGCGGGAGCGGCCGGTCGACGGCGTCTCGCTGCTGCCGCTGTTCCGCGGCCAGCCGCTCCCGGCCCGTAACCTGTTCTGGCACTACCCGCACTACGCCAACCAGGGCTCGCGCCCCGGCGGGGCGGTGCGCAGCGGGCCGTGGAAGTTCGTCGAGTTCTACGAGACCGGCCGGCGCGAGCTGTTCGACCTGTCGAAGGACGTCTCGGAGAGCCGCAACCTCGCCGCCGACCGGCCGGAGGTGGTGAAGGACCTCGCCGCCAAGCTCGACACCTGGCGGAAAGACGTGGGCGCGAAGATGCCGACGCCGAACCCCGACTACCGCCCGAACCCGCCGGACAAGGACGGCAGCATCACGCTCCACGCCCGCACGGCGCAGGTGTTCGGCACGATGCTCCGGTTCGAGCCGCTGCCGCACAAGAACACGCTCGGCTTCTGGGTCAACCGCGACGACCACGCGGCGTTCGAGTTCACCGCCACCGAGCCCGGCACGTTCCGCGTCGAGGTGCTGCAGGGCTGCGGCAAGGGGAGCGGCGGGGCGGAGGTGGAGCTCGCGGTCGGCGACGCGAAGCTGACGTTCGCGGTGAAGGACACGGGCGGGTTCCAGGCGTTCGAGGCGCGCGACGTGGGCACGCTCCGCGTCGCCGCCGCCGGCCGCCACACGCTCACCGTCCGCGCCCGCACCAAGCCCGGCCCGGCGGTGATGGACCTGCGCCAGGTCGTGCTGCGCCCGGTCCGATAAAACGGGAATGTCCTTTCCCCGAGCGACATCGCCCCATGATCCGGTTCAAGTGTCAGGGATGCGGGGAGCCGCTGACGGCCCCCGACGCGAACGCCGGCCAGACCGGGCGCTGCCCGCACTGCCGGGAGCTGTTCGACATCCCGCAGCCGCGCGGGGCCGGCCCGGGCCGGCCGGGGGTGCTGCGCCTCTTGTGCCCCGGGTGCGACAAGACCCTGGGCGTGCCCGCGGCCGCCGCCGGCATGCCGTGCGACTGCCCGGCGTGCGGCACCAAGTTCATGGTCCCCACCGACGCGGAGCCCGAACCTGCCCCCACACCCCGGTCGCGCCGCCCCGCCCGCGACGACGACGATGACAACCGCCCCCGCCGCCCGGTCCGGCGCCAGCGCGACGAGGACGACGACGAACCGGTCACCCGCGGCCGCCGCGTGGCCGACGACGATGACGACGACGAGGACGAACGCCCCCGCCGCCCGGCCGCCCGCAGCCGCCGCGCGGATGACGAGGACGACGACGACCGCCCGGCCCGGCGGTCGAAGCCGAAGAGGCGGCGGACGTCGGGCGGCGGCCTGCCGGACTGGTACCGCGGGCCGCTCGGCCGGCTGGCCGAGAACGCCGTCATCACGCTGCTGCTGGTCGCGGTGGCGCTCGCCTCGCCGGTGCTGAGCGGCGGGCTGCTCGCCGCCTGGGGCTTCCTGCTCATGATGGGCGGGTACATCTGGTTCCTGGTCGTGTCGGGGAAGGAGGGGGCCGCCCAGGTGATCCTGAACCTGTTCGTCCCGTTCTACGCCATCTTTTACGCGATCACCCGCTGGGACGACGTGAAGCACCCGGTCACGGTCTACCTGATCGGGGTCGCCCAGTACACCACCGGCGTGCTCCTGCTCGTGGGGCCGCTGCTCGCGATGGCTCAACAGCAGAAGTAACGCCGCCTTACCCCCGGAGTTCCCATGACCGCCGCCCGCCTGACCAGCCTCCCCGCGTGGGCCGCGCTCCGCGCCCACCACGCCGCCGTCAAGAACACGCACCTCCGCGAGCTGTTCGCCGCCGACCCGAAGCGCGGCGAGCGGCTCACCGCCGAGGCCGCCGGCGTGTTCCTCGACTACTCCAAGAACCGCGTCACCACCGAGACGCTGAAGCTGCTCCTCCAACTCGCCGACGAGTGCAAGCTGCGCGAGCGCGCCGAGGCGATGTTCACCGGCGAGAAGATCAACGTCACCGAGAACCGCGCGGTGCTGCACACGGCACTGCGGGCGCCGCGCGGCGCCACCGTGACGGTGGACGGGAAGAACGTCGTCCCCGAGGTTCACGAGACGCTCGACCGCATGGCCGCGTTCGCCGACCGGGTGCGCAGCGGGGCGTGGACCGGGCACACCGGGAAGGTGATCCGCAACGTCGTGAACATCGGCATCGGCGGCAGCGACCTCGGGCCGGTGATGGCCTACGAGGCGCTGCGCCACTACACGGACCGCACCCGCACCTTCCGGTTCGTCTCGAACGTGGACGGCACCGACTTCGCCGAGGCCGTCCGCGACCTCGACCCGGCCGAGACGCTGTTCATCGTGTCGTCGAAGACGTTCACGACGCAGGAGACGATGACCAACGCCACCACCGCCCGCGGCTGGCTCCTCGCCGCGCTGAAGGACGACGCGGCGGTGGCCAAGCACTTCGTTGC
>JAFKFQ010000215.1 GCA_017308215.1 bacterium | reverse complement strand
CCGCTCACCGCGACGCTCGTGCCCTCCACCCGCACCGCCCCCACGCTCACGATCGACGGGGTCGGGGCGGCGTTGTTCACGCTGATGGTTTGCTCGGCGGAGGCCGAGCCGCCGTCCTCATCGGAGACGGTCAGGACGATGCGGTAGCTGCCGTCATCGTCCGGGGTGAACGAGTAGAACGAGTAGCTCGTACCGCTGCCGGTGGCGAACGGGGTCGGGCTGCCGTCCTTGTACACCGCCCACGAGTACGTGAGGGTGTCGTTGACCCCGGCCGGATCCGTCGCGCTACCACTGACCGCGATCGACATACCCTCGACGCGCACCGACCCGATGCTGGTGATCGACGGAGTCGGGGCCACGTTCGACACGGTGATCGTCTGCTCGGCGGAGGCCGAGCCGCCGTCCTCGTCGCTCGCCGTCAGGACGATGCGGTACGAGCCGTCGTCGTCCGGGGTGAAGCTGTAGTCGGCCCCCGCGCCGGTGGCGAGCGGAGTGACGGCGCCGTCCTTGAACACCTGCCAGGCGTAGCTCAGGGTGTCGCTCGCCCCGGCCGGGTCGGTCGCGCTGCCGGTGACCGCGATCGACGTCCCCTCCACCCGCACGCCTCCCACGCTCACGATGCTGGGGGACGGCGCCGCGTTCGACACGGTGATCGTTTGCTCGGCCGAATTGCTCAGCCCGCCGCTATCGGTCACCGTCAGGACGATCCGGTAAGATCCGTTGTCGGCCGGGGTGAACGAGTAACTCGCCCCGGTGCCCGTAGCGAACGGGGTGACGCCCCCGTCCTTGAACACTTCCCACGACAGGCCCAGCGACGCGGGCGGGTCTTCGGCGTCGCTCCCGCTGCCGGTCACCGTGATCGACGTCCCTTCCACCCGCACCAGGCTCACGCTGTCGAGGCTCGCCGCCGGCGCGGTGTTGGCCGCGGTCGTCCCCCACGCGTACACGTCCACGAACCCGTCGGCGTCGGCCGGGTCGAGGTCGCTCGAACTGGCCTGAAACACGATCGTCGACCCGTCCCGGCTGATCGTCGCCCGCTCCGACTGGCCGTCGCTCGCCGCCAGCCCGCCGGGCGTGACGCTGACGGGGGTGACGTCCCCGCTGTCCCGGTCGTAGACGAACACGTCCAGCGCGTCGTTGGTGTCCGTCACGGAAACAATGTCGGAGGCCAGGCTGACGAACGCGACCCGGCTGCCGTCGGCCGTGATGGTCGGGGTCTGCGAGAACAGGTTGACGGCCGTCGTCCCGTCCCCGGGGATGTGGCTGACCAGGACGGACGCGTTGGAGTCCCGGTCGTACAGGAAGACGTCCTCCATGAAGTTCGAGTCGGCCTGGCCGGTGACCAGGTCGCTCGACGAACTGCGGTAGGCGACGTACCGGCCGTCGGCGCTGAGGGCCGCCCCCTCCGAGTACCCGTCCCCGGTCATGGTCGGGTCGCCGGCCGTGTGGCTGACCAGCGTGACCGCCCCGGTCGCCACGTCGTACAGGAACAGGTCCTGCGAGCCGTTGAAGTCGTTCTGGTTCTCGACCAGGGCCGTGCCGTAGCCGACGAACACCAGGGTGCTGCCGTCGGCGCTCAGGACCGGGGCTTCGGCCGCCCCGAACCCCGTCACGCCCGGGGACCCGAAGACGTGACTGACCAGCGTGGTCGTCCCGTCCTGGGCGTCGAACAGGAACACGTCGGTGAACCCGGTCTCGTCGTCCTGACCCGGGGCCAGGTTGGAGGCCGCGCTGCGGTACGCGATGAAGCGGCCGTCGTCGCTGACCGTCGGGGCATCGGAGAACCCGTCCCCGGTCGCGGTGGTCGATTCACCGGCCCCGCTGACCAGCCGGACCGCCTCTGTCGCGGTGTCGAACCGGAACACGTCCGCGCCGCCGTTCGTGTCGGTCTGGCCGGCGACCAGGTTGAGGGCGTCGCTGGTGAACACCACGGCCCCGCCGCTGCCGCTGGCCGTGACGGCCCCCACCCCGCCGGCCGCCGTCGTGGTGGTCCCGGCCGCGCGACTGACCAGCTTGATGCTGCCCGAGCCGATGTCGTACAGGAAGGCGTCCCAGGTGCCCGCGGTGTCGATCTGGCCGGTCACCAGGTCGGTCGCCTGGCTGCGGAACACGACGTACCGGCCGTCGGCGCTGACGGTGGCGTCCCGGGACTCGGCGTTGCCCGCCACGGAGCCCCGAGCGCTCACCAGCGTGGTGGTGTTCAGGACGCGGTCCCGCAGGAACACGTCGGTGGTGCCGTTCGTGTCGGTCACCCCGCCGACCAGGTCGGTCGCGGCGGTCTCGAACACGACGTACCGGCCGTCGGCGCTGACGACCGGTCCGTCGGCCAGGCTGTGGTCCGCGGCGGTGCCGGCGGTGGCCGCCGGGGTAAGCACCTGGACGGTCGGCACCAGGCGGGATTCCAGCGCCTCGAGTTGCAGCCGGCGCGGGTTGCGGCGAGCGGCGCGCTCGCGAACCCGTCCGAGGAACCATTCGCCCCATGTCTGACGCTTCATGCCTTCGTTCCGGATCGCGTGTGTGTCGGTGGTGAATCGTGAACGAGTCGTCCTGCCGACCGACCGGCCTCACGCCGTGCACGGCGCGGGTGAAGGGGGCGGCGGGGCGCTCGTGTTTGGCGTGGGTCAGTCAGCCGGGGTACCGCAAGGTGACCGCCCGTTTCGTGGGTCACCGCGGCCGACGCAAACGACCGGGCGGCCGCCCTCGGCGGGGCGGTGACGGTGGTCCGATTCGGGCGACCGCAAGTGACTGGTAAGGGAACTAGAGGACACAGCCCAGAGGCTGTCAATGACACGCGAATTATTGTGATAAGGTATACATTTTCATCTTGGGCCTGAATTGCAGGAGTACGAGGACCGCTTTCTCAACCTGATCCGGCAGCCGGACCGGCTATGCTCCGGGCGTTCCGGAACGCGGACGCGGGTTACCGTACCAGTGAAGGCAAAGCCGCCCCAGGAACTTCTCTTGAGTAGCCGCGTCGGCCGCCCCGGCTGACCGACCCACCAGCGGCGCGCGGCCCGTACCGCCGATCACCGACCCCGACCGGTCGCCACGCGCCGCTCGCCCCCGATCGCACCGTCCCCGACTGCCCGTCCCGCATCGACCCTCTGCGCCCGTCTGCTCACTCCGCCGCCGCACCGGCCGGGTCCGGCGGCTCGACCTTCCGCACCTCGTACCCGAGCTCCTTGGTCCGCCGGTGGAACGCCTGCTCCACCCGGCGGCGGGCCTGCAAGGCGTACTACCCCTCGGTCATCTTCACGTACGCCGCCTGTGTGGTACACCACCTGGACCAGCTTGTGGGCGATCGCCGTAACCACCTTCGGGGCGTCCAGCCAGGATCGCTGCCGGCACAGGCCGGCGCCCAGGTCGGCCACTTCGAGAAGTCGCAGCTCGGCTCGCTCACCAGGGTCAGGGCGTGGGCGGCGGCGATCCCCCTCGACCGCCGTCAGGTCCACCCCGATCGCCCGTTACAGGGCCTCCCGCACGTCGAACCGTGGGTCGTGTGGCTTCCGCCCCTGCACCCGGGTCTGCTTCGGCAGGGGCGGCAGCTCGGACGGCTTGCGCATCGACCGGAGGTGCTCGGCAATCACCCCGTCGAGCTCGGCGGTCGCCTCCTAAGTAGATAGCCAGAAGTTACCGGACAGCACGCCGGCCAGTCGGCGGCGTTCGGTGCCGGTCATCTCGAATAGCGCCTCGCACACCCGGCCGAGGCTGTCGTCCAGGTCGGGGGTCGGCTCGTTCGCCAGCACCCGCCCCTTGGCATGCCGCCACAGCCCCTCCACCGGGTTCCGTTCGGGGCAGGCGGTCGGCAGGAACCGCAGCTCCACCCCGAGGTCCGCCGCCAGTTGCCGGGATGCCTTGGCGGTGTGCGGGGTGCCCCAGTCGAGGAACAGGACGATGCTCCACCCCCGCCAGGCGGCGCGGAGGTTCCGGAGGTGCTCCTGGAACGTGTACTGGTTCCACTTCGGGGCCTCGTCCAGCCACACCGTCCCGGTCGCCGGGTTGAGTGCCCCGAACAGCACCGTCTTGTCCCGGTTCCCGGTGACCGGCACCTCGGCCGGGTGCCCGACCAGCGACCAGCACGCCCGCAGCGGCGGGGTCTCGGTCAGGATGGTGGCGTCGGTGAACAGCACGACCGTCCGCTCGCGGTCCTTCAGCCCGGTCTGGAGCCCCCCTTTGCTTGCCGCCAGTGCTCGGCCCGGCGGGACAGGACGAACCGGGGACGCTTCCACCGGTACCCGAGCCGGTGGAGCGCCCGGCGGACGGTCGTGTCCGATGCCTCGACCCCGCCCCGCTTCAGGTGGGCGAGCAGCAGCGGGGTGGTCCTGGACGGGTGCCGGTACCCGTGTGCGGTCGGGGCCGTCGGCATCAGCCCCGCCAGAACCTCCTGCACCCCATCCCGGGTGCCCGGCGGGCGGCCGGACCGGGCCGCGTCCCGCAGCCGCTCGCCCCGCGGGCGGGTCGCGTCGGCCCACCGGGCGGCCCACTCGTACACGGTCGACCGGCCGACCCGATACCGCTGAGCGACCCGGGCGACCGGCTCCCCGGCGTCGAGGTCGAGGAGGGCCAACGCCCGGCGGGTCTCCCGGGCGCTCCGGCTGGACCGGGCGAGTCCGGACAACTGCTCTCGGTCGCGGCCGGTCAGGCGGAGTGCCACCATGGAAGTCCCTCCCCAGGTGGTACATACGCCGGGAGGGAGAGTCCGGAAACATCCGCCGACCTACTTAGTACTTGTCCCACACGGCCAGACACAGCCGGAGTTCAGTCACGTGCTCTGACCGGTAGCAACTATCCAAGGCGGTGGCGATGCCGGCTGCCGAGTGCCTGCACCGGCGGCCCCGGAGTCGGGCCAAAGCGGCCGGACCGCGCTCCCCGGCGACGATGACCCGGATGATCTTGAGCCTGAGCACCGCGGTCAGCTCCAGGTTCATCAGCTGCAGCGCCTTCTGTATCCGCTGGACGTGCGGCGCCCCAGCCGGACGAGGTTCGTTCGCTGGCGGGTGTAGCCGCGGAGTGTCTGGGTGGCGTCGCCCGGCTGGAACACCGCCGGGAGTATGCCGAGGTGGCGCAGCCGGCGGACCCACTGGCAATCGAGCCGGTCGGCTCCCGGCCGACCCTCGGCCTGGCGGGCGAAGTGGGGCGGGGCCATCACCACCTCCAACCTGACCCCGAGTGGATGAGGAACAGGACGTGGGCATACGCCCCGGCCGCCTCCAGGGCGACGGTCGTCACCCCACAGCGCTGGAGCCAAGTGGCGAGCTGGCGCGGCCCGGGAATGTGGGCGGGGAACTCGTGGACCGGGTCGGCCCCGTCGGGTGTATGCCCGACGCCCGCCCAGTGGGTGCGGTCGCCGGCGCCGATCCCGGCGGCGTGGCGGCCGGGGGCTGGGCGCCGGGGCAGCGGCAAGGTCTGCGGGGCCGCGGCCGGCACGCGCCGGCCCCCGCGGGCGGTCTTGGCACACTCCAGAATGTGGTGTGTGCGGCGGGGGGGACCCGCCGAGTGAGGCTTCTCCGCACCGTCTACCGGCTCGCCGGTGCGGGGCTGGTCGCCGTCACTAATCCGCCGAACCCACACACCGCCCCGGGATGCCACCCGGGGCGGGTTCGCTTCGTGACCCTGCAACCTGTGCCCGAAAGCCACCCCGGCCGGCGCCGGGGGTGGTTGACTTGACGTTACTTCTGCTTGAAGTCGCCCGAGTACACCTTGCTCCCGACCTTGCCGCTGACCGTGCCCTCGATTTTGACGAGCTTCTCCAGCCCTTCGGCCTTGCCGACGAACCGGCTGGCCTTCCCCGCCGGGTCGTCCTTCTCGGGGGCCGGGGCGGCTTTCACCGTCAGCGCCGGGCTCTTGAACGCGACCGACACGCGCTTGGCGTCGATGGCCTTCCGCTTCGCCTTGTGGAGGTCGTCGTGGTTGCCGTAGACGACCAGCGTCACCGTCCCGGCCTTGGCGTCGGGGATCACCTCCACGTGGTACTCCTCGTCGCCCCACTCGGCGACCGGCATCTTGTGCGGCCCGACCTCCTGGCCCTGCACCCCGCCGGCGACCACCACCATCAGCCCCAGCCCGGCGGCGCAGGCCAGCCCGAACAGGTTGCGCATCACACGTCCTCCGTTGGTGTCGAAACCGTCGTCCGCACGGTCCCGTCGTGGGGCCGTGGCTCGTGCCCCGCCGCGGGCGGCGGGGGTTGTTCGGGGTGCGGCGCCGGCGCGTCGTCCAGCCCGTCGGCCGCCTCGTCGGTGGTGGCGAGCATCACGGCGTCTTTCCCGCTGAACCGCAGGAACAGCCCGGGGCGGATCAGGAACTCGCAGAACGTGGACGTGACGAGCCCGCCCAGGATCACGGTCGCCACCGGGTACAGGATTTCCCGCCCCGGCTCCTGCCCGACCACCACCAGCGGGACCAGCGCGATCCCGGCCGTCAGCGCCGTCATCAGCACCGGCGACAGCCGTTCCAGGCTGCCGCGGAGCACCATCTTCTCGTCGAACCGCTCGCCCTCGTGTCGCATCAGGTGCAGGTAGTGGGTGACGAGCAGGATGCCGTTGCGGGCCGCGATCCCGCCGAGCGAGATGAACCCGACCAGGCTCGCCACGGTCAGCGTCTGCCCGCTGAGGACCAGCGCCAGCACCCCGCCGATGAAGGCGGTCGGGACGGCCGTCAGGATCTGGGCCACGATCCGGCCGGACGGGAACAGCATGTACAGCACGAAGAACATGCCGACGACCGACACCGCCGACAGGGCGGTGATGAGCCGCGTCGCCTCCTTCTGGCTCTGGAACTGCCCGCCGTACTCGATCGTGTACCCCTCCGGGAGCGGCACGTCGGCCGCCACCACCCGCTCGATGTCGCCGACGACCGAGGCCAGGTCGCGGCCCAGGGCGTTGCACCGGATCACGATCCGGCGGCGGGCGTCGTCCCGCTTCACCTGGTTGGCCCCGGCGTCGCCGCCGGTCGGCGGGGTGATGTCGGCCAGGTCCTTCAGCCGCACCTGTTCCCGCCCACCGGGCAGGTCGAACCGGAGCTCGCCGAGGTTCGCCACGTCCGCCCGGTACGGCTCCTCCAGCCGCACGAGCAGGTCGAACCGCCGCTGCCCCTCGACCACCTGCGACACCACCTCGCCGTTCAGCGCGACCTGCACGAAGTTCCCGACCGCGGCCCGGTCCACGCCGTAGAACGCCAGCGCCTCCGGCCGCAACTTCACGTGAACCTCGTCCACCTTCCGCATCGGCTCGACGGCGAGCGAGCTCACCCCCGGCACGCCGGCGACGGCCGCCTTGACCTGGTTCGCCACCTTCTCCAGCGTGTCCAGGTCGTCGCCGGTGAGCTTGATGGCGATCTGGGCGGTGCTCCCCGAGATCATGTGGCTGATGAGGTGGGCGAGCGGCTGCTCGACCTCCACGTCCACCCCCGGCACCGCGGCCTTCACCCCGTCCTGGAGCTGGGCGATGACCTCCTTGCGCGTCTTCCCGCTGTCCGGGTTGATGACCACGAAGTACTCGGTCGCGTTCGGCGGCTCGGCGTGCTCGTCCAGTTCGGCCCGGCCGGTCCGGCGGAGGAACGCGAGCACCTCGCCCTTCGGGTTCGCGTCCGACTTCCGGAGGGAGCGGAACAGGTCGTCCGCCGACCGGGTCGCGGCGTTCGAGGCGTCGAGCGACGCGCCCGACGGGAGGGTGACGTTCACCTGAACCACGCCCTCGTCAAACGGCGGGAGGAAGTCGGCCCCGATCGTCGTCAGCCGCCACGCGGCGTACCCGACCAGCAGCCAGGTGGTGATTTGGATGGCGACCTGCCGGCGGATGCTGAACCGGATCAGGTGCGCCCCGAACCACTTGAGCGCGCGGAGCAGGAACCCGTCGCCGTGGGGGTGGGCGGCGGCCGACCGGCCGAGCAGGTAGTACGACAGGACCGGCGTCACGCAGATGGACACGACCAGCGACGCCAGGATCGACACGATGTAGGCGACGCCGAGCGGGGTGAACAGCCGGCCCTCGATGCCCGACAGCGCGAACAGCGGCAGAAACACGAGGATGACCAGCGCCGTGCCGAACACGATGGCCGAGCGGATCTCGACGCTGGCGTCGTAGATCACGCGGAGCGCCGGCCGCGGGTGCGGGAGCTGACTGTTCTCGCCGAGCCGGCGGTAGATGTTCTCCACGTCCACGATCGCGTCGTCGACCAGCTCGCCCATCGCCACCGCGATCCCGCCCAGGGTCATCACGTTAATCGACAGCTCGGTGCCGGTGACGAGGCCGACGAACTTGAACACCAGCACGGTGAGCGCGAGCGACAGCGGGATGGCGGTGAGGGAGATGAACGTGGTGCGGAGGTTCAGCAGGAACAGGAACAGGATGATCAACACCAGGACGGCGCCGACGACCAGCGCCTCGCCGACGTTGAACACCCCGCGGTCGATGAAGTCGCGGAGCTGGTACAGGTCGGTCTCGACCAGTACGTCGGGCGGGAGCGTCTTCTCGACGTCCACCAGCGCCGCCTTCACCCGGTCGGTCAGGTCGCGGGTGTCCACGTGCGGCTGCTTGGTGATCGTCAGGGCGACGGCCGGGTAGCCGTTGACGGTCGAGTCGCCGCGCTTGACCTGCGCCCCCTCGGTCACCCGGGCCACGTCGCGGAGCAGCACCGGGCGGGCGGCCGGCCGCCCCGGCTCGTACTTCTCCGGCGGCTTGACGGTAATGAGCTGGAGGTCGGCGATGACCTGTTTGGTGTCCGGGCCGAGCCGGCCGATGACCCGGATCGGCGTCTCGAACCCGCCGGCCACCGAGAACCCGCCGGTGTGGTTGACGTTGTTCGCCCGCAGCGCGTCCTCGACCTCCTGGAGGGAGGCGCCGTACTCGGCCAGCTTCACCGGGTCCACGAGCACCTGGTACTGCTTCCGCCCGCCGCCCATGGCGATGACCTGGGCGATGCCGCTGGTCTTCAGCAACCGCGGACGGACGGCCCAGTCGGCGAGCGTGCGCAGGGCGAGCTGCCGCTGCGCGTCGGACGGGAACACGATCTCGCGCGACTGCCCGGCGATCGTGGCACGGGCCGTTTGCGCACCGTCGGCCGCAGTCGGCAGCCACGCCGGCACCGCGACCGGCACCGCCTCCCACGTCGAGAAGTCGCGGCGGTCGCCGGCCTTCCACACGAACAGGGTGGGGTCGGTGCCGGCGGCCCCTGTCACCCGCTCGGCGTAGAACGGGGTGTCCGGCACCGGGGCCAGCTCGCCCCCCTTCGGCCCCGGCTGCCGCCGCATCCCGGCGACCATGAACTGGCCCATGATCGAGCTGATCGGGGCCATCTGCGGCCGGACGCCCTCGGGCAGGTCGCCGGCGACGGTGGTCAGCCGCTCCTGGACCGTCTGGCGGGCGGTGCGGATGTCCACCTCCCACCCGAATTCGACGTACACCACCGACAGCCCGAACCCGGACTGGCTGCGGACGGCCTTCACCCCGGTCGCCCCGAGCAGCGCCGACTCCAGCGGGTACGAGACGAGCGTCTCGACCTCCTCGGGGGCGAGGCCCGGGCACTCCGTCATGACCACCACCCGCGGGCGGTCGAGGTCCGGGAACACGTCGATCGGCATGCGGGCGGCGAGGAACCCACCGTACCCGAGCGCGACGAGGCACAGGACCACGACGAGCGGCCGGTGACGGAGTGAGAACCGGATGGCGGCGTTCAGCACGGGCGGCTCCGGGTTAGTCGTGAGAGTGGCCGGCGTGCGGGTCGCCGCCGCCGGCCGCGGACTGAGCCTTGATCGCCCGGTTCAGCGCCGCGGCCTGGTTGCGGGCCACGTACTCGACCGACGACACGCTCCCGTCGTTGGCGATCACCACGTCCGACCGGTCGGCGTACAGCACCCGGACCGGCTTGCGGCGGAACGTGTCGCCGGACTGGACGAACACGTAGGCCTCCCCGCCCTCCCGCGCCACGGCCCCGGCGGGCAGGACGAACGGGAGCACCTCCGTCTTGCCGTCCGGGGCGAGGGTGACGAGTTTCTCGACCGGCAGGTACAGCCGCACCCGCTGCCCCGGCCGGTAGCGCCAGGCGAAGTGCGTCTTCCCGTCGCGCTCGAACGTCCGCGGCTGGTTCTCCAGGGGCAGGTAGAACCCGAACGTCCGGGTCGCCGGGTCCACCTGGTTGGCGAGGTGGTGGACGGTGAGCGGCCCCTGCGCCGGCCACGCCCCGGGCGCCTCGTCGGCGAACTCGGCGCGGACCGGCGTCTTCTTCTCGGCCGCGGCGGCCAGGGCGTCGGCCTCCGACCGGAACGCCCGCCCCTCGACGAACAGCCGCTGGTGGTTCGCCAGCAGGCAGAGCGTCTGCCCGGCCGTCACCTGGTCGCCGAGGTTGACCTTCAGCTCCTGCACCTCGAACAGCGCCGGCGCGGGGGTTCCGTCGCCCGGCGTCGCGGCCGGGGCCGGGGCCGGGGCCGGGGCCGGGATGGTAATCTCGGTGATGACCTCGCCCCTCTCGACCTTCGTCACCTGCACCGGCGTGAGGCCGAACACCTGGAGCTGGCGGCGGGCGCCGTTGAGTTGCGTCACGAGCCGGTCCACGACGCTCTGCTGCTTGAGGAGTTCGGCCTCGGCGGTGGTCCCCTTCTTGACGAGGTTCGAGACGCGGTCCCGTTCGAGGGCGGCGAACTCCAGCTCCTTCGCCGTCTTCGCCAGGTCGGTCTGGGCGCTCTGGAGGAACTCGCTGGCGAGCTGGAGGGTGAACAATGCCTCGCCGGCCTTGACCGTGCTCCCCGGGCGGGCGTTGATCGCCGTCACCACCCCGGCGACCTTCGAGGTGACCCCGCGGTCGGTCTCGCCCGGGCGGTCCACGACGACCCCGGGGATGAGGATGGTCCGCCAGTACTCCTGGGGCGTGAGCAGGTCCACGTCGAGGCCGAGGTTCTTCTGGGCCTGCTCGGAGAGCGTGACGCGGTCGGTCCGGGCGCCGTGGTCGTGGTCGTCGTGCCCGGCGTGGTCGTCGTGGCCGGCGTGCCCGCCGTGGGCGTCGGCGGGCTTGGCCGCCTTCGCCGGGAAGACGACCGGCACCCAGCGGTCTTGCGTGCGGTACGCCGCGTACCCGACCGCAGCCAGGACGGCCAGCGTGACGACGGGCGTGACGACCCTGCGGAGGCTCATGGCACCCTCGGGGAAGACCAGTTGGCGATCACACGGACAGACAAAACGAGACGACAGGTGCGTGGGTCTCACCCACGACACGTCGGCCGAGGAGTTTTGGCTAAATGCGGATCGAGAGCAGGGACAGGTAGAGCGGGAGCGGTAGCCGGGACGTGCTGCGATCGGACGGCATCATCAGCCGGCCGCCCGTGAGCTTGGCAACCGGGAGCGGCGCAGCGGTGACGGCGTCCGCCGGGGAATCCACCGTGGTCGACGCACCTTCCGTCATGACCGGCCGGGGGCTCGCCGAGGGGCAACCGCGGTCGTGATTGCCGGGGTCGTGCGGGCGGTGGGAATCGGAAACGACGTGGCCGGAAGTCCGGGTGGAGGTCTCAGCCCCCGGGGCCGCTTCCGCCCGGTGCCGCTTGCAGCCGCACCCTTGGGTCGGCTCCGGCTCGGCCGGGCGCGAAACGGGGGCCGGCGACACTTCGGCGGCCCCCGCGCACGTGCAGACGCGGACGGGCACCGGCCCCGCCACCGTCAGCACCGCGAGTAGTAGCCGCACGAGCATCCGCGCCTCCGTCGGACCGACGCATTATCCGCCCGGCCGCCCGGGGGTCAAGCCTAACGCGGTTGTACCCCGTCCTTGCGCTGCGGCTCGGGCTGGGGCAACGGCAGGCGGGCCGGGCCGGCGCCGGGACCGGGGACG
>JAFKFQ010000214.1:973-12803 GCA_017308215.1 bacterium | reverse complement strand
GCGCTGGCGCCATCGATGATATCGCCGTCCGCTGGAACCCGGTCGCCCCGGTGATGAGGACGCGCGTGGGCGTGGTGATGGCAGCCTCCGGCGAAGAGCGGGGCCGATGTATATCGGCCACCCGTGGTGCCGGTCAATCGCTCTTCTGCCGGTCAGGCTAAAAGGGGGGACACCACCCGGCCGGCGGTGTCGGTCAGCCGGAACTCGCGCCCCTGGTGCTGGAAGACCAGCCGGGTATGGTCGACCCCGAGCAGGTGGAGCATGGTCGCGTGGAGGTCGTGTACGGTCACTGGGTTCTCGGTCACCTCGAAGCCGAGCGGGTCGGTCGCCCCGTACGCCTGCCCACCCTTCACCCCGCCGCCCGCGAGCCAGATGCTGAAACAGCGGCAGTGGTGATCCCGGCCGAACCCGTTGTCCCCGGCCGACAACGGCCCTTGAGAGTACGGGGTGCGGCCGAACTCGCCGCCCCAGATGACGAGCGTGTCGTCGAGCAGCCCGCGGGCCCTCAAGTCAGATACCAGCGCGGCCGACGCCCGGTCGGTGGCGGCGCACTGCCGGGCCAGGTGGAACGGAAGGGCTCCGTGGTGGTCCCAGTCCCGGTGGCAGAGTTGGACAAACCGTACCCCCCGCTCCACCAGGCGGCGGGCGAGGAGGCAGTTGGTCGCGTAGGACGGCGTGGCCGGGTCGGCACCGTACGCGTCGAGCACGGCTCGCGGCTCGGTCGACAGGTCGGCCAGCCCCGGGACGGCAGCCTGCATGCGGAACGCTTGCTCGTAGGCCGCTACCCGAGTGCCGATCTCTGGGTCACCGGCCGTAGCCTCGTGATGGAGGTTCAACTCCCGCCCGGCGTCGAGGAGGCGGCGGCGGGCGGCCGGGTCGAGTCCCGGAGGGTTCGCCAGGTACAACACCGGGTCGCCGGACGAGCGGAACAGCACCCCCTGGTGGCGGCCGGGCAGGAAGCCGTTCCCCCAGTATCCGGTCTGAAGTGCCTGCCCGCCCGACCCGGAGATGAGGACGACATAGGCCGGCAGATCCTCGGTCTCCGCCCCCAACCCGTAGGACAGCCACGCCCCGGCTGCCGGCCGGCCGGGGCGCTCGTCCCCGGTCAGCCAGAACGTCGCGGCCGGGTCGTGGTTGGTGTTCACCCCGACCAGCGACCGGACCACCGCCAACTCGCCGTCGATCGCCGCGGTGTGCGGCAGCCAGGCCGAGAAATCCAGCCCAGCGCGTGGCCCCTTGACGAACTCGGTCGCCGCCCCGACCAGCGGGAAACTGGTTTGGCCACGGGTCTGGATGGGCGGGACGTTGTCTCCCGTCAGTGCCGCCGGCGGGGTCGGGCGGCCGTGCCGGGCAGTGAGTTCCGGCTTCGGGTCGAACAGGTCCACGTGCGACGGACCGCCGGACTGGAACAGCATAATCACCCGCTTTGCCCGGGCCGGGTGGTGGGTACCGGCCGGCGGCCCGGGCGGCGCCTCGGCGGCCGGCGGGTCCGGGCGGGCGGAGCGGTCGCGGCCGAGCAGGGTGGCGAGCGCGGCGCCGCCGACCAGCGCCCCGACGTGCGCCATCACCTCCCGCCGGGCTGGGGTGGGGGTGGTCATCGGCTACTCCGCAGTGATCGTTTCGTCCAAGCTGAGCAATACGTGGGCGACGGCGGTCCACGCCGCCGCGGGCACGGGGTCGGCGCCGGCGGGTAAGTCGCCGGCGAACCGGACCGCAGCGGTCGGATCCGCCCTGAACCGGCTCAACTCGGTCGCGTACACTTCGGCCACCACCTCTCGCTCCCGGTTGTCGGGGAGTCGGGCGGTGCACAGGCGGAATCCGTGCCCGATCGGGTCGCGGTCGCCGGCCATCCGACTGGCCAGCCCGCGGGCGCAGTCCTGGGCGGTCGGGTCGTTCATCAGTGCCAGCGCCTGGAGCGGGGTGTTCGTCCGCGGCCGGCGGTCGGTACCGACCTCCCGCGTGGGGGCGTCGAAGAGTGTGAACGACGGGTGCGGCAGGGTTCGCTTCCAGAACACGTACAGCCCGCGGCGGTGGCGGCCGGGGCCGGTGGTTGGAGTGTACACCTGGGCGGTCGTGTCGCCGGCATGCCGGATCGCCTCCCACATCCCCGGCGGCTGGGCCGGGAACACTCCCGGGCCGCCGGCCCGCGGGTCGAGTAGCCCGGCGAGCGACAGCGCGTTGTCGCGGACGAACTCGGCCGCCAGTCGGACGCGGGGGCCGCGGGCGAGCAACCGATTGTCCGGGTCGACCCGGTACCGATCGGCCGGAGCGCGGCTGGTCTGCCGGAACGTCGCCGACCGGAGGATCAGCCGGTGCAGCGCCTTCACGTCCCAACCGGACTCGACGAACCGGGCGGCCAGCCAGTCGAGCAACTCGGGGTGCGACGGCCACTCGCCCCGGGCGCCGAAGTCGTCCCCCGTGCGGACCAGACCGGTCCCGAAGTGCATTTGCCACATGCGGTTCACGAACACCCGGGCCGTGAGTGGGTGGTCCGGACGGGTCAGCCACCGGGCCAGCGCGAGCCGGTCCGGGCGGCCGCCCGGGAGGGGGGGCAGGAATTCGGGCACCCCGGGCGTCACCCGTTCGCCCTTGGCCGTGAAGTTGCCACGGGTCAGTACGAACGACTCCGCCGGCCGGGCCAACTCGGCGACCACCATCGTGTGCGGGATCGCCGCCCGGAGGGCGGCCAGGTCGCGGGCCGCCGCGCCCCGTGCCAGGTGGGCGTCCACGCCCGGCGCGGCCGGGGCGCCGATCAGGGCCGTGAAGGTCGCCCGGACTGCCGCCGGTTCGTCCGTCCGGGCCAGGAGCGCGACCAGGCCGTCCGCCGCGGCCTGTTGGGCAGGCGTCGGCAGGGCGAGTGTCGGCGGGTGGTTGCCGCGCTCGTCCAACGTCTCGCCGCTGGCCGGGGGCAGGTTGTTAAAGAACGCGAACAGCCGGTAGAAGTCCGTTTGCGTAACCGGGTCGTACTTGTGGTCGTGGCACTGGGCGCAGGCCAGGGTGGTGCCGAGCCAGGTCAGTCCGGTGGCGTTCACCCGCTCGATCACCGTCTGAGCGGCCCGCTCCTCTGGGGAGGCCTCGCGGAACAGGACCGCATTCCGGTGGAACCCGGTCGCCACCCGCTGCTCGGGGGTCGGGTTCGGGAGGAGGTCACCGGCGAGTTGCTCGACCGTGAACTGGTCGAACGGCTGGTTCCGGTTGAACGCCCGGACCACCCAGTCCCGGTACGGCCACATCTCGCGGCCGTTGTCGACGTTCGTCCCGTTGGTGTCGGCGTACCGAGCGAGGTCGAGCCAGAACACCGCCATCCGCTCGCCGTAGTGGGGTGACGCGAGGAGCCGGTCCACCTGCCGGTCGTAGGCGTCGGGTGTTTTGACAGCGGCGAATGCGTCCACCTCGTCCGGAGTTGGCGGCAGCCCAGTCAAGGCGAACGCAAGTCGGCGGAGCAGGGCGGGGCGGTCGGCTTCGGCCGCCGGGGCCACACCGTCCTGGTCGAGCCGGGCGAGGACGAACTGGTCGATCGGGTTGCGGACCCAGTCTGGCCGGCTGACCGCGGGCGGCACGGGGTTGGACGCGGGCTGGTACGCCCAGTGGGCCGTCCACCCGGCCCCGCCGGCCACCCAGCGGCGGAGCGTTTCCACCTGCGCCGGCGATAGCCGGGGGCCGTGGGGCGGCATCCGATCGTCGCCGGACGACGCGACCCGGATGAGCAGTTCGCTCCCGGCCGGATCGCCGGGGCGGACCACCCGCCGCACGCCGTCCGGTCGGTCGAGCCGGAGGTCTCCCTCGCGGGTATCGTCAGCCGGGCCGTGGCAACGGAAGCAGTGGGCCGAGAGAATCGGGCGGACGTGGCGGGCGAAATCGATCCGTCCGGGCGGTGCGGTGGGCGGGACGGTGACCGCCGGTCGGGTGTCGGCCGGCGGCGGGGGTGGGAGCCGGGGGGTGACCCCGGCCAGCCGATACGCAAGAACTACGGCCGGGAACCAGAGCAGCGGGGCGAGGCGGCGAGTCCGGGTCACAGCCGCTCCCCGATCAGGCCGCGCGGGCGGTGCCGAGGGCCGCCCGGCCCTCGTCGGCGTTGTAAACGACGGTCAGTTCGATGCTCACGCGGCAGCGGGTGCCGCGGTTCACCACGCCGCCGTGGAGCAGTGCGTCGTGGAACTGCACGAGGTCGCCGGCCTTCAGGTGGAGGAGTTCCATGTTCAAGTCCTCCTCCGACTCGTCCAGTACCGGCTTCACCACGCCGTGTTTGTGCTCGAAGTGGTGTTTCCACCGGTCTGACGTGTGCGAGTGCGACTTCACGCACAGCCCGTTCGCCCCCGGCTCGGTGTGGACCGCCACCCAGATCTTGAACCGCTCGTACCCGGCCGGCATCGAGCCGTTCCCGGCGTCCCAAAACCACTTGTCGGCATGGACCGGGCCGATGTCGGTCGGCTGGTTCGGCCGGACCACCCGCCACATCGTGTCGTACGGCACGATCTCGGCCGACGGCAGCACCGCCCGCACTCGGCGGAAGAATCCCATGCCCATGAACCGCGGCAGCAACTCCGCCGGGAGGAGCCGGGCGGCCTTCGGCCAGCTCGAGCCGTGGTCGAAGGGAATCCGCAGGGTGTGATAGTTCTCGATCCCGGCCGCCTCCGCCAGCCGTACCAGGGCCGGTGCGAGTTCCCCGAGCCGGGCCAGGTAGCGGTCGGTGATGAGGCCGCGGACGGCCGCCAGCTCGTCCGCGGCGAGGGCGTCCGTCGTGTGGCCGGGGCCGGTGTTGATCGCGTCCCAGTCGAACATGCGGCGGGCCTCCGTGCCCGGGGTGGCGGTCAGCCCCTCGGGCCGACGCACAGGGCGAACAGGTAGTGGGCCGTCGGGCTGAATCCCGTGTGCACCACCTCGTCGTTCATGGAGAACAGGAACACGTTCTTGAAGTGCCGGAGCATGACCGCCTTGTACGCGGCACCGTCCTTGCAGTTGACGTGCCCGGCCTTGCTCGCCGGCGAGGCGTAGGCTTGCGACTGGAGCGACGGCGACCCGATCAGGGCCACGCCGTCGGCGGTCACCGACCGGGCCACGTTGTGGACGAACACGTCCTCCCGGTCCGGGGTGATGTGCTCGAACACGTCCAGCGAGTAGGCCGCGTCGAAGTCGGCGGGTGGGACCGGGCCGGTGAGCATGTCGTGGGTGAGCGTCTCGCACGCCCACCCGTCGGCCGCCATCCGGTCGCGGGCGTCGGCCAGGAACACCGGGTCGAAGTCGGTGGCCGTGACCCGGCACCCCTCCTGCATCACGAGCCGCGCGCCGAACACGTCGGACGCCCCGATCTCGACGACGCGGGCCTTCCCCGACAACATCTTCGCCACGAACTTGTACCGGGCGAGCATGAACACCAGCCGCCGCGGGTCGTCCCGCCACGTCTGCCCGCTGTACACCCCGAACCGCTGGAGGTCGTGGTTCAGGTAGTCCTGGTACTGAGCCTCGCGGGTCTGCGGCCCGGTGCCGTTCGCGGTCGCGGTCGCCATCGGGTGGCTCCTGCTGGTGTTGGTCGGTCAGGCGGCCGCGGCGGCGGCCGGCGGCTCGAAGTAGATGTACTCGTAGTCGCCGGTGTACCCCGCGAGCTGGTACAGCCACGCCCACGTCTCGGGGCGGGCGAACGTCTCGCAGGTCAGCGCCCAACACTGGAGGTTGAACAACTCCTCGGCGTCCTTGAAGCTCTCGACGACGAGGTACTTGTCCCTGCCGACTCGCTGCATCTCCTTCAGCGCGGCCACGACCTCCTGCGGCGGCAGGTTGTGGAGGGCGTTCAGCGAAATCACCAGGTCGAACTCGCCGTCCTTGTAGGGGAACGGGTCTTGTGCCCGGTGCTTGAACAGGAACGGCTTTACCTCGGGTTTCGCCGTCTCTAGACCGTAGTCGGACACGTCGAACCCGGCGACCGTGCAACCGGGGAGGAGTTGCATGAACTCGTACAGCAGAAAGCCGCGGCCGCAGCCGACGTCGAGCACCTTCGCGCCCGGCTTCAGGCCGTAGGCGTCGATCAACTGCTTCGCCACGACCGCCCAGCGGCCGTCGTACTTGTAGCCGCCGTAGCCGTAGCGACGGTCGCCGTCCCAATAGTCGTGATCGAACCGGCGGGCGACGACGGAGCAACGGACCTTCTCGTCCGCCATCCGCCCGACGTAGTCGCGGGCGGTGCGGCGGTGGAGCTGGTTCACGACGTTGAGCAGGCGGCCCATGCGAGTCTCGTGAGGGTCAGGCGGCGACGCGCGCGGCCTTCGGCCGGGCGGCGAGGAGCGACTGCGCGGTCGCGGCCACGGCGTCGGCCGAGATGCCGTACTTACGCATCATCCCGTTCTGGTCGCCGTAGACACTCGGGAACACGTCCGGGATGCCGACGCGCTTGAAGCGACGCGACGCGAGCAGGTCCGTTTCCGCGAGGTACTCCGCGGCCGCGCCGCCGAGCCCGCCGAGGATCGTGTGCTCCTCGACCGTCACGATCGCCTTCGCCGCCTCGGCGTGCGCGTGCAGCGCGGCGGTGTCGAACGGCTTGATCGTCGGGAAGTGCAGCACCGCGGCCTTCACCCCCTCCGCGGCGAGCTTGTCGGCGGCCGCGAGGCACACCTGGAGGCCGACGCCGGTGGTAACGAGCAGCACCTCGCCGCCCGTCCGCATGGGCACCGCCTTGCCGATCACGAACGGGCCGGTGTCGGTGGTCACGACCGGGTCGTGCCCCTTCGCCACGCGGATGTAGATCGGCCCCTGGTGGTCGACGCTGGCGCGCACGAACCGGATCATCTCCGGCGCGTCGGCCGGGGCGACGATCGTCATGTTCGGCAGCGCCCGCATGATGGCGACATCTTCCGTCGCCAGGTGCGTCGGGCCGAGCGGGGCGTACACCACGCCGCCGCCGTTAGCGATGAGGCGGACGTTGACGTTGTGCAGGCACAGGTCCACCGCCACCTGCTCGTAGCAGCGGCGGCTGAGGAAGGTGGCGATCGTGTTCAGGTAGACGACGTGCCCTTCCATCGCCAGGCCGGCGGACACGCCGACGAGGTTCTGCTCGGCCACGCCCTCCATGAAGAAGCGGTCCGGCATCTCCCGCTTGAACTCGGCGAGCACGCCGACGCCGAGGTCGGACCCGACGAACACGATGCGCTCGTCCGTCTTCGCCAGCTCGTAGACCGTCTTCAGGCAGTTCTCGCGCATCACGCCTCCCCGATGGCGGCCAAGAGGGCTTCGACTTCCTGGTCCGTCACCTTGTTCTTGTGGTGCCACTTCATGTTGTTCTCGGCGAAGCTGGCACCCTTCCCCTTGACCGTGTGCGCGATGACCGCGGACGGCTTGTCGCCGGCGAACGGGAGTGCCTTGAAGGTTTCGCGGAGCGCGGCCACGTCGTGCCCGTCCACCTCGCGGACGGCGAACCCGAAGCTCCGCCACTTGTCGGCGAACGGCTCCAGATCTTGCACTTCCTTCGTGCTGGCGTAGCTCTGGTGCTTGTTGTAATCCACGATCGCGGTGAGGCTCGACAAGCCGTGCTTGCCGGCGCACATGGCCGCCTCCCACACCGACCCCTCGTTGCACTCGCCGTCCCCGAGGACGACGAACACGCGGCTGTCGCGCTTCGCGATGCGCTGGGCGAGGGCGATGCCGAGGCCGATCGGCAGGCCGTGGCCGAGGGCGCCGGTGCTCGCCTCGACGCCCGGCACCTTCCCGGCGTCCGGGTGGCCGCCGAGGATGCCGTCGGCGGCGCAGAACCGGTCGAGCTCGGCCGGCGGGAAGTAGCCCTTGTCGGCGAGGAGGGCGTAGAGGGCGAGGCAGCCGTGCCCCTTGCTCAGGATGCAGCGGTCGCGGCCCTTCCACTTCGGGTCCTGCGGGTTGAACCGGAGCACGTCGTCGTACAGGACGCGGAAGATTTCGATGAGCGAGAAGGCAGCGCCCACGTGGCCGCGGCGGGCCTTGTGGAGCGTGCGGACGATCACCCGGCGCAGGTCCTTCGAGCGGTCGTCGAGGCGCGGCATTGTCATGGGGAGCCTTCCGTGGCCCCGGCGCGGGCGGCCGGGCGGGGTGGTATAACCGCGGGGCTTCGGGAAATCAACACGGTCTACCCGGCCAGTCGGCGGAGCCGCCGGACGGCACGCCCGGCGACCCACCGGAGCTTGCCCGCCACCCCCGGCGGCGGGGCGGCGGCGCGGGCCAGTTCGAGCAAGTTCTTGAGGTGTACGACCTCGGCGGCGCGGGAGGCCCGCTCGCGGGCGGCGTCACGCCAGAAAGGGCCGAGGAAGAACCCCGCCAACTCCCGTACCGCCGGGTCGGGGTCGTCGAGCAACTCCCGGTACTGCTCTGGCGACAGCCCGTTCAGCAGCCCGATCACCGGGGCCGTCCAGCGGTCCGGGCGGCGGGCCGCGGCGCGGACCAGATCCGTTCCGAGGAAGGCCGCGTTCCCGTACCGGCGGAACAGCGGGGCGACGTCCGCGAAGGCGTCCGACGCCAACCGGTCGACGATCGCGCCCACCACCCCGACGTGCCGGCCGCGGTCCAGTGCGCCGGCCGAGAACGACCCGGCCATGGCCAGCGTGCGGACGGCGAGCGGTTCCGGGACGTGCACCAGGCCGTGCCGGAACGCGACCGCCAGGTACGCGAGCCAGTCCCCGTACCACGCGAGGTCGGCGAGGTACCCGCCGGCCGCGCGCAGGGCGGCGGTGCGGGCAATCGTGCCGTGTGCGGCCAGGTTGCGGCGCGCCAGGCGGGCGACGTCCTCCGGCGCGAAGTACGTCGGCACGTCGCACCACCCGCTCGGGGCGGGGACGACGGCCCCGTCCGGCCCGTGGCTGAACGAGTCGTACCCGCAGCAGAGGCCGGCGTGCGGGTGCCGCTCCAACTCGCCGACGGCCTTCTCGAAGAAGCCGGGCAGGGTGTAGTCGTCGGCCGCGGCGAGGATGACGAACTCGCCGCGGGCGGCGGCGAGCCCCTCGTTGAACGTCTCGCACACGCCGTGGTTGCGGTCGTGCCGGACGAGCCGGACTGCCGGGTCGCGGCGGGCGTACGCCGTGGCCACGGCCCAGCTGTCGTCCCGGTCGGAGGCGTCGTCAATGACGATCACCTCCCGCGGCCGCACCGACTGCGCCAGGACCGCGTCGAGCGCCCGGGGGAGGAGCGCCGCGTGGTTGTAGTTGGCGACGACGACGCTCAGATCGGCGGTGCGCATCGCGGCTCCGCGGTCAGGCCACCTTCTTCTGGGCGCTGAGCCAGGCGTTCATGGTCTTGATGTTGAAGTACCGCGGGGCGGTCAGCGAGTCGGGGACCTTCCCGGCCTTGAACGCCGCGACCAGCTCGCGGACCGCGTCCGGCACCGAGTGGCGCGGCTCCCAGCCGAGCTCCCGCTTGATCTTCTCGCTCGACACCCGGTAGGAGCGGAGGTCGTCGGTCTTCGACGTGACGATCTTCACGTGCGGGCCGACCTCGGCCTTCACCGCCTCGGCGATCCCGGCGATCGTCATGTTCTGCCAGCCGGCGTTGAAGACCTTCCCGTCGATCTTCTCGGCGGGCCACTTCAGCGTCTGGCAGTACAGGTCGGTCATGTCCTGGATGTGCAGGTTCGGCCGGTACTGGCTCCCGCCGAAGACGGTGATCTCGCCCTTGTTCACGGCGAGGTTGGTGAGGATGTTCACCGACAGGTCGAGCCGCAGCCGGGGCGAGTACCCGCACACGGTCGCGGGGCGGAGCGTCAGGCAGGTGAACCCCGGCTCGCGGGCGGCCGCCAGCACGTCCTCGCACATCGCCTTGTACTTCGAGTAGTCGGTGAGCGGGAGGAGCGGGAGGTCCTCGGTGACCTGCTCCTCCTCCTTGATCCCGTACACGCTCGACGACGAGGCGTAGATGAACCGCTTCACCCCGGTCGCCTTCGACAGCTGCACGAGCGGGATGAACGCGTCGTAGTTGATCGACTTGCCGAGCGTCGGGTCCATCTCGAAGCTCGGGTCGTTCGAGATGCAGGCGAGGTGGATGACGGCGGTGCAGCCCGTGACCGCCTTCTCCAGCGTGGCGCGGTCGCGCATGTCGCCCTTGATCTCGGTCAGCCGCGGGTGGCCGGACACGGCACCCAGCACGTCGTCGCCGAACCAGTACGTGTCGAGGACGCGGACCGTGTGCCCCTCGGCGAGGAGCTTCGGCACCAGCACCGCCCCGACGTACCCGGCGCCGCCGGTGACCAGCACGGTGAACTTTTCGGGCTCGCTCATCTTCACCCTCGGAGACGGTCATTCGTCACTCGTCCCTAGTCATTCGGCGGACCCGCGGGGGTGCCGGACTACGAGGGACGAGTGACGAGGGACGAGTGTCGACCTAGCCGGCCAGCTTGTACGCCGGCTGCTGGGGCTGCGGCTTGTCGCTCTTGTGGACCTTCAGCAGGCACTCGATGTGGCGGTACAGCGGGATCCGCTCGATCGCCCGCTGGTTGCCGAGGATCGCCACCGCCTCGGCGCCGACCACGTTGCCGAGCAGCGGCACCACCTCGGGCGGGGCGCCGGCGGCGACCGCCAGCGACGTGACGCACAGCACCGCGTCGCCGGCGCCGACCCGGTCCACCACCTTCGTGGCGAACGCCGGCGCCCGGTGGTAGCCGCCCGGGGCGGTGTAGTAGAGCGTCCCCGCGCTGCCGCGGGTCATCATCACCTTCGGGCAGTGGAGGCGGTCGGAGACGTGGCGGACCATCTCGTCCGGCGTCAGGTGGAGCGTCCGCGTCTCGAGCGCGACCTCGCGCTGGGCGAGACAGACGTAGTCCGCCCGCGGGTACTTCGAGATCATGTTGAAGCCGTGGTTGCCGGCGTTCGACTGGGTGTTCACCGCCAGAAACCGCGAGTGCCGCGACAGCACGCCGATGGCGTTCCGGGTCAGCATCCCGTGGCCGTAGTCGGCGACGACCACCACGTCGTACTGCGGGAGCAGCGCCCGGAGCCGGTCGCACAGGTCGGCGTCGGCCCGCTCGTCGAGCGCGTCGTCGTTGATCCGGTACACCTCGAACATCTTCTGCGACAGGTACTTCTCGACGAACCGCTTCTTGACGATCGTCGGCGAGTCCTTCTTCTCGACGAAGTGGGGGGTGACGTTCGGCCGGAGCACCGACCGGACGAACGGCTCCTCGTCCATCCCCTCGCCGAGCATGGTGAACACGTCCACCTTGTCGGCGAAGTTGGCCGCGTGATTGGCGCACGCCAGCACCCCGCCGCCGAACCGGTCGGTCGAGAGGTACTTGGTCGCCAGCACGGGCTCCTTGCCGCTCTTGCCGATCGCCTCGCAGTAGGCGTACTCGTCGATGATCGTCTCGCCGACGACCAGCACCTTCAGCCCGGTCGCGGCCTTGAGCGGCTCCAGCACCGCCTCGGCGGGCCAGCGGCCGGCGAACTGGGCGAGGTAGTCGCGGACGTGGTCCGGGTACTGGCTCATGTACTGGTTGATGAGCGCCGACGACGAGAACACCACGTCCTCGGTGAACGCCACCTCGCCGCCGACCGCCCGCACGGCCTCGGCCTCCTGGCTGACGTGGCCGATGGTGTCCTGCAGGGTCTTGAACTCGCTCCCCTTGGCGAACACGTCCGGGCGGATGAGCCGGATCGTGTCCACCGCCGTCGGCCACTTGTTGACCGCCACGTAGTCGATGCACGCCAGCGACGCCAGGAACTCGGCCCGCAGCGACTCGGTGAACGCCGGGCGGCCGATCCCCTTGTTCACGAACCGGTCGGGGGTGAGCGTCACGACCAGGACGTCGCCGAGCTGCTTGGCCTGCTCGAAGTGGCGGACGTGGCCGATGTGCAGCACGTCGAAGACGCCGTGGCAGTGGACCACCCGG
>JAFKFQ010000214.1:0-962 GCA_017308215.1 bacterium | reverse complement strand
TGTCCTGCTTCCGTGCCCGTGGTCCGGCCGCGTCGTGCGGCGTTGTCGTGGTCGGGGTCGAGGTGCCGACCGTCCGCAAGCCTCTCTGTCCCTATCGACCACCGGCCGTGAAAGGTTTCACGAACTTTCCGCCGCCGCCGGTCGCGGGTTTCGGGTGGCTTTCATAACCCACAGCGGCGTGGAAAAAAAGGTGAACTGCGCCGGCCGGGCAATATTCCGTCCGAAACTTGTATGTCGGACGCCCCGCACCCGGGTCGCCGGCACGCCCGGCCGAATCATGCAAACTTAAATCGGCCTAACAATCAGCCCGACGGCGAACGGAAAGCATTTATTCTCTGGGCGTTCGGGCTACGGCACCCACTCGATCGTCGCCGACTGCCCGACGTTCTCCTCGACCTCCACGCGCAGCACCTCGGGCACGAACCCGTGCCGCTCGCGGAGCGATTCGAGCAACCGACCGGCCAGGTACCGCGCGATGAGTTCCGCCGTCGTGTTCTCGATCGGCAGCAGCTTACAATCGCCGCGCGGGAACACCCACGCCCGGTCCTTGTACCGCACCGACACGCTCGCCCCCTCCTCCGTCACGCCGATGACCGGGTTGCGGGTGGCGAGGAGCATGTGGTGGTCGAGGTCGTCGGTGAGTTCCTTCATCCGGGCCTTGAGGGCGACGAAGTCGAACACGTAGTAGTCGCCGGCGAGCGGCCCCTCGACCTCGACGGCGGCGCGGTAGTTGTGCCCGTGCAGCCGCTCGCACTGGTGCCCCTCGAAGCTGATGAAGTGGCCGCAGCAGAAGACGAGGTGGTCTTTCGTGACGCGGACCTTGTAGCGCTCGGTGGGCATGGGTCAGAGCCAGTCGGGGACTTGCCAGCGGAACGGGGCGGACGGGGCTACCTTATTCTCCCGCAGCGCGACGAACAGGCACGCCGTGATCAGGTCCGCCGTCGTGCCGGGGTTGAGCCGGT
>JAFKFQ010000050.1 GCA_017308215.1 bacterium | reverse complement strand
GGCGAGACGGCGGTCGTGGAGGGGAAGCTGAGCGCCCTGGCGGCGGCTGCGAAGGTGCTGGCCGAGACCGGGACGGCACTGACGTGCAAGGAGCTGGTCGGGGCGATGGCGGCGAAGGGGTACTGGACGAGCCCCGGCGGGAAGACCCCGGAGGCCACCCTCCACGCCGCCATCAGCACCGAGATCCGCAAGAGGGGCGACGCCGCCCGGTTCCGCAAGGCCGCCCCCGGCCGGTTCGCGGCCGCCGGCACCGTTGGCACCCTCCCGCCGGGTGCGGCCGGGCGGCGGAAGCCGAGACGGGAGCGAGCCGGCGGCGGGGGGCGAACCCCATCACCACGCCGGCCGCGGTCGACTGATCACACCACCCCCTTGCGGGCGGCCCGGGCGCAGCGGATACTGGGCGGCCGGCCCACACCCCCGAGGACGACATCGTGGACGTCTCACCCTCCCCGCCCGCGGGTGACGTCCCGACGACCCCATCGCCCGCCGCGCCGCCCGGCCCGCCCGGCCCCGGGCTCCCGGCCGCCCTCGGCTTGGTCCTGGGCCTCGTCGCCTTCCAGTTCGTGATCGGGTTTGCCGCCCTGTTCGCCGCCGGGTTCGTCGAGGGCATGGCTGCGACCCTCGGGCGGCGGCCGCCCGTCCCCCCGAACCCGGACGCCGCGACCATCTTCGCCCTCGCCGCCGGCGCCACCCTCGTCTTCGCCCTGCTCGCCGCCGGCCGCCGGTACGGCCGGGACGCCCGGCGGGCCCTGGCCGTCCGTCTTCCGGCCGGGAAGCACCTGGTCCTGGTTCTGCTCCTGCTCCTCCCCCTGCTCGTCGTTGCCGGGGTCGTGACCGCCGAGCTGACGGCCGCCGCCCGTGCGGCCGGAGTGCCCGTCGGGCTGACCGGCCCGACCGCAGGGCTGGTCGACTCCCTCCGGGACTACCCGGGCTGGCGGGCGGCGGCTGTCGTGGTAGGGTTCCTCGGGGTGGCCATCGGGGTCGGGGAGGAAGTGCTCTTTCGTGGGGTCCTGGGACGCGGCTTGGTCGCCCGGTGGGGGCTCTGGCGCGGGATCGGATTGACCACCGTGCTGTTCGGGGCGTTCCACATCTACCCCGTCCAGGCGGCCGTGGCCGGGCTGATCGGCCTGGTGCTTCATGCGGCGTACCTGTGGACCCGGTCGCTGTCCGTCCCGGTGGTCCTCCACGCGGGGTACAACTGCCTCGCCGTGCTGGGGGGGCTCGCGGGGGCCGGAGCCGGGGCCGACCCGGCCGGCGACGCGGGGGTGCCGTCGGGGGTCGCTGTGACTGGTGTGGCGGCCGGGGCCGCCGTGGGGTGGGCGCTGTACCGAACCAGAACCCGGTGGGCCCTGCCCGACGGGGCGGTGTGGTCGCCCGGATTCCCGACCGCCGAGTCCCCGCCTGCGGCCGCCGGGGCCCGGCTCGTTGTCGGCCGAGCCGGGGTCGGGGCGGTCGCGCTGGTGGCGGCCGCCTACCTGGCGTTCGCAGCCGCGGTGGTTCTCGGCTGACGGATCACCCGCCCCAGGTCGGGCCGGCACTGACCTCGACCTCGACCGGGACGGGGTGGACGAGCGGGGCCATCCCGTCCACCATCGCCGCCCGCAGCCACACGGTGGCCTCCTCCTCCCGGCCGGCGTCGCACTCGACCACGACCTCGTCGTGGACGACCAGCACCGGGAACGCGCCCGGGCACTGGTGCCGGAGCTCCCACAGCAGCGCCAGCGCCCGCTTCAGCCCGTCCGCCCCGCTCCCCTGGATGGGCGTGTTCAGCTTCTCGGTGTATCGGGTGACCCCGAGCCGCCGCCGGCCGGCGAGCGTCCGCGTGTCCACGGCCCCGTCGCCGACCGACCGGTGCCAGGCCCGGAGCCCCGGGTAGGTGCGGAAGAACGTCTCCCGGTGGCGGACGGCCTCGGCCTCGGACAGCTCCAC
>JAFKFQ010000049.1 GCA_017308215.1 bacterium | reverse complement strand
GTTGGGGCGGAGTGATTGGGGACGAGCGACGCGTTTGGCGACCGGTCGAGGCCGGTGGTCAGCGTCGGAGGTACGCGCCGAGGGTCGCAAACGGCTCGGTCAGCTGGTGTGGACGACGCGACTACTCAAGCGAAGTTCCTGGGGCGGCCGCCGCGACCCGACCGAGCTTGAGCTTGTCGATCCCGGCCAGCACCGCCGACAGTTCCGTGTCCACGCCGCCCTCCGCGAGCGACTCGGCTGGAACCCGCGCGAACAGTACCAAGTCCATCCGCGGGTTCCAGCCGGCGTTCGGGAAGTCCATCAGGTGCGGGTCGTTGGGGACGTGCCCCTCGCCGCCGTCCAGCCGCAGGAACTCGTAGGCCACGCCCCAGAGCAGCATCCGCTCGTCGTCCTCGTGGAACCCGCACGCCGCCTCGTTGAGCTCGGTGGCGGACCACCGCTGCGGTGTGTCCAGCCGCTCGGCCTCGGTCAGCGCCAGCAGCCCGTAGCGGTCGGAGAACCGCTTGACCCGAAACCGCAGGCGGAACTCCCGCTTGCTGGACCCCATCCACCCGGAGCGGTAGTCGAGGACCGCCGTGCCATCGTCGGCGAAGGACAGGTCCGCCCCGTTCGAGCCGCCGCTGGCCCAGACGAAGTGCGAGTACCGTTCTGCCGCGAATGCCACCCCGGAAGCCCTCCGCCGCCGAACTAACGGAGTTCAGCAGCCTGGCCACGGGACCAGCCGCGAACGGAGTTTACCGGTCACCTGCGACACCCCGATCACCCGGCCAGGTCTGCTGCAACGGAGGGTTCGGCTCCGCCTTCGGAGTGACCGCGGGACGTACCCCCGCCCTCGCCGGGCGCGGAATGACCCGACGTGACCGGGGGTGGTAGGCTGCGGAGTCCAACGCAGGTTGACCCGCAGCCTACCACCCCCGGTCGCACCGGTCAACGCCCCGAGTACGCATAACGCGGGGCGAAGCGGAGCCGAACATCGAACTCAGCAGCGGCCGCCGTGCATGCCGCCCTCACGATTCGCAATCGGACGGCCGTCTGCTGCAGTGATGGGTTCGGCCTCAACCTACTCTTTCCCGAGTACGAGGTCCACGACCCAGCACCCGCGGACGTGCGGGCGGTCGCCGCGGCAGTGAGCGAGGATGTCAGGCTGATCGCACCCAGCGTCCTCCAGCGCGTCCGCCAGTACCGGCATCGGGGCGAAGTCCCGCGACTCGTACATCCCCCGCGCCAGCCCAACGACCGCCTCAGTCCGCCAGGACGGGTTGAAGGCGACGGCCAGCTGGCCGATGTCCTCCAGCAGCCGCTGGTGCGCATCCGCCTCGACCTGCCGCACGTCTGCGACCCGCTGGTCGAACGGATTGCGACCCGGGAACAGGGCCTCCGTCACGATCTGCGAGAGGTGCCGCGTCTCCTGCCCGTCGAACGGGCGGTTGCAGTACTGGGGGTGGGTGGTGGTCCGGGTCGCCGCCCAGGCCGCGAGGCACTCCGGGGAGTGCTCCGGTAAACCCGCGCTGACCGCAGACGCCGCGTGGTACACCGCCTCCAACTCACCGAGCCCCATCCCCCCGTCGGCGAACGCCTCGGCGGCCTCGATCGCCGACAGCAGGGCCGGATCGGGAAGCATCCGTTCCGCCCGGCGAACGCACGCGCACGCCAGTAGCCGCTGCTTCCTCCCCGACAAACGGCCGAGTTGGGTTATGTGGTCCTGTTTTCCCTCCATCCACATGATCGTAGCCCGCAATGCCTTCACACATGAGTGATGCGGCGACCGGTAGTCCAGCATCCCGGGGCCGAACATCAAGCTCAGCAGCGGCGGGGCCGTGTGAGCTGCGGGTCGCAGAAACGAATCACGCCCCGCCGTCTGCTGCAGCGCCGGGTTCGGCCCGCCTTTGATCCAACTCCCGCGGCCTCCCATACGGAGGGAGTTCCTCGTCGAGC
>JAFKFQ010000048.1 GCA_017308215.1 bacterium | reverse complement strand
GGGGGCGGGTCGGGCGGCGCCGCCGGCGGCGCCGCGGCCGGCGGGGGGAGGGGGATCGGCTCGTTGAACACCAGCCCGAGGAGGGACCGCGCGGGCGGCCGGTCCCAGCTCAGCCCGACCATCCGGGCGGCCATCCCGGCCCGCAGCCCCCGCTCCACCCCGGCCGCGTGCCGCCGGTACAGGTCGTGGGCCGCGGCGACCCCGGCCGCCACCGACGGGCCGAGGTGCGGGGCGGCGTCGTACACCTCCGGGAACCGGACCGCGAACGCCCGCGGCGACCCCACCGCCGCCGCCTCCCGCGCCGACCCGACGTACCGCTCGGCGTACGTCAGGGCCGCCCCGTCCCGCTCCCCGGCCAGCGGGTCGGACTCGTACCGGTCGGGCGGGTCGTCGGCGCCCGCCAGCCCGGCCGCGAGCACCGCCACCCGCCGGTCCACGCACTGCGAGCACCGGCCGCAGTGCGGGGCCGCCTCGGCCTTCCCCCACACGCTCCCGCAGCTGCACGTCAGGGCGCACAGGTCGGCGTGCCCCCACCCCTTCAGCCACCCGCACAGCTCGGCCTTGGTCGCCCCCTGGTACGGGTTGTCGACCCCGAACGGGGCGTCGTACACGGCCGACAGCAGGGCCCCCAGCCGGTCCAGGGCGGCCGGGTGGGTGGTCCGCGACGCCCGGGCCCCGACCAGCTCCGGGCTGACCGGGTGGTTCAGGCTGGTCACCCCGTTCTCGTAGAATCGCACCCGCCACAGCCCGACCAGCCGGGCGACCGCCGCCCCGGCCGCGGCGAACACGAGCGACCGCGTCCGCTGGGTGAAGTCCCGGTTCAGCCCGCGCCGCTTGTTGACCACCACCCCGAGGTGGGCCGGGGTCGGGTCGCGGGGCCGCACCCGGGCGGCGAGGGCGGCGAACAGGGCGTCCTGGCGGGCCCCCACCCGGGTCGCCGCCCGGTGGCTGACGAGGACCACCCGCCGGCGGCGGACGAGGACCTCGTCGACCGCCCCGCCCAGCGAGTCGAGCCCGCCGGAGAACAGCACCACCTCGTCGAACTCCGGCCGGCCGGGGGCGACGGCGTCGTACAGGTAGGCCGGGAGTGGGGCCGGGTCGGGGTCCGGGTGGAACCCGAACTCGTACTCGTCGTCGGTCAGCACCCGGAGGGCGTCGGCCAGGGCGGCGTGGACCGCCGGGCGGGCCCACACGTCCGGCCGGCGGACCGGGACTTCGAGCCGGAACCGCCGCCGCCACGCGTCCCCGTAGTCGACCCCCGCGGTCCCCCCGCGGGTGACCGCCTGGTCGGCGGCGAACACGTAGGCGGCGACGGCGAGGAGGTCGGCGGACACGTCCGACAACCCCGTCCGGGCCCGGGCGGCGAGCCGGTCGAGGGGGAGGTGGACGGCGTCGCCCGGGCCGATGTCGAGGGCCAGCCGGTCGGCCGCTCGCCAGGCCCGGGGGGCGCGGGCCGCGGGGAGCCCGCCGCACAGGACGAGGTGGGGGTCAGGCACGGTCGCGCCCCCGGGCGTCCAGCTCCCGGCGGAGCTTGACCAGGCAGTAGGCGGCGAACCCCCGGGCCCGGGCGGGGCTGACCCCGCCCTCGAACCGGGCCTTGGCGTACCACCCGCCGGCGTAGTCGCGGACGATGACGGCCGCCTCCCGGCAGTGGACGTCGAGGTCGGCGACGAACGCGGCGTGGCCGGCCGGGTCGCGGAACCGGCCGTTCCCGCCGACGTGGTGGGACAGCTCGCGGCCGAGGTGGTAGAGGAGGAACCGGCGGACGAACCGGGCGAAGAAGTCGTGGGCCAGGGCGGCGAACCCGTTCCGGGTGGCGAACCCGCGGACGGCGTCGTGGACCTCGGCCCCGCCCGGGAACAGGTCGGCGGCGTGGTCGCCGACGAGGGCGGTGAGGGTCTCGGCGGCGGCCAGCCGGGCCATCTCCCCGAGGTCGG
>JAFKFQ010000213.1 GCA_017308215.1 bacterium | reverse complement strand
AGTGCGCCGGGTGGCTCAAGGAGAATCGGGCGGTCGGCACCCGGTTCGATAAGTTGGCCGTCCAGTTCCTCGGGATGGTCCACCTGGCCATGATCCGACGCTACCTCCGGGCTCTTGCTACACACCCGGATTCAGCAGACAGAGCCTAGACGGACCAGTCGGTGGGGTCGAGTCTTCAAGGGTTGCCGTTCTCCGTCATCCGCCGGACGTGCCGTTCGACGGGTCTAAACGCCCACGCGGCGACCGTCGGCCGCGCGGTGAGGCGCTGCCGGCGGTCGCCGGTGGGCGGGTGTCGGGTTCCGGCGCGGTGCCCCAGCCGGCCGCTCGTGCCGCGGGGGTCGCAGGGTTGCCCCTGCTCGGTCGCCCGGACGACCGCCCCCGCGGACGCACCAGGACAGTGCTGGGCCGCGCGGCAAACGGACTGAGGAAAAGCACGGTCCGGGTGTGATGCGCCGAGTCCGAAATCCTCTGTCGCGGTCCGGGCCGCGACACAGTCGGTGGGGCCACACCCGACACCTCACGCCATTTAGGGGTCGGCGGTTGCCTGCCCGCAACGTGGCGAATCGCCGGCGGGTGGTTGGCTCGGGTGCCCTCGCGGGAACGACTTTCACCTCACGAACCGCGACCGAAAGGGAGCGGCCGCCGAACCGCTCGAAGGCTTCCTGGATGCGGCCCGCCGCAGCTGAGAGGGCCGAGGGCCGCGAGCAGAAGCCAGTGGTACCCGTGGCCGCTGGCTTCGGTCTTTTCACCCGCGGCTCAGGAAAGACTCATGATTCATCTCCAGTATTCGTTGAGATCTCGTCGCTCGTCCTCACGCCGCGCATCTCGGCGGTAGTTGTCGGCGAGGCGCCTCAAGACACGGAATGTCCGCGGAGCTCCAATCGCACCCTCCGCCCACCGCTCGTACCGTTCCGCCAGCGTCCGCTCTTGCTCCCCTCCGGCATCGTGCGAACGGCACGTCAGGCCCGCTGGCGGGAAACCCACTCCCACATTCCGGCGACGAGCCGAAGGGGTGGGTCGGTTTCGTTCGCCCATCTGGCAAGCCGCTGGGACAACTCGTCGGGCGTCAATCGCGCAAGTTGTCCGACCGCATCGAGGTCGCCCGGCGTCTGGGACCACGACCCAGCAAGCAGAAAAGGGATGAGTTGCGAGGCCACGGCCGGCGCGGCCCAGTGCGGGGCGCGGACCCCGCCGCCCAGAAGGTCCACGACCGCTGCTACCCGGCCGCGGGACTCGGCCGCGAGCTCCCGGCAGCGCTCGTCGGGCACGTCCATCCCGCGGAGCGCTGTCTCCAAGGCGTTGCGTCGGAGTGGCGGCAGACAGACATCGACCGCGACACCGACCGAGTCATTCCCGTAGGCGACTGCAACGCGATGGCCGCGGGTGACGGCCTGCGGCTCCGACCCGAGTTCGGGCGAACCGGCAATGAGAATCGAGGGCGTTCGACCGCTAGCCACGGCCCGCCATGCATCGGGAGAAGTGACGAGAACCGCCCGTGTGTTGATGTGATCACGGGTTTGTGGGTCGAGTGACTGGACGACAGCGGCGATGAATCCCACGGCCTCATCGGCCGAGTCTGCCCGCACCCGCAGACACGCGGCGGGCCCGGTGAGCCAGTTCCGAACCCGGTCCACTCCCTCGTCACGGCCCGCTGTGAACAGGGCCGGGGTAACGGACGGAGTGGTCCGCATCGCCCACAACTCCCAGACCTCTTCGAGATCCCTGAGCCCGTCGGGTGTTCCAAGCCGAATCTGGCGATATGCCCAAGCCGCGACTGCGGGGCATCGGTCAAGCCACTGCTCCAGATCGACCGCGTCGAAGGCCTGAACATCGAGCCAAACGCCCTCTGCCCGCTTCTCTTCAGCCCACTCGGCCTTCCCTTGCCAGCGCCGCGCCGTCACGAACACGAAGGTAGTCTCGGCGGGCATGACGCCTCCCGGATCGGCCTTCCGGGTCGCATAGTCACCGTTCGCCTTCTTGGCCGGGTTCTGGTCCGTGCCCATCTCCCAGACCGACTGGCCGGCGGGCACGAGGGGAGCGCCCTCGACCGTCTGGAGAAAGCCGTCGTACCCGGGGCGGTTGACCGAATCTCCAGAAGGGAAGTCGATCCGCAGCGGGCTGACCGCTGCGAGGACGAGTCGCCCGATCAAGAGTGGTAGCATGTCCTGAGCACGGCGTTCGTCTGCCCAGTCGACTAGATGAGTGGCAGTGAGGAGCGGGTTCATAAGCGATGCTCCGCGGACAGCGATGCTCTCGACTGTCCGGCGGTCGCTCCTGCCCGTCAATCTCAGTAGTCTGCGAGACATCCCGCTGGATGGTGCGGATCGCCAGTAGTGATCGCTCCTACCGGCGGTCCGCGACGGCTGAGAGCTCGTCCGGTCCGTTCTTCGCCGCTCAGCCAGCGACCGTGAGGACCGCCTGCCGCCGCCGAGCGGCCCGGACCATCAGTACCCCGACCGCCACCGGCACGAGCACCTGCACCACCTGCACCCAGCCGATGAGGTTGAGGGCCGGCATGGCCCACCCGTCCTCCAGCGGGACCGGGAACCAGGCGAAGCCGACCGTCCACGTCGACTCCTCCGGTACGTCGCTGTAGTGGAACGACGACATGAACGACCCGGCCACAAGCAGCACCTGGGCCGCGGCAACCGCGAACCACCACCGGCTCACGCGGCCCCGCAGGTACACCCGCGTGAACAGCACAGCTACCAGCGCGAACGGTGCGAACTGCAGGCTCCCCGACGCTCCGTAGACGAACGCGGCCGCCGCCGGCCGGGGAACCTGGTCCTCGCCGCCGAACGCCAGGCAGAGCCCCGCGGCCGGCAGCCAGAGCACCAGCATGGTCGCCACGAACACCAGGACCGTTGCCGGCAGCGGCAGCAGCCCGAACACGAGCAGCGGGTGCCGCGACGCCCACCGCGCCCGGCGGTACTCCTCGGCCGCGTGCGCCGCCAGTTCGGCCGGGCGGCCGAGGCGAACTTCGATCTGGTCGTCGGTCATCGTCACACCCTCCCCGTTCGTGAGGTCGTCGGCGTGGTCCCGCAGCTCGGTCAGCAGCCGGCGGCGGAACCGGGCGGGCACACCCCGCCGGGCCAACTCGTCTTCCAGCCGGTCAGGCCAGCGCCGGTGCGGCATCGTCGCCCCCCTGTAACGCCCGGGAAATCGCCGCGGTCACCAGAGCCCACCGCTCGGTCGCGGCGGCGAGCCGCTTCCGGCCGGCGGGCGCGAGGCGGTACACGACCCGCGTCCGCCCGCCGACGGCCTCGCGGGCGCCGCGGATCAGGCCGTCCGCTTCGAGCCGGTGGAGGACCGGGTAGACGCACCCTTCCCCGAACTCCAGCACCCCGTCGGTGAGCAGGCGGATACCCTGGACCAGGTCGTACCCGTGCATCGGCTGCCGGGTGAGGAGCCGCAGCAGCAGGAGCTCGGGGACGCCGTTGAGGTAGTCGCTGTCCTTGCGGGTGGTTGACATGCGGGGCGTGATACCTCGGGGCGCGAGGTATTGCAACCCGAATACCTCGCGCCCCGAGGTATCGGGGCCGGGGCGGGTCGGTCTGACGCCGCGGCGCGAACACCGGCCGGCCCCGGTCGCGTCTTCCTACGGGTTCGTCACGCGGCCGACGAACAGCACCGCGCCGGTCGGGTTGTCGCGGATCAGGTACAGGAACGGCCGGTCGGCGCGGACGACGAGCGCGGGCGGCCGCGACGGCTGCTTCACCGCCGAGATCGGTCGCCGCGTGACCACCGCCGTCGCGGCCGCCGCCTCGGCGCCGGTCTCGTCCACCTCGATCGTGGCCTCGTGAACCACCGCCTCCAACTGGAGACGGTCCGCTTCCGCGACGCCGCCGAAGTCCGGGTCGATCCCGAACGGGAGGCGCATCCCCATCTCGCCCAGCACGCCGCCGAGCGGGAGGCGCTCGCGGGCCCGGAACACCGGCAGTGCCAGCCGGGCCTCGCAGAGGCCGGCGGCGAACCACACCCGGAGCGCGTCGGGCGACAGCGCCCGCTCGACCGCCGCCAGGCCGTCGGGGTTGTTCGGCACGACGAGGACCATCGACTGCCCCGCCCCGCGGTACGGCAGTGCGACGACCTTCACCCCGCCCACCTCACGGCCGCGGCAGAAGACGGTGCCGTTCATCATCCGGACGGGGACGGTGCGGTTGGGTGTGACGCGGAACGTGTCGTCAGCCGTCAGGTCCTTCGGGAACGACGTGTGCCAGGCGGCCTTGAAGTAGACCGCGTTCGTCAGCACCAGCCGCGTGTCGGCCGACACATCGCGGCCCGTCAGCAGGTTGGGGATCTTGCCCCGCGTTTCTTCGCCGACCCAGGCGTTGATCGCCTGCCGGGCGCGCTCCGGGTCCGCCACGAAGTCCACCTCGCGCAGCCCCGCCCCGTAGTGGTCGCGGGTGAGGCGGAGGAAGTCGTCGCGGACCGCGAACCCCCTCTGACGCCACAGGGCGTTGGCGACCCGCAACTCGGCCGCCCCGCCACCGCTGGTCTGGAGCGCCCGCGCGAGCGCTGCCTGGGCCGGGTGGAAGCGCTCCGGCGGGAGCGTGACGTGCAGGGCCGCGGCCATCTCCTCAGCGGTCTTCCCGCGGGCGCCGGCGGTGGTCATCGCCAGCGCCGACGCGACGCTGTACGGCGACAGGACGACGTTCCCACCGGCCCGCTCGGACACGCCCCGGTACAGGTCGAGGGCGAAGGCGTTGTTTCCGTCCACGACCGATTTCAGGTCTGCGTCGGGAACGCCCGGCGCGGCCGGCGGTTGAGCCGCCGCGACACCGACGAGCACGAGTGCGACCCATGCCGCGGACAGACGGGTCATCATCGCCTCGGCTCCTTTCTCGCCGCGGTACACTGTCTCACGAAACGCGAACCCACCAGTGCCCGTTGGTGTCCGTGCCGTTCGGCCCCCGTCACCCCGAGGCGACCCCATGCCCGACCCCGTTCCGGCCGGCTTCACCACCCACGACCTCGGCGACGACCTCACGTTCCTCACCGGCGCCCTCCCGCCCGACCTCGTCTGGGACGCCGCCGCGTTCGAGGCAGCGTGGCAACTCCACCCCGCCGACAAGCACGTCATCCACATGCCCGGGGGCCCGGTCGAAACGCCGCGGTGGCAGCAGGCCTACGGCGCCGACCATCGCTACACCGGCCGCGTCAACAAGGGGCGGCCGGTGCCGCCGGCGCTCGTGCCGCTCCGCGACTGGCTGTACGCGACGATCGACCCGCGGCTGAACGCGCTGCTGCTCAACTGGTACGACGGTCCCGGCCACTACATCGGCCCGCACCACGACGACACCCGCGACCTGATCGCCGACACGCCGATCGTCACCGCGTCGTTCGGCGAGACGCGGGTGTTCCGCCTCACCCGCGGCACCGGCGCGGCGAAGGAAACGCGCGACTTCACGGCCACGAACGGGGCGGTGTTCGTGCTCCCGTATGTGACGAACCGCGTGTGGAAGCACTCCGTCCCGAAGTCGGCGCGCTACACGGGCCGGCGCGTGTCGGTGACGCTGCGGGCGTTTACGGCAGTCGCGGGTGGGTAGCGGCGTCGGAGTACTGGTGGAGCCGGCGTCCCGCCGGCCGTAGTGCTGTGTGGCGGCCCGACCGGTAGCCGCAGGCTTCAGCCTGTGCAACGCGGACGCAGGCTGAAGCCTGCGGCTACCAACCCCTACCCCCGGACGAATGCGACACCAACGACGGCCGGCGGGACGCCGGCCCCACCAACCGGAGCGTGCCACAGGCCGGCTTCTGCGTTCCGTCATTTCCGCCTACAATGCCCGCAAAGGAGCCGGCCCACCATGTCCGTGACCGCCACCCTCCGCGAGTGCCACCGCCTCCGCAAGCACCTCAAGACGCTCCAGGAAGAGATCGACCGCGGCCCGCGCGTCCTCAAGATCCAGCAGACGCGCCTCGCCAACGAGGAGCAGGCGCACAAGGACCACCACGAGGCCATCAAGAAGCTCAAGCTCAAGCAGCGCGACGACGAGGGCACCCTCAAGCAGACCGAGACCCGCCTCACCAAGCTCGAGCAGCAACTCCTCGGCATTTCGGTGACGAAGGAGTACGAGGCGAAGAAGTCCGAGATCGCGCAGGCGACGGACAAGAAGAACGAGCTCGAGGACGCCATCCTCGCCACGATGGGCGAGCTCGAAGAGAAGACGGCGGCGGTGCCGGCGGTCGAGAAGCAGTGGGCCGACGCGCAGGCGGAGTTCAAGCAGTACCAGGCCGACGCCGCCGAGCGCCTCACGCGGATGCAGGCGGACCAGGCGGAGTCGCAGGCGCAGCTGGCGAAGCACGAGGCGGACCTGCCGGCGCCAGTGAAGAGCGCGTACGACGCCCAGGTGAAGGGCCGCGGCCCGGACGCGATGGCGGCGCTCAAAGGGAAGGTGTGCCAGGGCTGCCGCGGGTCGGTGACGGACCAGAAGGCGTTCGAGTTGCGGGCGGGCGGGTTCGTCGTGTGCCCGAACGCCGGTTGCGGGCGCCTCCTCTATCCGGCGGAGTGAGCGGTGATGCTGACGAAGTGGAAGTACATGACGCAGCAGTTCCCGACCGACGGGCTGTCGGTCGAGGTGGTGGTCCAGCGCCGCCACGAGGAGATGAGTCTGATGGGCGAGTACGGCTGGGAGCTCGTCTCGACGAACGTCTTCCACAGCCCCGACACGGGGACGGACACGATCATCCTCTTCTACAAAAAGCCGGTGGTGTGAAGACCACCGACTGCTGCGTCCTGAACGGCGGCGACGGCGCGTGGGCGTTCGCGCCGGTCGCGGACTGGCTCTCGCGGGCGCTGGGGCTCGACACCTCCGACACGCCGCGCCGCTTCAACTACCTCCTCCAGACCGACCGCCCCGACCCCGCCGCGTGCGGTGAGCTGTTCATCCCGGTCGAGGCGATGCGCCTCGCGGCGGACAAGCGGAAGCTCGCCACGACGTTCGCCGCCGCCCGCGTGCCGACGCCCGAAACGCTGCTGCTCGACTCACCGGCCGCCGCGCAGTGGCTGCTGTGCGAACGGCCGGGGCGGGAGTGGTGTGTGAAGTTCCCGACCGGGTGCGGGGCGTCGGGGCACCGGCCGCTCGTGCCGAACCTGACGCTGCCGCGGGCCTGGCCGCTGCCGCTCGTCGTGCAGGAGTTCGTACGGCTGGAGCGGCCCGAGGTGTACCGCACCTATGCCGCGGGCGGGGCGCTATTCGGCTGGGTGGTGCGGCGGTTCCCGGAGGGCACAGCGCCGTCGCCGTGGGTGGCTCACGCCCGCGGGGCGCGGTACGAGGACGCGGGCGAGGTGCCACCGGAAGCCGCCGCCGCGGCCCGGGCGGCGCTGGACGCGACCGGGCTACTCGGGTCGTTCGGGTGCGCCGACCTGCTGCGAATGCCGTCCGGCGAGTGGGTCGTGCTGGAGGTCGGCACGGACGGGCTGTTCAACCACGTGGACCGCGACCTGGGGTTGCCCGCGGTCGAGCGCGCGATGCGCGAGCGCATCGCGGATGCGTTCTGGGCACGCGCCGGCGCCGGGTGACGCCGGCGCCGGCCGCACGATCTACTCGATCGTCCACCGCGTCACGCTGTCGCGGTCGCGGATGAACACGGCCTTCCCGTCCACCACCGGGTAGGCGTAGGTGCTGCCGTCGGCGACGCGGTACTTCGCCAGCTCCTTGTACTCGGCGCGGCCGGCGTCGAGGACGGTCAGCGTCCCCGCCGGCGTCAGCGCGAACAGCACCGGCCCCGCCACCACCACCGACCCGTACCCGCCGCCGCCCCCGCCGAACCCCTTCCCCTTGCCCTTCCCCATGCCCGGCGTGGCGCCGCCCGCCGCGGCCGCCGGGCGGCCGGTCCACTGCGTCTTGCCGGTGGCGGTGTCGATGCAGAACACCGTGCCGTCCTGGCCGATCCCGTACAGCAAGCCGTCGCGCACCGCCGGGCTGGCGAACTGCACCGGGTTCTCGTCATTGGCCCACGCCTTCTTCGACTCCAGCCCGTCGCCCTTGCGCTCCAGCTGCACCGCCGTGTTCGCCTTCCCGGCCCCGCCGTAGATCACCGCCGCCCCCGCCACCACCGGCGTCGACGCGTTGTACTTGCTGCTGAACGAATCCTGCCACAGCATCTTGCCGTCCTTCAGTCCGATCGCCGACACCGTGCCCGCCGTCTCCGCCACCACCGCCCGCAGCCCGCTGATGTCGGCGACGGTGGGGGACGCGTACTTCGTCCCGTCCGACGCCCACCGCCACTTCTCCTCGCCGGTCGTCAGGTCGAACGCGACCACCGCCCCGCCCCTGTCGCCACCGACTTGTACCACGCACACCCCGTCGACGAGGAGCGGCGAGCACGCCGCCGAGAACATGGGCGCGCGGCCGGTGTCGGCCTTCTGCCACAACTGCTTGCCGGTCGCCGCGTCGCGGCACGTCAGCACGCCCTGCACGCCGAACGTGACGACCTTCCCGTCGGCCACCGCCGGCGACGACCGGGCCGCCGGGAACCCGCTCGCCCCGCCGGTCGCGGGCGTGGTGGAATAACCCTCCTTCCACAGTTCCTTGCCGGTCGCGGCGTCGAGGCAGCGGAGGACTTCTTTGCCGCCCTCCCAGCCGAAGGCGTAGAGCCGGCCGCCGGCCAGCGCCGGCGTCGCCACGCCATCGCCGACCTTCACCGACCACCCCTTCTTGAGCTCCTTCGGCCACGCGGACGGGGCAGTGAACCCGGCGGCGACGCCGTCGCCGGTCGGCCCGCGCCACTGCGGCCAGTCGGCCCGGACCGGGGACGCGAGCGCGAGCAGGGCGGCGGGGACGAGCCAACGTGCGGACATGGCGGACCTCCTGCGAAAGCGGGCGACGTCAGCGTACCAGCCCCGGCGGACAGGGGCACGTGAGAGGGCGATGAGGCTTGCGGCGCCGGGACGACTCACCGTGACGCCGCCCACGCCGGGCGCCCCCGCCCACCCCTACACTAAACGAGCCCCCCGTCTTCCCCGCGACCCGCGTTCATGCCCGACCCGCTCCTCACCGCCGCCGGTCTCACCAAGGACTACGGCAAGTTCCGCGCCCTCGACGCGCTCGACCTCGCCATCGCCCCCGGCGAGGTCTTCGGCCTCCTCGGCCCGAACGGCTCGGGCAAGAGCACGGCCCTGCGCCTCATGCTCGGCTTCCTCCGCCCCACCGCCGGCCGCGCCACCCTCGCCGGGTTCGACTGCTGGCGCAACGGCGTGGAAGCCCGCAAGCGCGTGGCGTACCTGCCCGGCGAGTTGCGGCTGTACGAGACAATGACCGGCCGCCGCCTCGTCGCGTTCCTGGCGGGCTTGCGCGGCGAGACGCCCGGCCCCGAGGTGGACGCGCTCGCCAAGAAGCTCGACATCGACATCGACCGCCCGCTCACGCACATGTCGAGCGGCATGAAGCGGAAGGTGGCGCTGCTCACGGTGCTGGTGCCGAAGGTGCCGCTGATCGTCCTCGACGAGCCGACCAACACCCTCGACCCGACGATGCGCGACGAACTCCTCGACCAGCTGGCGGCGGCGAAGGCGCGCGGGCAGGCGGTGCTGTTCTCGTCGCACGTCCTCCAGGAAGTCGAGGCGGTGTGCGACCGCGTCGGCATCCTGCGCCGCGGGAAGCTCGTCCATCTGCAAGACATGGCCGACCTCCGCGGCGGCCGCGCCGTGACCGCGGCGTTCACCGGCCCCGCCCCCACGACCGGCCCCGACGGCGCCGCGTTGCCGGCGGATGCGGTCGTCGATGGCCGGCTGTCGCTGACGTACCGTGGCGCACTGCCGGCGCTCCTGGCGTGGCTCGCCGCGCAGCCGCTCGCCGACCTGCGCGTCGAGCCGCAAGGGCTCGGGCCGATCTACCGCCGATGGCACGGTGTGGAATAAGCACGAAACTCGAAATCCGAAATTCGAAGCGCCGGCGCCCGACTGTTTCGAATTTCGGATTTCGTGCTTCGGATTTCGAATTTCGGGTTCCCGAATGACTCTCATCCTGGTCAAGAAGCTCCTCCGCGACTCCCGCCCGGCGCTCGCCGTCGTGTGCGTGCTGCTGTTCCTGTTCGCCATGCTGTGGGTGAAGGTGACGCAGCGGGTGACCGCCGAGATCACCCCGTTCGTCGACGCCGTCACGCAGATCGCCCGGCTGCCGAAGCGGGTGTTCGATGACGTGCTGTTCCGCGGGCCGGGGAAGGTGTCGCAGGCGGTCCTCGGCGGCGGCGACCTGAATTTCCAGGAGCCGAAGGACTTCCTCGCCGTCGGGCTCCTCCACCCGGTCGTCGTCATCCTCGCGTCGGTGTGGGCGATCGGCCGCGCGGCCGGCGCCGTTGCCGGCGAGCTCGACCGCGGCACGATGGAACTGCTCATGTCGCAGCCGGTCCCGCGGAACCGCCTCATCCTCGCACACCTCGTCGTGGACGCGCTCGCCATCCCGCTCCTGTGCCTGAGTTTCTACGCCGGCACGCAGGCCGGGCTGTGGGCCGTGGGGCCGTTCACCATCGACTACGCGGCCGTCCGCGCCACGCTCGAGAAGAACGAGAACGTCCCGCGGGCGGTGTTTGCACTGGCGAACATCCCGACCGGGACGAAGGACATGACCCCGGACACCGGCGGGCAGGGATCAGCGCTGGTGAACCTGGCGGCGCTCATGTTCGCGCTGAGCGGCCTGACGATGGCGCTGTCGGCGGCCGGGCGGAGCCGGTGGAAGGTGGTCGGGTTTGGGGTGCTGATGGGCGTGCTGATGTTCGCCGCGAACGTGCTCGGCCAGTTGTGGGACGATGCCGCGTGGGTCCGGCCGTTCACCGCGTTCTACTACTACCAGCCGCAGAAGGTCATGCTCCGCGGCGAGTGGACGGTGGACGTGTTCGGCGCCGCCGGCGTGCCGGTGGTGGCGGTGCTCATCACCACCGGCGCCGCAGGCTACCTGCTCGCGCTGCGCACCTTCACACGGCGGGATCTGCCGGCGCCGCTGTGACACCGGGTGCGTCCGGACCCGAAATCTGGCCCGCGACGCCCCGCCCCCGGTGCCCGTGGGAGTCGCCCTCGCGGCATCCGCAGCGGTCGCACGGACCGGCGCGGCCGCCGCGGGGGGCACGCGCATCACGGGTTGATGTCGAACTTGAACGGGACGTGAGTGATCGAGCCGTCCGACATCACGAACCCGATCCGGATGTGGTTGTCCCCGGCCTTGGTCGGGCAGAGGAACACGGAGTACCGCACGTGGTTGTGCGGGGCCGGTGAGCACGTGTTGTACCCAACGTACCGGAACTCCCCCGGGCCGTTCTGGTGCAGGTGGATCGACCCGGTCGGGTGTTCCTTCCCACACGGGAAGTCGATCTGAACGATGACCCCGTGCCCGACATGGGCCTTGCGGTGCTTCGCGGTGTCCCCCTTGGTGTCAACCGGCGGTTCGGACACCCGGAAGACCCCGCACGGGTGGCACGGCGGGCACGGCGGGCACGGCGGCGGGCACGGCTCGCAGTAGGTGGTGGTCGTGCACCGGTTGCGCCGGCCGAAGGCGTCGGCCGAACCAGCGGTGGTCAGGACGGCAACACAGGAGGCGCAGCCGAGCAGAACGAGACGGGCGAGCATGGAGGCTCCTCTTGGGCGTGTGCGCCGCCCGACGCAGGGCGGCGGCCGGGCGTCGGGCGGTGAGCAGCGAATCCGACCTTCGTTACGCGCCCACCAACCCGTCTCACCGGCAGGGGGATTACAGCCAGCCCAAATAGACCTGTCAACGAATTTATCCAAACTGCCTATAGCGCCTCATTGCAAACTTCTCTCTTGCTTAACCTTACTCCGAGAAAAACTTTTGAAATATGCTCGCGCGTTTGGGCTATTAGCACCGCGTCGCCTGTGCGTGATCTTTAGCGATGCTGTTTGATGCTTGTGTATCACAGATCATGGTCGAATTGTGTCTAGCACAATGATGAGCGGTAGTGGTATGACACCGGCGCAGACCCGGGCTTCGTTGGTTGGGCCGAGGCTTTGCGAGGCCCGATCGACGGGGGCGTCTCCCGCTCAGTGTCGGGTCCGGCGAAC
>JAFKFQ010000212.1 GCA_017308215.1 bacterium | reverse complement strand
GCTTCGGCTCGACGGCGTAGGGGCGGGCGATGGGTTCGCCTTGGCCGACGGACGCGGCGGGCGGCGTCGGGCCGAAGATCGCGCCGGCGGAGAGGCCGGCGGGGATGAGGAGGAATACCGCGGTACGCACGGCCGGTCTCGCGGTCGTGTGGGTCGCATCCGTGCGCGGAATCCGTTGGCCCGTCCGTGGCCCGGACGAACCGTTATTTTAGCTGGTCTCGGATCGCCTTCGCGTCGTCTGGCGGCAGGAAGAACTGGATCGTTCCACGGTCCAGTCTGAGTTTCTCCGCGACCCGCACGAACCGCGCCGGGTCGCCGCCGCCGCCCTTGATACGCGCCCGTTCGAGCGCGGTCCGGCCATAATACACTTGTTCGGCCAGGTCGCGGTCCCAGGCGCCGTCGGTTATCGCGGCCGTCGTTTTGAGCACCTCGCCGGCGGCGGCAAAGGCGGCGCGACCGGAGAGACCGGTGAGGCGCCCGCGGAGCGCGGCGAGTTCGTCCGCGGCGGTCGCGGCGGTCGCACGGGCCGCGAGGGGGGGCCGCGGAACCTGCATCTCCTTCAGCAGCTTCTCGACGGTGCCGGCCGCCGGCCCCGGGGCGAGTGCCGCGAAGCTCTCGGCCCGCGTGACCGGCCAGATCGGCTGCCATGGGAGCGAGCCGAGCTTGCGAACGGCCGGGTCGGGGGTCGGGTAGGTCGGCCCCCTCTCCTTCTTGTTCTTGTCCGTCTCGAAGTGGATGTTGAGCCGGTGGTGGCACGCCACGCAGCTCGACTCGGCGAACTCCGGCCACGGGTCGGCGCGCCGCGCCCGGTCGGCGGTGAGGCGGCACGCGGTCTCGGCGTGGGCGACCCGGCCGACGAGCCAGGCGCGGGCGTCGAAGTCCGGGTCGGCCTTGCTCCCGGGCTTCGTGCGGTCGCGCTCGAACCAGTGCCGCGGGAGCATGAACTGGTAGGTGGCGAAATCGAAGTTCAGCTTCGGGTGGCCGGCGGCGATCATGTCGTGGTTCATGTCGCGGAGCGGGAGGCCGTTCCCCTCGGGCGCGCCGACGTGACACCCGGCGCACGCCAGTGCCCGCTGGCCGAGGTCGTACAGTGGCGCCATGCCCGTGGTGCGGTAGAGGTCCGCCGTCACGTCCGGGCTGAACCCGGCCTTCCTCCGCTGCTCGCCGAAGCCCGTGTGGGCGTACAGCCACCCGCCGGCGTTGCCGTGGCACGCCTCGCAACTCACACCTTCGGCTCGGAGCGCTACCGAGTGCGCGTCCGTCGCCGTCGCCAGCGTGGGGTTCGTGTGACAGGCGAGGCAGCGGACTTCTTTGGTCGCTAGCCGGTCTTCCGGCTTTCTGTCCGGGTACAGAAGCGACATCATCCGCGTCGCCAACCCCTTGGTCGGCTCGTGGTTCTCGGTCAGCACCTCGTAGGCCCGGCGGTGCGGGTCGGCGGCCAGCCATACGAGCGCGGACGACGCCCAGCGGTTCTCGTCCGGCTCGTGGCCGAAGGCGCTGCCGGCCGGCGCGCCGTGACACCCGGCCGACGCACACCCGCCCTGACCGACCACGCCCGGCCCCGCAGGGGGCGCCGCGGCCTCCGGGGCGGGGGCGGGCGTTCCGTCCACGTGCGGCGAACGGGCGGTGAGCGGCCACGCGGCGGCGGCGACCACCGCGGCCGGGGCGAGCACGGCGACGATCCAGCCGGGGCGCGTCATGCGGGTGCGGGCTCGGGGAAGGGAAAGCGTCGATCAGTTTCCCATTTTTCCGGGCGCGGACAAGCCCGTCGGTCCATTTTCCGATATCCTCCCGGCACACGCCGCCGCGTCGCCCGCCCGCCACGTCCCACCGGACCGTTCGCGGACAGGTCGTTGACACCGCGCCGCGGCGTGGTAGCATCCGGCTGTTCCACCGCGCCGGGGGTCCGCGTGCTCCTCAGCAAGAACTGGTCGGTCGGCCGCCGGGTGGCCGTCATCCTCGTCGTCACCGCCGCCGCCGGCCTCATCCCCTACGCGGTGATGCGGGCGACCGACAGCTGGGTGCTACCGAGCAGCCGAACCGGCGTACTCCTCGGGCTGCTCGGCGCGGCCATCATCTTCTTCGAGATGGCGCTGTACGTCCGCAAGAAGTTCCGGCGGTTCAAGGGCTGGCCGCCGCTCCTGTGGAACGTCCGCGTCTGGCTGTGGGTCCACGTCGTCCTCGGCATTGCCGTGCTGCCCGTCATCCTCGTCCACGGCAAGTACGGGTTCGGCGGGTTCGTCCCGGCGCTGACGATGGTCCTGTTCCTGGCGACCATCGCCAGCGGCGTGTGGGGGCTCGTCGTCCAGCAGTGGCTGCCGCAGGAGCTCATCGACACGGTGCCCGACGAGACCGTGGCGTCGCAGGTGAACCGCGTGGCCGCGGCCTATGTCGGCCGGAAGCCGGTCGTGTGGTCGAAGGAACACGACCGCGACCGGACCGGCGAGATCTTCCGCCTGCTCGAGTCGCTGACGCTCGAAGGCGCCGAGCCGGGCGAGGTGCTGCCGGCGCCGGGCGGCGGGGCAGTCGTGGCGGCGCGGAGCGAGGCGCTGGTCCGCGGCAAGCCGGCCGAGGAGCTGTGGAAGTTCTGCGAGGGGTTGCTCGTCCCGTACCTGGAGCGCGGCCGGTCGTCCGGGTCGCCTCTGGCGAGCGAGTACGACGCCCGCCGCAGGTTCATGCAGCTGCGCGAGTCGCTCCCGGCCGAGGCGTGGGACGCGATCGGCCGGCTCGAACAGCTCGCCCAATACCGCCGCGAGTGGGACGCCCAGCAGCGGGTGAACGGCTGGCTCCACGCGTGGGTGCCGGTCCACCTCGGGCTGTCTGCCGCGATGACCGGTGTGATGCTCGTCCACGCCGTCCGCGCGATGAAATACTGGTAGGCGCCCACGATGCCACGCTCCCCGAGCCGCGACCGTTCCGACCGGTTCACCGGGTTCCGCGGGTACGTCCGCGAGCCCGACCGGTACGCCCGCGCCAAGTCCGCCGCGCTGCTGTCGGCCGGCGTGCTCGTCGGGCTGTGGCTGGTGGTCGAGGCGGCGCACCCGCGCGCCGCCGCGTTCCACACCCACGGCGAGCTCGCCAACCCGCACGCCGCCTGGGACCAGAACTGCGCCGCCTGCCACAAGCAGCACGGGATCAGCGACTTCAGCCTGTCGACGGTGCTGAACGCCCAGGACCGCTGGCACGACCTGACCTGTACCAAGTGCCACGCCGGCCCGTCGCACCACCAGACGATGGACGCCGAGGGGGTGGCGTTCCACGACAAGTGCTCGAACTGCCACCACGACCACGCCGGCCGGACCGCCTCGCTGACGCGGATCGCCGACCACCACTGCGTCCGCTGCCACGAGAACCTGCCCGGGCACACATCGGGTCCGACGAACTACGAGAAGACGGTCACGTCGTTCGCATCGGCGCACCCGGAGTTCAAGGCGCTACGCGACTACCCGCCGGGCACGAACTACGCGCCGCGGAAGCTCAAGTTCAGCCACGCCGTCCACATGTTCCCGGGAATGGGGACCGGGATGTCGCCCGACCGCATCCGCGAGCTGTCCGGCGACGACGCGGCCCGGCGGTACGGCGAAATCCGGTCGAAGACCCCGGTGGCGCTGGCGTGCGCGAGCTGCCACCAGCTCGACGCCCAGGTGCCCACCGCCGCCGACCCGCCCGGCGAGTCCCGCCAGCAGTTCGACCAGATTTCGCTGCTCCTGCGCGGGCAGCCGCGGGCGGCGGTCCAGCCGCCGCGCGCCGCGGGCGCGTACTACCTGCCGGTGAACTACGACGCGCACTGCAAGGCGTGCCACCCGACCGGCGTCCCCGGCGGGGCGGTCGGCGGCGGGGACAACGCGCTGAACGTCGCCGGGTTCCTGGTCCCGCACCGGCTGCAAATGACCGAGGCGGAGCCGCTCGTCCGCGGCGGGTTCTGGGCGCAACTGGCGAAGGCGTCGCCGGCCGTTGCCAAGGCCAAGCTCCCAGGCGGCCGCCTCGACCCGGCGCCGGCGCCCGACGTGACCGCCACGTTCGGGGGCGAGATCGACCGCCTCACCCGCACCGCCCTCGCGTGGATGGTCGCCGACCCGGAGCCGGCGAAGGCGGAGGACCGACCGGCGGCCCAGGGGGTGGCGTGCGCGAAGTGCCACGCCTTCACCGGCGAGGGGAAGGCAGCGAAGGTCGAGGCGCTGCCGCAGCACACCGTCTGGTTCGCGCACGCCCGGTTCAACCACGTCTCGCACCGCGGGCTGACGTGCGCCGAGTGTCACCCCGGCACCGGCCCGTTCACGACCGCGCCGCCGCCCCGGCCGAACGAGACCGAGCCGGTCGCCATCCTCGGCGTGAAGTCGTGCCAGGCGTGCCACGCCCCGGCCGGGACGCGGGTCGAGCAGGCCGACAAGACGACGACGACCGCCGCCGGCGTCCGCCACGGCTGCACCGACTGCCACCGCTACCACAACGGCGACCGCCCGCTCCACGGGCTCGGCAGCCCGGTCCGCGACCCGCACACCCCGCAGACGCTCGCCGACTTTCTCAGCGGCGGGAAGAAGTAGCCGCGCCGCCGCCCACTGACCCGAAGGCCGGACCGCCGCCATGATGATCGTCAAGCGCCTCCGCGAGATCCAGAACCGGTACGGGTACCTCCCCGACCGCGAGCTGGCCCAACTCGCCCGGCTCGTCGGCGTGCCGATGTACCGGATCGAGGAGGTCGCCAGCTTCTTCCCCGCCTTCCGCCAGGAGCGCGACAAGCCGGCGGCGATCGAGGTCCGCGTCTGCCGCGACGTGACGTGCGCGCACCGCGGGTCGGCGGCGCTACTCAACCGCGAGAAGGGGATCGCGGCGCTGTGCGCCGACAAGGGCATCGCCGACGCGCTCGCCGCGAACGCCCCGAAGTGGGCGGAGGAGGCCCGGAACGCGCCCGGCGGTAAGCGGATCGAGCTGCCGACACCCACCCCCGACCGGTGCAAACTCGTCGTCGAGGGCGTGTCGTGCCTCGGCCGGTGTGACCGTGCGCCCGCCGTGTGGATCGAGCGGCACCCGATGCCGGCCGACGAGCACCACCACGCCTGGGTCTTCGCCCGGCGGACCGGCGAGAAAGCCGGCGACTACCGTTCGCGGCTCGAACAGTTCATCCGCACCGTCGCCGCCGGGGGGCACGTCGAGCCCGACACCGACACTGCATACGAGCCGGCCTCGAACGTGTCCTACGCCCCGCCGGCGCTGCCGCCCGACCCGCGGGCGCGGTCGCTCGCCGAGATCGAACTGCCGGACGAACTCCCGTCGGCGAAGTGGGAGATCGACTGCTACGCCACCGGCGGCCACCCGCGCGACTACCGGGCGGTGAAGGAGGTGGCGAAGTGGCTCGGCGACCGCCCCGAGAGCGCCCGCCAGTTGCGCGACGGCGAGCAGCCGGTCCCGATCCCGCCCCCGAAGCTCGCCGGCAAGGATCTCGAGACCTGGCTCAAGGAGCACCACCCGTACCTCAACGAGCTCCGCGAGTCGAACCTGCTCGGCATGGGCGGGGCGGGTGAGCCGGCCTACGACAAGTGGTCGCAGCTTCTCGTCGCCCGCGGCAAGGGGCCGGACAAGTACATCGTCATCAACGGCGACGAGAGCGAACCGGGGACGTTCAAAGACCGCGAGCTGCTGCTGCGCACGCCGCACCTCGTCGTCGAGGGGCTGATCCTCGCCGGCCTCATGACCGGGGCGACGGCCGGGTACGTGTACATCCGCCACGAGTACCACGAGCAGATCCACGCGATCGAGACGGAGATCAAGCGGGCCGAGCGGCTCGGGGCGTGCGGGCCGGACGTCTTCGGCACCGGCATCGGGTTCCGCGCCGAGGTCTTCGAGAGCCCGGGCGGGTACATCTGCGGCGAGCAGAGCGCGCTGATCGAGGCGATGGAGGACAAGCGCGGCCAGCCCCGCCAGCGCCCGCCCGAGCTCCAGACGAACGGCCTGTGGGACCAGCCGACCGTCGTCAACAACGTCGAGACGCTCGGGTGGATGCCGTACATCATCACCCGCAAGGGAAAGAGCTACGCCGGGGCCGGCTACCAGGTGCCCGAGACGACCGCCCGGTTCGGCGGCCGCCGACTGTTCTCGATCAGCGGCGACGTGGCCCGGCCGGGCGTGTACGAGGTGCCGATCGGCATCCCGCTCGGCGAGGTGTTCGAGAGCAAACAGTTCTGCGGCGGCGTCCCCGGCGGGCTGTACGCGGTCGCCCCGTCCGGCCCGTCGAGCGGCATCGTCCCGGCGCAGATCCCGATCGCCCCGGTGCCGGACGCGAGCAAGTACGAGGCGTGGCTGGCCGTACGGGACGACAAGGGAAAGATTACGGGCGGCATCCTGTCGAGCTTCCGCGACGCGGCGTCGCAGGCGGCGATGGAGCGGATCGCCCGGAAGCACCTGCCGCCGGGCGCGACGACGCTCGACATCCGCGTGCTGCCGATGGACCTGAACTTCTTCCGCGGGGTGAACGGTGCGCTGCGGCTGAAGGTGGGCATGGCGCTGGGCGCGGCGATCGTGGTGTACGCGAACGGCACGGACGCGCTGACGCAGGCGGTAAACTACACCCGGTTCTTCCGCAACGAGTCGTGCGGCAAGTGCGTCCCGTGCCGCCTCGGCTCGCAGAAGTTGTACCAGATCGGCCTCGACCTGCTCGACCGCAAGACCTCGGGGCGGCCGCTCGGGGCGTCGGATCTGAAGAGCGTCGGCGAGGACGTGAAGCTGCTCACCGAGGCGATGGCCCAGACCTCGATCTGCGGCCTCGGCCCGAGCGCCCCGGTCCCGCTGGCGTGCGCCCTGGAATACTTCCTGCTCCCGGCGGCGCCGGCCGCGCCCAAGGCGCCGGCGGTGTCGGGATCGTGACGGCGGCTCCGTAGGTCGGGTCGAGTCTTCGAGACCCGACCTACGCCGCGGGCGACATCTGCGGTGTCGCGGGAGCGCGAGCCCCGTGGGGGCGCGCCGCCGACACCCCGTCCGACGCCACTTACACCGCGGTGTCGGGCCTCGAAGACCCGACCCGACCTACGAACGACCGACCGCGCACCGCCCCGGTCCCCGCGGGCCGCGACAAGGACAGACCGATGCCGGACCCGACCGACCCGATCCCGATGGCCCTGCTCGTCGACAACGACAGCTACGAGCTCGTCGGCCAGGAGGGCACGTCCAACCTGTCGTCCGACGAGGACGACGTGCTCGTCCGCAAGGAGCGGGCGACGGCCGAGCAGTTCAAGGAGATGATCGAGGTCGTCATCGACGGGTACGCGGTGCAGGTGCCGAGGGCCGTCCCGAAGACGGACTCGGCCGGCGCCGAGCTCCGCGACGCCGCCGGCGCCCTCATCCCCCGCGCCACCACCGTCTACGACGCCGGCCGCGAGCTCGTCCGCCTCGGCACCTGGACCGAGACCGAGCTGCGCGAGCGGCTCCCTGTCCTGTGCCACATGGCGCACCTGAACCCGATCGCCGTGTGTCGGGTGTGCTCAGTCCACGTCGCCCGGAGCAAGAAGGGGCGGCCGCCGACCGCCGAGCGGAAGCTGTACCCGGCCTGCCACCTGGAGGTGAGCACCGGGCTGCGGGTCACCACCCGGCTCGGGGCGACCCGGCACGAGCCGCAGGCGCTCGCAGCCCTGCAGGCGCTCGACGCGCAGGAGCCGCGCGAGGAGGACCGGAACAAGCGCCAGGCCGATCTCGCCAAGAGCGCCCAGAAGGTGCAGAAGTCGGTCGGCCTCGTGGTCGAGATGCTGTACGCCGATCACAAGCCGGAAGAAATCCGCTGGGAGCAGAACGGCACGGAGGTCAAGGAGGGGAAGCGGTACGAGAACGAATTGGACCTGGTCGCCACCCGGGTCGGGGCGCGGAAGGTCCGCGACCGGCTCCGGCGGCCGGACGGGGCGTTCGGCCGCAACCGCATCGCCGAGATCGAGCCGAGTGACAGCGACCCGCTCCGCCCGCACACCAAGCCGCTCCGCCGCATCCCGCTGGCCCTGCTCGCCCCCACTGACCCCGGGCACGAGACCATCGGCCGCGACGCCGACGCCGCCTGGGCGGCGTGGAACCGCGTCGTGGACGAGCGGTTCCCGTACTCGTCCCGCACCGTGGTCGTGGACCACGACAAGTGCATCCTGTGCGACCGGTGCGTCCGGTCCTGCTCCGAGGTGAAGCCGTTCCAGGTGATCGGCCACACCGGCAAGGGCTACGCCACGCGGATCACGTTCGACCTCGACTTCCTGATGGGGCCGCGCGCCCGTGAAGACGGGCAGGCCGACGCCGACCTGGCACCGTCCACCTGCGTGCAGTGCGGCGAGTGCATGACCGCGTGCCCGACCGGCGCGCTGTCCCTCCGCCGCCGCGTCCAGCCGCGGAACTGGCCCGACTCGCCGGAGGCGATCCCGCAGAACCCCAACACCCCGTTCCCGAAGAAGGGCGACTTCCTCACCGCGGACGAGATCCGCGCCATCCGCGTCTTCTACGTCCCGCCCGGCAAGCCGGCCGACCAGGGGCGGGTCATCGCCCCGTTCGCGTCCGTCCCGTTCGCCTACCTGAAGTGGAACGAGGGGGCGGTCCGCCGCTGGGTCATCAAGCCCGGCGAGCGGCGCGTCCTGGCCTGGGGCGGCGAGTACGACACCACCGCGTTCCTCCTCACCGGGACCGGCAAGTTCAACGCCTACGAGACGGTGCGGGAGCACAAGAAGCCGGGCTGGGTCGGCCGGCTCCTGGGGAAGGAAGAGGAGACGGTCGTCAGGCGCGAGCTCGGACCGCTGATCAACAAGGCCGGGCCGATCCCGGGCACCGTGCTGCTGCTCGGCGAGATGGCCCCGCTGACGCAGAAGGCCCGCAACGCCACCATCGAGGTGTTCGCCGACCCGACCGAGCCCGGGCGGACGGTGCTGGAGCCCAAGCCGGGCGAGTTCGTGGCCCCTCAGCACCCGGACGCGCCGCGCGAGGTCGTGGTGTACGAGCTCACCCGCAACATGCTCGACATGTTCCTCCGCAGCCGCGACACGCGGCAGGCGGTGCGCGAGGTGTACCAGCCGCGGGCGATCGAGCGCGGCGTCGCCGAGTCGAAGTTCCTCGCCGGCCTGCCGGACGCTGAGCGGAAGATGGCGACCGACTTCCTGGTCCGGTCCGGGAAGGTGTCGTACATCTCGGCGGCGCCGGGCGAGGTGCTCCTCGTCGAGGGGGACCGCGCGCAGGACTTCTACATCATCCGCGTCGGCAGCGCCGAGCTGTACAAGACGGTGAGCGGCCGCAAGCAGGTGCTCGGCCGGCTCGGCGACGGCGATTGTATCGGCGAGATCGCCCTGCTCGGCGACGAGCTGAAGGAGGCCGGCATCCTCCCGCAGAACGCCAGCACCACCCGCCGCCAGGCGAGCGTCGCCGCCATCGACCCGGTCGAAATCCTCCGCATCCCCGGCGGGGTGTTCGACGGCATGTGCGACCGCTTCCCGCCGGTGAAGGAGGCGCTGTTCGAGCTGGTCCGCGGGCGGCTCAACCCGTCCCGGTCGATGCCGGCCGAACTGACGCCCGCCTACGTGTCGCAGGGGCTGTTCCAGGGCCAGAAGCTGCTCGTGCTCGACCTCAAGAGCTGCACCCGCTGCGACGAGTGCACCCGCGCCTGCGCCGACACCCACGGCGGCAACCCGCGGCTGCTCCGGGACGGGATGCGGTTCGGCGACTTCCTCGTCGCCACGTCGTGCCGGTCGTGCCACAAGCCGTACTGCATGGACGGGTGCCCGGTGGACGCCATCCACCGCAAGGGGACGCGGCTGGAGGTGCTGGTCGAGAGCCACTGCATCGGCTGCGGGCTGTGCGAGCGGAACTGCCCCTACGGGTCAATCCACATGGTCCCGGCGGGGGTCAAGCCCGGCACCGCGACGACCGCGGTTGTGGCCCGGCAGGCGGCCAACTGCGACCTGTGTTCGTCGGTCGGCGGGAAGCCGTTCTGTGTGAACGCCTGCCCGCACGACGCGGCGTTCCGGTGGGACGGCCAGACCCTGATGGGTGCGGCGGCGGAGCGGCTCGCGGCCGCCCGGTCGTGACTCCGGCCGGGCTGGCGTGGCGGAACCTGGCCCACAAGCGCGGGCGCACCGCCGTCGCTGCCGCCGGGGTGGCGTTTGCCGTCGTGCTGGTGTTCATGGAACTCGGGCTGTACGGCGGGGTCGGCCGCACCGCCGCCATGCTCTACGGCGCCCTCCGCTTCGACCTCCTCCTCATCTCCACCGAGTACGTCGACGTCAGCCGGACTGGCAGCTTCCCGCGCGGCCGCGTCGCCCAGGCGCGGGCGGTGGCCGGCGTGGCGGATGCGTTGCCGGTGTCGCTCGGCACCGGGACGTGGCGGTTGCCGGCCCGGCGCACCCTGATCGGCACGCCCGTGCCGGCCGGCGGCGTGCGGAGCATCAACGTCCTCGGCGTGCCCCCCGACCGCCTCGCGGACGTGTTCGCTACCGAGCGCGGCCGCGTGTTCCGCTCGCCGGACGAAGCCGCCGTGGCCGCCGTCGCGCTCGGCGGCCCCGACGCGGCGCTGTTCGACGAGCACTCCAAGCCCGAGTTCGGGATGCTGGCGGACCTGCTGACCGTCCCACCGGACGGCGACCCGGAGACCGGCACGGCGCTGCGGTTCAACGGCCGCCGCGTCGAGGTCGTCGGCGGGTTCCGGCTCGGCACCGGATTCAGCTGGAACGCCATGCTGATGACCAACGAGGCGACTTTTTCGCAGCTGACGCTCCAGCCCGCCGACCGCGTCACCTTCGGCCTCGTGACGCTGGAGCCCGGCGCCGACCCGGCCGCGGTCGCGGCGCGGCTGCGGGCGGTGCTGCCGCCGGACGTGCAGGTGCTGTCGCGGGCCGAGGTCGAGGCGCGCGAGGAGCGGCACTGGCTGCGGCTCACCTCGATCGGCCAGTTCCTCCTCGTCGCCGTGGTGCTGGCGGTGGCCGTCGGGGTGATCTTCGTCTACCAGATGATGGCCGCCGACATCCGCGCCATGCTGCCGGAGTACGCGACGGTGAAGGCGCTCGGGTACCGCCCGCCGTTCCTCACCGGGGTGGTGCTGGCGCAGGCGGCGTACCTGGCGGTACTCGGGTTCGCCCCCGGGTTCGCGGCGACGTTCGGGCTCTACGCGCTGGCGCGGAACGTCGGCGGCATCCCGACCGAGATGACCGCCGCCCGCGCCGCGCTGGTGTTGGCGCTGACGGTCGGGATGTGCCTGGCGTCCGGCCTTCTGGCGGTGCGGAAGGTCCACGCCGCCGACCCCGCGGACCTGTTTATATGAGGCACCCCCCACCCGTCCCGCTCGCGTGGCGGAACCTCGCCCAAGACCCGGTGCGGTACGCGCTGTTCGCGTCCGGCATCGGCTTCGCGGTGGTGCTGATGGGCGTGCAGCTCGGCATCATGAACGGGATGCTCGACGGGAACACGCTTTTGCTCCGCGGCATCGACGCCGACCTGATCCTCATCAACCCGGCCCGCCCGGCGCTGGTCTTTCCCGACACGTTCAGCCGCCGCCGGGTCGAGCAGGCGGCCGGCGTCCCCGGCGTGGCGTCGGTTCACCCGATCTACCTCGACCACATGGTCAGCGCCCTCCGCCACACCGCGACCGACGCGGCCGGCCGCGGACCGACGCGCCGCCTGCGCGTCATCGGCGTGGACCCGGCGGCGCGGGTGTTCGCGCTCCCGAACCTCGACCCGGGGGGCTGGGACGCGCTCGACACGCCCGGCGCCGCACTCTTTGATCGCCGCAGCCGCCCGAGCCCGACGACCCCCGGCGAGACGGTGTTCGGCCCGTTCGCGCCAGGCGTCCGCACCGAACTGGCCGGGCAGAACATCGAACTCGTCGCCGGGTTCGACCTCGGGTTCGACTTCTCGACCGACGGCACACTAGTCCTGAGTGACCGCACGTTCGCCCGCCTCCTGCGCGAGCCGTATCATCCCCAGAGCCCACTCGCGGCCGTGGACTTCGCGGCGGTGCGCGTCGCGCCCGGCGCCGACGTGCTCGCCGTCCGCGACCGCCTCCGCGCCGCGCTGGCGGGTGACGACGTGGCG
>JAFKFQ010000047.1 GCA_017308215.1 bacterium | reverse complement strand
CGGGGTGCGATAGCGTGGACTTGCTGAACCACTGCCGGGGTAACAGGCCTCACGTCCGTGGCTGCTGGGTTTTAGACCTCATGCTCGGTGAGGAGTGACCCGGACGTAACTGCCGCCTGCTCAGCTACTTCGAGATGCGTTCGCCCTGCGTTCGTGGGTGACCGGGAGCGGGTAGAGTTCTTGTTCGAGCTGTACGAGTGGCTGAATACGCCGCTTACCGCGACTCCCGGCATGTCTCGGCGGGGTCGGCGGGCGGTTGACCCAGGAATGGATACCGAAGGTTAATCATTCGAGCTACAACGAGGCGTCTCGAAGGTTCGAATGCGCCGCCACGCCCCGGGCACCACGACCAATCCACCCCGCGTCTGACAGTGCTCGGGCCTGAGGCCGACCTCTGGCGCCGACGCCACCCCACCCCTGGCGCCGGTGCGACCCCCGCCCAGTCTTATTCTCTGTCTCTATCTCATCCCAGTAGCCCGGGCAGGTCGGCGACGTACTCATCCGCTACACTTTTGCTGTTCCCGAACCGATGTGACAGTCCCACTCATCTCGGGAGACGTGGCCATGGAGAGGCCGAGTGGCTCCCGACCTCCATGACGCTCTCGTCCAGTCATCCGCCGGGATACAGGCGTCGCCGGGTGGAGGACCAGAAAGTCGTCCGGCCGGACCCAGTTTTGTGAGCTCGGGAGCCTCGATCCAGACTTATGAATTCCATACGCATCCAGCGGCTTTTGCTCGGCTACGTTGATTGAAGCACGGAGGCCGAAGTGAGACGGTCGGGTGGTGTTTCGTCGAACCCCAACCCAGAGCTGCCCATGCCCCAGCCGACGCCGCCCCACCCACCCCGCCTCCTCGACCAAGTTCGCGATGCCTGCCGCCTCCGCCGGTACAGCCCGCGGACCGCGTCCGCCTACGCCGACTGGGTCCGCCGTTTCATCCTGTTCCACGGCAAGCGGCACCCACGCGAGATGGCCGAGCCGGACGCGAACGCCTTCCTGTCCCACCTGGCCGTCGCCCGCGACGTGGCGCCGTCCACCCAGAACCAGGCCCTCGCGGCGATCCTGTTCCTGTACACCGCCGTCCTCGGTCGGCCGCTCGACCGACTCCAGGTGATCCGGGCCGTCCGCCCCCCGCGGCGGCCGGTCATCCTCCACCGGGACGAGGTCCGCGCCCTGCTCGCCGCGCTGGACAGCACCCCGCGGCTGGTCGGCGAGCTGCTGTACGGGACGGGGTCGCGGGTGGCTGAGTGCCTGAGCCTGCGGGTGATGGACCTGGACCCTGCCGGGAACGAGGTGACGATCCGCCGGGGGAAGGGGAACAAGGACCGGGTCGCCCCGCTCCCCCGGGCGACGAAGGCCGGACTGGCCGCCCACCTCGTCCGGGTCCGCGAGCAGCACGCAGCCGACCTGGCGGCCGGGCTCGGGCGGGCGCCCCTGCCGCACGCCCTGGCGGCGAAGTACCCCGGGCGGATCGAGATTGGCGGTGGCAGTGGGTGTTCCCGGCGTCGGGGCACTACACGGACGAGCGGACCGGGATGCGGCACCGCTACCACCTCCACGAGAGCGTGATCCAGAAGGCGTTCCAGGTCGCGACTGCCCGGTCCGGGATCGCCAAGCACGCGACCCCGCACACCCTGAGGCACGCGTTCGCGACGCACCTGCTGGAGGACGGGGCGGACATACGAACGGTGCAAGCCGTCTGCTGTTGATGCCCCCGTCGATCCGTCCACGCTCATCGACCTCGACCACATCACCGTGACCGACCCGGCGCACCCGCTGTTCGGCGGCCGCTTCCCGTCGTGCGCCTCTTCCGCCCCCCTCACGCCGCCGGCGTTGTCGAAGTCCTGTACCGCCAGCAGTTCCGGCTCCGCGTCCCGCTGGCCGCGACCGACCGCGCCACCACTTCGGCCCCGCACCCCAGGACTAAGCTCACCCCGGAGAT
>JAFKFQ010000211.1 GCA_017308215.1 bacterium | reverse complement strand
TGCTCACGACCACACCGGTCAGGTCGGCGGGCCGGAGCGCGGCGTCGGCGAGCAGCCCGGCGACCGCCGGCGTGAGGTCGCGGGCGTGGCGGCGGGCGGCGTCGAGCGCGACGGCGCCCGCCACGCTCCCGTCCCGCACCAACCCCACCCGGCCCGCCCGGCCGGCCGTGTCGATCACCAGCCAGTTCTCGCCCATCGCCGCCCCGGGGGTTACAATTCCGGTTCATTCTCGCACAACCCCACCGCCCCGGCGACCCGGCATGGACGCGACCATTCACATCGACGGGGCCGCCCGCGGCAACCCCGGCCCGGCCGCCTACGCGGTCGTGCTCAACCGCCCCGGGCAGCCGGTGGTGGAAGAGGCCGGCACCCTCGGCACGGCGACGAACAACGTCGCCGAGTACACGGCGCTCGTCAACGCGCTGCACCTGGCGACGGAACTCGGGCTGAAGAAGCTCGACGTGTTCAGCGACAGCGAACTGCTCGTGAAGCAGATGGCCGGCGAGTACCGCGTCAAGCACCCGGACCTGCAGCCGCTCTACCAGGAGGCGGCGCAGCTGCGCAAGGGGTTCGACGCGGTGCGGATCACGCACGTCCGCCGCGAGCAGAATAAGCGCGCCGACGCCCTGTGCAACGAGGCGCTCGACGGCAGGAAGGCGCCGGGTTCAACTCCTGCCCCGAAGGCGCCGGGCGCGGCCCCCGCCCCGAAGGCTCCCGCGAAGGCGGCGACCGACGACCGGGTGCGCGCCGACGCGCTGGCGGTGCTCGGGTCGGCGGCGCGGGCCTGGGCCGACAACGGCCTCGCGGCGGTGCCGGTCGAGGCCGTGTGGGAGCAGCTCTGGTCGGTGCTCGACGAGGGCGGGGTGCTGAGGAAGAAGTGACGAACGACGAAGCCCGGGGACCGCGGCCCCCGGGCTTCGGGGCGTTGCTCAACCGACGAACACGCCGTTGGTGAGTACGTCGGTGCCGAACGGGTTGAACGTCTGGGGGGTCGGCTCGCCGGTCCCGGTGAAGTCCTTGCCGAGGTACACCCGGACCGCGTTCGCCACGTTCTCGCCGCTCCCGGCCGCCACGTCCGCCCGCGCGTCGCCGTCGGCGTCGACCACGCTCAGCCGGACGCCACCGCGGTCGGTGCTGTTCCCGGCGACGAAGAAGTTGGCGATCGGGGCCGCGTAGGCGCCGTCGATGTTGCCGGCGCTGACCAGCGCGCCGCTGAGGATGAACACCCGCGGGGCGCCGCCCGGGCCGCCGCCGAAGATCAGGTCGGCGAACCCGTCCGCGTTCACGTCCCCGCTCGCCACGAAGGCGCCGTTGCGGAGGTTCATCGCGTCCGTGCCCGGGAAGGCGAAGAAGTCGTTGACGAGCCGGGTCGGGGTGGCCAGCACGGTGGTGCCGCCGAAGATGGCGACGCGCGGCCCGCCGAGGAACCCGGCCGCCACGACCAGGTCGACGGTGCCGTCGCGGTTGACGTCGCCGACCGCGGTGCGGGCGCCGCCGCGGAAGTTGACGTCGTCGATCCCCAGGAAGTTCGCCACCACCGAGACCGCCCCGCCGGCCGCCAGCGAGAAGATCGTCACCCGCGGGCCGCCGCCCTGGTCCGGCGTCACCACCACCTCGGCCCGGCCGTCGTTGTTGAAGTCCCCGGCCGACACGAACCCGCCGCCGGCGAACGACTCGCTCCCGGAGAACGGGGACGTCGGCGCGATCAGGACGGTGGTGTTGTCCACCCCGCTGATGACCGTGAACTGGATCGCCGTGCCCGGCCCGGTGACGTAGATCGTGTCCTCGACCCCGTCGCCGTTCACGTCGCCGCGGGCCGACCGGACGTTGCCGGTGGTGAACCCGGGGAACGGGGTGACGGTCGCGCCGGCGGTCGCCGACCCGTTCGCCGCCACGTTGAACAGCGTGACCGTGCCGTTCGGCCGCCCGGAGACGGGGAGCACGTTCGCGCCGCCGACCACCGACCCGCCCGCCCCGCCCTGCCCGACCGCCAGCCCGCTGCCGCCGGCCAGCGTGGCCGCGGCGGCGTCGAGCAGCGTCGCGTTCCCGGTGGCGAGGTCGATCGCGTACAGCCCGGTGCTCCCGCCCACGGTCAGCAGCGCGTACCCGGTGCCGACCGCGCCCGCGCCCGAGGTGGTCACCGCGACCCCGCCGGGGATGTCGAACCCGTTCACCGCGGTGAAGTCGAGCGCCACGCCGTTCCGCCGGACCGGGAGCTGGCCGCTCTGCACCCCGCCGTTCGGCCCCGGCGGCGCGACCGCGCCCTGGATGAACAGGCTGTCGCTGGTGGCGTCGAGCGTGTACTGGGTGGTCGCCGTCGCCCCGCCGAAGCTGTTCGTGTAGGCCGTCCCGGTCACCCCGGTCGAGCCCGCCGGCAGGCCGGTCACGGGGGTGTCCGGGGCGGCCCCGACCGGGGCGCCGGTGTCCGGGTTGATGCGGAAGTTCAGCCCGCTCCCGGTGGTCACCCGGATGCGGTCGACGGTCGGGTTGAAGTCGAACCCGTACCCGGTGGCCGCCGGCGGCAGGTCGGTGGCGGCGAAGGTGACCGACGACGCCACCCCGACGACGGTCAGGATCCCGGTCTGCGGGTCGAGCAGGTACAGGGTGCCGGTGTCCGCCCCGGCGTTGACCCCGAGCGCGTACAGCTGGCCGGTCGCCGGCCGGTAGTCGATCCCGACCAGCGTCTCGCCGGCGACCAGCATGCCGGTGATCGGCACGGCCGCCGACCCGCCGCCGGCGTTGTTGGTGAGGATGCGGACGAGGTTCGCCCCGGTCGCGTCCAGCGCCACCGCCGGGAGGCCGCCGAGGTCGCTCTGGACGGCCAGCCCGGAGATCGTGGTCGCCCCGGCGACCGCGCCGACCAGCGTGGCCGCCCCGGTCGTCAGGTCGATCGAGTAGAGCGAGGTCGTCCCGCCGACCGACAGGGCGGCGAAGGCCCGCCCGCTGGTCACCGCCGCGTTGTTCGCCGTCACCGTCACGTTAGCCGGGATGTCGAACCCGTTCACCGTGGTGAAGTCCAGCGCCGCCCCGTTCAGGGTGACGGGCAGGACGCCCGTCGCGGTACCGCCGTTCGGCGGGTTCTGGATGAACAGCGAGTTGGTCGCCGAGTTCAGGCCGTACAGGGTGGTGACGCCCGCGGTGGCGGTGGTGTTGGGGAAGCTGTTCGTGTACGCCGACCCGTCCGCCCCGGTCTGCCCGGCCCCGTTGATCGCCGTGTCCGGCGCCGCGCCGACCTCCTGGCCGGTGTTCGGGTCGACGCGGAAGTTCAGCCCGGTGCTGGTGACGACCCGGATGCGGTCGGCCGCCGGGTTGAAGTCGAACCCGTACCCGGCCGTCGCCGGGTCGGGGAAGTCGGTGGCCGCGTAGCTGATCTGCCCGGGCGTGGCGGCCGCGCCGGGCGACCCGACGATGGCGGCGGCGCCGGTCTGGGGCGAGATGACGTACAGGGAGGCCGTGTCGGCGGCGGCGTTCACCCCGAGCCCGTACAGGAACCCGTTCTGGGGCCGGAAGTCGATGCCGACCAGCGTCTCGCCGGCGGCGATCCCGGTGATCGCAACCGGGGTCAGAGCGCCCGCCGGGTTGCCGGTGTCGAACGGGACCAGGTTGGTCCCGGACAGGGCGTAGGCGAGGGCCGGGACGTCGCGTGCTTCCAGTTGCTCGGCAGCCAGGGGAGAGCGAGTTTGACGCGGCATGGTGATGTCCCAGAAGTTGTGGGCGAACTCATCGGGCGGGTTCAAAGTATTCGCACCCAGCCCAAACCGCAAATAGATTCCATTCGTCCCAAACCGGTTATCCTACCCAATCGCACCAGACCGCCAACCGGCCTACGGCCGGCGCGCGGGCCTCCTTACTGAGCGGAACGGCGGGCGAGTGACTGACACGGTTTTGCGAGTTTTCGGGTTTGGGCAAACCGGCCGGTTGCCGGGAGTGGGGGTTCTGACCAGCGAAATTCGCGCCGGCGCAGAGAAACAAGAACGCCCGGGGTTGTTCCCCCGGGCGTAGGTGGGTGACGAGGCCGATCATGCCCGGCTCGGAGCGGCCGCCCCGTCACTCGCGCAGCCCCGCCTCGCGCATCAGCCTCGCCGTCGCCGCGTACGCCTCGGTCACCCACTCCACGATCTTGTCCGGCTCCGGCGAGTACTCGAGTTCGATGCTCACCGCGCCGCCCGCCTCGCCCACGCCGAGCGCGGCGATCTCGCGCAGGTACGGGGCGAAGTCCACCACGCCGCGGCCCGGCGGCAGGTCGCCGTGGACCTTCCCGTCGCAGTCGCTGATGTGGACGTGGAACGCCCTCCCCGCCAGCGCGCGCAGCTCCTCGGGCCTCGTCCCGGCCAGTTGCAGGTGGCTCACGTCAATGTTCGCGCCGACGGCGGGGTGGTTCACGTCGTCGAGGAAGCGCCGCATGTTGGGCACGTCGTTCAGCAGCGACAGCTTGAACGGCTCCAGCTCTAGCGCGATCTTCAGCCCGAGCCCCGCCGCGTACCCGCCGAGCTCCTTGAGGTGCGCCACGCCGGTGTTCCACTGCTCGGCGGGCGGGATCACCTGGCGGTCCCAGATGTACTCGCCGAGCACGAGGAGCAGGTTCTTCGCCCCGAGCTCGTAGCAGAAGTCGAGGTACGCCTTGCAGCGCGACAGGTGGAACCGCTGCACGCTCGGGTTGAAGTCGATGAGCCCGACGGCGACGCACGCGACGCTGACGACCGGCAGCCCGGCGGCCGCGCACTCGGTGCGGATCAGCGCCCGCCCCCGGGCGTCGAGGTCGAGCGGGTCGGCGAAGACGTCGATCGAGTCGAACCCGATGACCTTCGTCTGGCGGATGCCGTAGGCGGTGCCCTTGCCGGCCTGGACCCAGGCCGAGTTGATGAGGCCGAGCTGCATGGCTCCCCCGGGGAGAGGACAGAGGGCAGAGGACGGAAGACAGACGGCAGGGAACAGGATACGCTCTGGGGTAGCCCGGGGCGCGCCCGCGAGGCTAGACTGCGGCTTCTTTCTGCCTTCTGTCCTCTAGCCTCTGCCCCCCTGAAAGAGCGCAGGATGATCGAGCTCCTCGACAAGTACGGCTACGTCGGCATCTTCCTGGGGCTGCTCGCGTCCGGGTGCGGGTTCCCGATCCCGGAGGAGCTGCCGGTCATCACGGCCGGCATCATGGTCGGGCACGAGGGCACCGCGCTGAAGTGGTACATCATGCTCCCCGTCGTCATCGCCGGGGTGGTGATCGGCGACGGGGTTCTGTACACGATGGGCCGGCTCTGGGGCGACCGGCTGCTCCGCGTCGGGTGGGTGCAGCGGAACCTGGTGCCGCCGGACAAGCGGGCCGAGATCGAGAAGAACTTCCACGACCGCGGCGTCGCGGTGCTGCTGTTCGCGCGGCTCCTACCGGGCATCCGCACGCCCATCTTCATCATGGCCGGGGTGCTGCGGGTGCCGCTCGGCCGGTTCCTGCTCGCCGACGGGCTGTACGCCATCCCGGGCGTGAACGTGCTGTTCTGGCTCTCGTACGTGCTCACCGACCAGGTGATGGACGTGTTCAAGCAGGTGGAGCGGTACCGCCCGCTGGTGATGACGGCGATCCTGTCGGCGGTGGCGGGGGCGCTGTTGCAGAAGTACGTGTTCGGGCGGAAGTTGAGCACCGGCGAGCCGCCGCACGTCCCGCCGATCATCTCGAAGCCGGCGGAGGCGGTTGCCCACGTCGTCGAGAAGGCGGTGGAGAAGGTGGCGCACGTCGGCCACAGCCACCGGGGCGAAAGCCCACCCGCGTCGGTGAACGGTCAGCCGCCGGCCGACGCGCCGCCGGCCGCCCCGACTGACACGGCGACGCGAGAGGGGTGAGCGGACCCGCTGAGACCGCCCTGGTGTTATGCGCGCCCTCCCGGGCGAACGGCCGGCGTGAGCCGGCTGGTGGTTGTTCCGGGTGCCTGTGACGGCGACCGGTCACCCGGGTTGTCCGCTCGGGCACCCCTACCAACGACCAGCCGGCTCATGCCGGCCGTTCGCCCGGCTGCACGACCGGCTCGGGTACTTGCGTGCGGGAGCACGCCGGCGAAGCGGCACTCACTTCGCCAGCTCGAAGATCGCCTCCACCTCGACGCTCGTGCCGAGCGGCAGCTGGCCCATCCCGAGCGCCGTGCGGGCGTGGCGGCCGAGGTCCGGGCCGAACACCTCCTTCAGCAGGTTCGTCGCCCCGTTGATGACGAGGTGGCAGTCGGCGAAGTCCGGGTCGGCGTTCACGTAGCCGGTCACGCGCACCACCCGCTTGATCTTGTCCAGCGACCCGAGCTTCACCACCACCGCGCGCAGGATGTTCGCCGCGCACAGCGCCGCCGCCTTCGTCGCGTCCTCGACCGACACCTGCGACGGCACCTTCCCCTTGCTCGTGAGCACGCCGTCGTCGTAGGGCACCTGCCCCGAGGCGTACACCGTGTCGCCGAGGACCGCCAGCAGGTCGATCACCGGCCCCTCTTTCGGTCCGCGGTCGAGCGGGTAGCCCGCCGCCTCCAGCCGCTTCTCGCGGTCGCCCATCGCGTCGCTCCGGTGTGGGTGGGAACGCCGGGATTCTACCGGGTTCCGTCCGGCCGGCGACCCGGTACACTGTATCCCATCCCGCCTCCCGCCGAGACGCACCTCATGGACCTGGCCGACCTCACCTGGCCCGCCGTCGCCGCGCTGCCGCGCACCACGCCCGTCGTGTTCCCCGTCGCCGCGCTGGAGCAGCACGGCCGGCACATGCCGGTGTTCACCGACTCGCTGCTGCTCGGCGAGGTGGTCCGCCGCGCGAAGCTCGCGCCGGTCGCGGGCCGGTGCCTGTTCGCGCCGCTGACGTGGCTCGGCAACTCGCACCACCACTGCGACTTCCCCGGCACGCTGTCGGCGTCGCCGCGGGTGTACCTCGACCTGCTGAAGGATCTGGCGAACAACGTGATCTCGCACGGGTTCACGCGGGTGGTGTTCGTGAACGGCCACGGCGGGAACACCGGCCCGCTCCAGCAGGCGCTGTTCGAGCTGCGCCAGGATCACCGGACGACCCGCGACCTGCTCCTGCTGTCGCTCACCTACTGGGACGCGGCCGGCACGCCGTCCATCCCCGGGCTGGTGCAGACGCAGATGGGGCACGCTTGCGAGTGGGAAACGTCCATGATCCTGCGGCTGCGGCCGGAACTGGTGGCGGGGCCGCCGAAGGACGTGCCCGAGGTGCCGTTCGGGGTCGGGTTCGCGCCGGGCTACCGCGGGTGGGTGATGGGCGACCGGAGCGAGCCCGGCCACATCGGCACGCCGGCGGCGGCGAGTGCCGAGAAGGGCGAGGCGCTGTTCGCGCACTTCGTCGGCGGCGTGGTCCGCTTCCTGGAACGCGCGGCGGACTGGGAAAACGGTTGGGACGGTTGAGCCGGTTCGAGGCTCGGGGCTTCGCAGGTCGGGTCGAGTCTTCGAGACCCGACGCCACGCCATCAGTCACTCGCGGCGCGTGACCAGACCCCTGACCTCGCGTGGGCTCGGCCCCCGACCGTCGTCATTCGCCCTTGCTCTCCCGCGTCGGGTCTCGAAGACTCGACCCGCCCTACTAGTCGGTCGACCGCTCGGTGTCGGGTGCGAAGCCCCGACGTGGCGAACGGCCGGCGTGAGCCGGACCCGACACCAATCGGTCGACGCACCACTACGAAGCCCCGAGCCACGAACCCGCGGTGCCCGTGTCCCGTCATCCTTACTCCGCCGTCCTTCATCCCTCCGCCTGGAAGTGGTGGGTCTGCGGCGCGCTGCTGCTGGCGACGTTCCTCAACTACATGGACCGGCAGGCGCTGGCGGTCACACTCCCGGAGATGAAGGCCCGGTACCACCTGCACGAGGGGCGCGTCGGGTCGCTGGAGATGTGCTTCGGGCTGGCGTTCGCCGCCGGGTCGGTCGTGTTCGGGGTGCTCGCCGACCGGTTCGGCCCGCGTCTCCTCTACCCGGTCGTGCTGGTCGGGTGGTCGGCCGCCGGCGTCGCCACCGGGTTCGCCGGCGACGCGGCCGTGGTCGGCCTGCTGGAGTGGGCCGGCGACGAGCCCGGCGCGGGGACGTTCCGCTGGCTCGTCGTCTGTCGGACGCTGCTCGGGCTGTTCGAGGCCGGGCACTGGCCGTGCGCGCTCATCGCCGCCCGGCGGGTGCTCAGCCCGGCCGACCGCCCGCTCGGGAACGGCATCCTCCAGAGCGGCGCCAGCCTCGGGGCGATCCTGGTCCCGCTGTACGTCCTGCTGGTGAGGCACCTTGGCGGCGGGTGGGAGATGGTGTTCTGGTCGATCGGGGTCGGCGGGCTGGTGTGGGTGCCGCTGTGGCTCGCACTGGTCCCGCCCGGCGCCCTCGTCGAAGACCCCGCCTCGACCCCGGACGCCCCCGCCGCCGCGCCGCTGCCGCCCGGCGCGTTCGCCCGCCGGCTCGTCGTGCTCAGCCTGGTCGTGAGCTGCCTGACGGTGAGCTGGCAGTTCCTGCGCGCGTGGCTGGTGCTGTTCCTGCGCGACTTCCACGGCTACTCGGAGGATGCGGCGGCGGTCATCACGTCCGGCTACTTCATCTCGGCCGACGTGGGGTGCATCCTGGTCGGATTCCTGGTCATGCGGCTGGTGAAGGCCGGGGTCGGGCTGCACGCGGCGCGGGTGTGGGCGTTCGCACTGTTCACCGGGTTGACGGCGGCGGCGGCGGCGGTGCCGCTGCTCGGGTCGGGGCCGGCGATGGTCGCCGCGCTGCTGATCGCCGGGGCGGGCATCCTCGGCCTCCACCCGCTGTACTACGCCTTCAGCCAGGAGCTGCCGGCGCGGCGGATGGGGGTGTTCAGCGGCGGGCTGGCGGCCGGCGGGTGGGTGGTGAGTGCGGTTAACCAGAAGACGGTGGGCGAGGTCATCAAGGCGACGCACAGCTACGATGTGGGCCTGGTGATCGCCGGCCTGGCGCCGCTCCTCGGGCTGGTCGCGCTACTGGTACTGTGGCGGAACTCGCCGCCGGCCGAGCCCGGCGCGTGAGGGCGAGTGTCATCGGTCGCCGTGAGAGCCGAACCGGCCTCGGCCTGCGGCGGCCGGTATCACAGGCGCGCTCTCACGCCCCGGGCTCGCTCACCGCGACGCGACTGCGTCCACCGCATCGGCGCGGGACGGGTAGACGCGCAGCACCGCGCTGATCCGTGTCATGTCGAACACCTCGCGGACGGGCGGCGACAGGCTGCACGCGACCACCGCCCCCTCCCCCCGCACCCGGTTCGCCAGCGCCACGAACGCCCGCAGCCCCAGGCTGCCGACGTACCGCAACTGCCCCAGGTCCAACACGAAGTGCCGGCGGCCGGCGGCGACCAGCGCGTCCAGCTCCGGCTCCAGCACCTCGCACGCCGACGGGTCGAGCTTCCCGGCGAGCGTCACCACGCACACCCGCCCGTTCGGGTCGTACCCCACGTTCACCGCAAACGACTCACTCATCATCCTTCCCCGCGGCGGGCGACCGGGAACCCTACCTCACGCCGGCCGCGGCGGCCCGCCCGACGGGGGCGCCGGGCCGTGCGGTGGCAGGGAATTACGCCCGGGGCATAACGTCGGCCGCTTCTCCGAACGGGCGTGACCAGAACGTTCGCCCCCTTGCGGCGCCGCGCCGACCGGGTAGCATCGCACACACCCCTTCCCGAGGGCATACTGCATGACCCGCCTCGCTCTCGCCGGTCTCGCGTCGCTACTCCTGCTCCCATCCCCGACACCCGGGCAGGACGCGAAGACGGACTACGCCCGCAACCGCAAGCAGCTCGACGCCTACTTCCGCGCCCAGGTGAAGGAGATCAACGCCAACTGCCTCGCCGACCTCACCACGAAAGAGGAGTGGGAGAAGAAGCGCCCCGAGTTGCGCCGCCAGTTCCTCGACATGATGGGGCTGTGGCCGCTCCCGCCGCGGTCCGACCTGAGACCGGTCGTGACGGGCACGACCGACGGCGGCACGTTCACGGTCGAGCGGCTGCACTTCCAGTCGATGCCGGGGCTGTACGTCACCGCGAACCTGTACCTGCCGAAGCAGCGGACCGGCCGGCTGCCGACGATCCTGTACGTCTGCGGGCACGGGAACGTGGTGCTGAACGGCGTGTCGTTCGGGAGCAAGGTCCATTACCAGTACCACCCGAGCTGGTTCGCGGCGAACGGGTATGCGTGCCTGATCCTCGACACGGTGGAGCTCGCCGAGATCCGCGGCGACCACCACGGCACGCATGGGGCGAAGATGTGGTGGTGGCAGAGCCGCGGCTACACGCCGGCGGGCGTCGAACTGTGGAACGCGATGCGGGCGCTCGACTACCTCGAAACCCGCCCCGAGGTGGACGCGACGCGGATCGGCCTGACGGGCCGGTCCGGCGGCGGGGCGACGAGCTGGTGGGTGGCGGCGGCGGACGAGCGGGTGAAGGCGGTGGTGCCGGTCGCGGGGATCGCCGACCTGCACGCGCACCTCATCGCAGCCCCGGCACCGCGGCTCGCCGACGGCGTGATCGCCGGCCACTGCGACTGCATGTTCCCGGTGAACACCTACCGCTGGGACTTCGCCCAGGTGGCGGCGCTCGTCGCCCCGCGGCCGCTGTTGCTCGGCAACTCGGACAAGGACGACATCTTCCCGGTCGAGGGCTACCGCCGCCTCGCCGACAAGGCGCGGAAGGTGTACGACCTGTACGGTGCCGGCGAGAAGTTCCAGCTGCTCGAAACGAAAGGCCCGCACACCGACACGCCGGAGCTGCACCGCGGCATCAACGCCTGGATGGCGCGCTGGCTCAAGAACGACACGAGCGAGCAACCGGCGCCCGACCTGACGAAGCGGTTCGAGCCGGCGCAACTGAAGGTGTTCGACAAGCTCCCCGAGCCGCGGCGGAACGAGGTGATCCACGAGACGTTCGTCCCCGCGGCGAAATTCGACCCGCCCGCGGACGCGGAGAAGCTGACGGGGTGGTGGGCGGCGCGGTGGCTGAAGGTACGGGGTGACCGCCGTATGAACGTGTTCGGCGGCTGGGCGAAGAACCCGTCGCCGATCGCCGCGAAGGTCTCGGCCGACACGACCCACGACGGGGTGCGGCTGCGGGCGATTGACTTCACCTCCGAGGAGCACGTCGATTTACGGATGTGGGTGGCGACCGCGGCCGAGGTCAAGGAACCGTCGGAAGTCATCCTGAGCGTGCTCGACGACGCCGGCTACAGAGACTGGTGCGAGTCATTCGGCCCGCCGTTCACCGAGGTGCTTCGCTTCTCCGGGAAGCTGGCGCGGAACGACGCGATGTTCGCGCAGAACCGCGCCGCGATGGCGAGGGAGAAGTGGGCGTTCGCCGCGGTCGTTCCGCGCGGGATCGGCCCGACGCGCTGGGCGGAGCCCGGGAGCAAGGAGGACACGCACATCCGTCGCCGCTTCCCGCTGATCGGCCAGACACTCGACGGCCAGCGCGTGTGGGACGTGGGCCGGGCGGTCAGAGCGGTGCGGACGGTACCGGAATTGGAGGGGCCGAAGCTCGTACTCCAGGGGAAGGGCGAATCGGCGGCGCTGGCGCTGCACGCCGGGCTGCTCGAGCCGGCGGTCGCGGCATTCGACCTGTGGAACCTCCCGACCAGCCACCGCACTGGTCCGGCGTTCCTGAACGTGTTGCGGTACACGGACCTTCCCGAACTGGTCGCGCTGGAGAGGCGGCCGATCACGCTCCACCTTCAGAACGAAGCGGACCGGGCCGCGTGGGCGCCGGCGGTGCGCGTCGCCGAGGCGACCGGCGGCCGGCTGACGCTTCGGGTGAGCGGGAATTGAACTTTTCCCGCCGCCGGTGGGCGGTCCCACGGACCGCCATACACTGTCCTCCGGCCGACCTTCCGGCCAACCCGTTGTTACCCCACCACACCCACGCAGAGGGCTCTCCGATGGCCGACGAAACCGCACCCGCCCCGCAGCAGCAGGGCCAGCAGGTCCAGGTTGCGATCAACGACGCCGACATGGCGTCGGTGTACGTGAACTTCTTCCGCGTGACCGGGAACCCGGACGAGGTGCTCCTCGACCTCGGGATGTACTCGCAGGTGATGGCGGCCGCCGGCCCGGAGCCGAT
>JAFKFQ010000210.1:14789-18038 GCA_017308215.1 bacterium | reverse complement strand
TCCTCCTGAAGGCGACCGGCGGGGTGCCGCACGAGGACGGCGTGCGCTTCTCGAAGGCCAGCCGCGAGTACGAGGTGTTGCGCGCGTGGGTCGCCGCCGGCTGCCCCGCCGACCCGCCCGACACGCCGCGCCTCACGCGCCTCGACGTGACGCCGCCGGCGCGCATCCTCTCCGACCCCGCCGACCGCTTCGCCGTCAAGGCCGTCGCGCACTTCTCCGACGGGTCGAGCCGCGACGTGACCCCGCTCGCGGCGTTCGAGTTCACGACGGTGGGCGTCGCGCGGATCACGCCGGCAGGCGAAGTTGTCCGCGAGCAGTTCGGCGAGTCGGTGCTGATCGTCCGCTACCTCACGCAGGTGGTGCCGGTGCGCGTCGTGTTCCTGCCGGACCGCCCGATGCCCGAGGTCACCGCGTTCCCGACCGACCACCCGGTCGACGCCCGCGTCCTCGCGCAACTACGGGCGATGCGCCTCGCGCCGGCGCCGCCCGCGCCGGACCACGTGTTCCTCCGCCGCGCCTACCTCGACGCGCTCGGCGTGCTGCCGACGGTGGACGAAACCCGTGCCTTCCTCGCCGACACCCGCGCCGACCGGCGCGAGCGCCTCATCGACGCGCTACTCGCCCGCCCCGAGTTCGCGGAATACTGGGCGCAGAAGTGGTCCGATGTGCTGCGGAACGACGAGAAGGCGCTCGACCGCAAGGGCGTGGCCGTCTTCTACCGGTGGATCGCCGCGCAGCTCGCCTCCGACCGGCCGCTCACCGAGTTCGCCTGCGACGTGCTCGCCGCCCGCGGCAGCACCTACGCCCACCCGCCGGCGAACTTCTGGCGCGCCGTCCGCGACCCGCTCCAGCGCGCGGAATCCGTGGCGCAGGTGTTCCTCGGCGTCCGCATCGGCTGCGCCCGCTGCCACAACCACCCGTTCGACCGCTGGACGATGGACGACTACTACGGGTTCGCCGCGCTGTTCGCCCGCATCGACTACCGGGTGATGACGAACGACCGCCGCGACATGCTCGACAAGCACGAGTTCGTCGGCGAACAGGTCGTCTTCCAGAAGCGCGACGGCGAGATGATCAGCGGGCGGACGAAGCAGCCGGCGCGGCCGAAGCTCCTCGGCGCCGCCGCGGTCGATCCCGACGGCGACCGCCTCGGCGCGGCGGCCGAGTGGGTCGCGTCGCCCGACAACCCGTTCTTCGCCCGGGCGCAGGTGAACCGCGTGTGGCTCCACCTGATGGGCCGCGGGCTGGTCGACCCGAACGACGACTTCCGCGCCACCAACCCGCCGACGAACCCGGACCTCCTCGACTGGCTGGCGAAGGACTTCGCCGCCAACGGCCACCGCCTCAAGCCGCTGGTGCGCCGCATCATGACGAGCCGCACCTACCAGCTCGCCGCGACCACGCGCGACGCCGCGGTGATGGCCGACGACCTCCACCACTCGCACGCCCTGGTGACGCCGCTCGAAGCCGAACAACTGCTCGACGCGCTGGTGCAGGTGACGGGCGGGTCGGTGCGGTTCGCGGGCTACCCGGCGGGGCTGCGAGCGAACCAGGTGCCGGCGCCGCCGCAGACCGGCCGGCGGTTCACGAGCGGGATGGGCGACCAGTTCCTGAAGGTGTTCGGCAAGCCGGAGCGGCTGCTGACGTGCGAGTGCGAGCGGAGCGACGACCCGGGGCTGTTGCAGGCGTTCCAGATGATCTCGGGCGACGTGGTGAACCGCCTCATCAGCGACCCGGACAACCGCATCGGCGTGCGGCTGGCGGCGGGCACGCCGGACGCGACGCTGTTGGAGGAGTTCTACCTGTCGGCGCTGTGCCGCCGCCCAACGGAGGCCGAGGGCCGGCGCATCCTGGCGTACCTGTCGGCGGCGCCCGACCGGCGGGCGGCCTGGGAGGACGTGCTGTGGGCGCTGGTGAACAGTAAGGAGTTTCTGCTGCGGCGGTGAGTGTGGTGCGGCACTCCGTGCCGCCTCCGGTCGGGTGCCTGTGACTTCCGTCTGATGAACCCGCGCCGCCGCGGCACGGAGTGCCGCACCACACTCCCGCTCACGCCCCCTGAACCAGGCGCACGGCCTGGCGGGCGGCGTCGCGGACGGCGTCGGGGCCGTACCGGGCCGCCGCCTTCAGGTCCGGCAGCGCTGCCGCCGCCGCCGGGCCGATCTTCCCCAGCGCCTGCGCCGCGTACACCCGGCACGTCTCGTCCGGTTACCACCTCGCTTCCGATCGCCTTGTGCCCGAACAGCGCCGACGGGTTCAGCCCGCCGACCGGCGGCGGGGTGTCGGTTAGCCCCGGCTGCTCCGTCCCGCGGACGATCTTCGCCAGCACCGGCACCGCCGTCCGGGCCGCCGCCCCCATCCACCCCAGCGCCAGCGCCGACTCGCCGCGGACGAACGGGTCGGTGTGCTGGACGTGCGCGATCAGCGTGGACAGCGCCGGGAGCCCGATCTGGCTCAGCGCCTTCGCCGCCAGCCGGCACAGCACGATGTTCGTCCCGCGCATCGCCTCGGCCAGCGCCGGCACCGCGTCGGCGCCGGCGGCCCCGAGGTTGCCGAGCGCCTGGGCGGCGCCGCTGGCGGTCCGCGGGTCGGCGTCGCGGAGGGCGCCGCACAGGTCGTACAGCGCCGGCCGGGCCATCGCCCCGAGCTTGCCGAGCGCCCACACCGCCTGCCGGCGGACGTACTTGTCGTCGTGCGTCAGCAGCCCCCGGAGCGGCGGGACCGCCTCCGGCCCCATCTGCCCGACCGCCTGCGCCGCCGCCTCGCGCACCTTGGCGTCGGCGTCGTCGGACGCGCGGACCAGTGCCGGGATGGCGTCCTTGGCGAGCCACCCGAGCCGGCCGAGGTCGCGGGCCGCCCGGGCGCGGTCGATCGCCATCGCGGCGCGGAGCGATCGCAGCAGGTCGGGGAGTGGGTCGTCGGTGTGCGTCGTCATCGAGTACCGCCGGGCGCGGAGTCGGATGCCCCCCGGGAAGCGCCGGGTGTGAGCGCCCGGAGTTCCAGCCTGGAGAACGCTTCCGCAACTCTAGTTCACGCCCGACCTGCCGCAACCGCCGATCGGCGGTTCGCGTCCGGCGTGAATCCGTGCGCCGGGAGCAAAAATGACAGATGCGCGGACGCGAGATCAATGGCTGCAATCCATTCAGGCATAATTAGTTGGCGCAGGAGATGTTGCTCAAGAATTGATTCAGCGATGCTTCTTGTAGTTGAGGTGTCACCTCCCCATAGCTAATAAGCCGGACTGGAATGTGA
>JAFKFQ010000210.1:0-14752 GCA_017308215.1 bacterium | reverse complement strand
CCCGACGGCTGGTAGTCGCAGGCTTTAGCCTGCGCTAACGTTAGCGCAGGCTAAAGCCTGCGACTACCAGCCGTCGGGCGCCACACCAGGGCCGAACCGACACGAATTTCGGCTGCGCCGGCGACGGGGGGTCGGGTCGGTGTCCGTAGAATGGACGAGGGAGCGGCATCCGTCCGGCACCAGGGGACGCGGAGACATGAAACGGTTCGTGCCGACCGCCGCCGCGGGGCGGTCGCGGGCGATGATGGCGGCGGTGGTGCTCGGCACCGCCCTGACCGCCGGCGAGGCGACGGCCGGGCCGGACGCCCGGGCCGTCCAGGACATCAGCCGGTACTGCCAGGCGTGCTGGCGGAACGCCCGGCTCCCCGCCGACCGATGGGGCGACTGCACCCAGGAGGTGTTCACCCGCCTCCTGGAGCGCGTCGAGTCGGAGAAGTGGCTCACCGTCCTCAAGGACGACGAGACGGTCGAGCGCCGCGAGTTCCTGCGGGCGATCGACGCGGTGAAGAAGCGCGTCCAGCGCGCCCGCAAGCTGGCCGGGCTGACCCCGGAACTGGCGGATGCCCGCGGCCGCGGCGAGAACACCGTCCGCGACGACCGCGAGGCGGTGGCGCACGCCGCCCGCGAGGTGCTCGGGCCGCGGCACCGCCGCATCCTCGAGCTGACCGCCGCCGGGTACGCCGTCCCCGAGATCGCCGCCGAGCTCCAGACGACCCCGGAGCGGATCAGCGACGAGAAGTACAAGGCCGTCCGCAAGCTCCAGCACTACTTCGGGACGGCCGGGGAGTTGAAGGGGTGAGTGGGTGAAGGGGTAATACGATCGAAGTGCACGGCCCACCCGTTCCCGCGGGTGGGTCTTTTCGTATCACCCCTTCACCCGCTCTCCCCTTCACCCCTTCATCCGCGCGAGGCGGCCGTGGCGATCAACTGGCGGGTGGCGTGGCGGAAGGCCCACCGGTGGGGCGCGGCGCTGGTCGCGGTGCCGTTCCTCCTGGTGATTGTCACCGGGCTCTTGCTCCAGCTCAAGAAGGAGATCGCCTGGGTCCAGCCGCCGGCGGCGAAGGGGACCGGCAGCGCCCCGGTCGTCGGGCTGGACGCGATCCTCGCCGCGGCGAAGTCGGTGCCCGAGGCGGAGGTCACGGGTTGGGCCGACGTGGACCGGATCGACCTGCAGCCGGGCCGCGGGCTGGCGAAGGTGCTGGCGAAGAACCGGTGGGAGGTCCAGGTGGACCTCGGCACCGGCGCCGTGCTCCGGTCCGCGTACCGCCGGTCCGACCTGATCGAGGCGCTGCACGACGGATCGTGGTTCCACGACCGGGCCAAGTTGTGGGTGTTCCTGCCGGCCGGCGTGGTGGTGCTCGGACTGTGGTTCACCGGGGCGTACCTGTTTATCCTCCCGATCGCCGTCCGCCGCCGGCAGCGGCGGGGTATGAAGGGGTGAAGGGGTGAACGGGTGACATGACGAGTGCCTCCGTCACCCCTTTACCTGCTCACCCCTTCACCCCTTCATGCCCCCGCGGGATGCTGTAGAGTACCTCCGGCCCCTTCCCACCGCGAACAGCCCAATGGCGACCCCGGTCACATCTGTCCGCGAGTTCTGTTCCCTCCTCGCCAAGAGCCAGCTCCTGACCGCCGACGAGGTGGACGCGGTGCGCCGCCGGTGGGAGGCCGAGCACCCCGGCGCGGACGCCCAGGTCGAGGCGTTCGTGAAGTCGATCTCGGGGCGGAAGGGCGTCATCACCCACTGGCAGGCGGCGCTGCTCGGCCGCGGCCGGACCGACGGGTTCTTCCTGGAGGGGTACAAGATCCTGGAGCAGCTCGGGAAGGGGCAGATGGGCGGCGTGTACAAGGCCGTCCACGGGCTCGGGCAGGTGGTGGCGTTGAAGATCCTGTCGGCGTCGCGGGCGCGGGACGTGCGCGTCCTCGCCCGGTTCCAGCGCGAGGCCCGGCTGCTGACGCAGCTCGACCACCCGAACGTGGTGCGGGCGTACCAGGTCGGCGAGGCGGGCGGGCGGCACTTCATCGCCATGGAGTACCTCGACGGCGAGACGCTCGACGAGGTGCTCGACCGCCGCGGCCGGCTCCCGGTGCCGGAGGCCGTCCGCCTCGTCCGCCAGGCGCTCGACGGGCTCGGCCACCTGCACGAGAAGCGCACCGTCCACCGCGACGTGAAGCCGAGCAACCTGATGGTCGTGCCGGCCCCGTCGAAGCGCGGCCCGGACAACACGCTCGACGCCACGCTGAAGGTTCTCGACGTGGGCCTCGGCCGCGAGCTGTTCGAGGAGGTGCCCGGCCCCGACGACCAGACGTCCACGCAACTGACCGTGGAAGGGGCGGTGGTCGGCACGCCGGACTACATGAGCCCGGAGCAGGCGAAGGACGCCCGCGTCACCGACATCCGGTCCGACCTGTACAGCCTCGGGTGTGTGCTGTTCCACCTCGTCACCGGGCGGCCGGTGTTCCGCGAGGCGTCGGTGACGGCGCAACTGCTGCGGCACGCGACCGACCCGCCGCCGCCGCTGACGGCCAGCCTTCCGGACGCGCCGGCCGGGCTGCAGGCGGTGCTCGACACGTTCCTGGCGAAGAACCCGGACGACCGCTACCAGTCGCCGGCGGAGGCGTCGCGGGCGCTCAGGCCGTTCGAGTCCGCCGGTGCCGCGCCGGCCCGCCCCGGGGTGAACCCGGCCTTCGCCAAGTGGCTGGAGACCGAGTCGCAGGCCGAGGCGGGGCCGCTCCCGACGGCGACGCTCCCGCCGTCCCCGCCGGCCCCCGTGGTGAAGCCCGGCACGCGCCCGGCCCCCGCGGCGAAATCCGCGCCCGCGCAGCCGCCGTGGCAGCCGGCGGCCCGCGTCGCGCCGCAGCCACTCCCGCCCGACGACGACTTGGTGGACGTGGAGCTGGTGGCGGCTCCGCCGCCGCCAGCTCCGCCGCCGAAGCCGGTGTACGTGAAGGTGCCGGACGACCGCCCGCTCACCGACCTGAACCGCCGCGACATGCTGATGCTGACCGCCGGCGGGGTCGGCGTGGTCGCGGCGCTGGCCGCCGGGTACGGCCTGGCGCGGCTGGTGCAGAGCCTTCGGTCGCCGAAGGCGGAAGACCCGCCGCCCGCCGAGTGAGGCGGGGAGGGACCGCCTACCCGCCGGCCCGCGGGAGCGTGATGCGGAACGTCGTCCCGGCGCCGAGCTTGCTCGACACCCGCACCGTCCCGCGCATCGCCTGCACGAGGTGCTTCACGATCGCCAGCCCGAGGCCGGTACCGCCGGCGTCGCGGCTCCGCGCCTTGTCCGCCCGGTAGAACCGCTCGAAGATCCGCAGCTGGTCCGCCTCGGAAATCCCGATCCCGGTGTCCTGCACCTCCAGGTACACCTGCCCGCCGGCCGCCGACCAGCGAATCGTGATCCGCCCGCCGTTCGGCGTGTACTTGATGGCGTTGTCCACGAGGTTGTCGAGCACCTGCCGCAGCGCCCCCGGGTCGGCCAGCGCCGCCACCGGGCCGTCCGCCGGCGGCTTCTCCACCAGCGTCATCGTCTTCGCCTCGGCCCGGTGGGCGTGTCGCTCCAGGCAGTCGGCGATGGCCCGGTCGAGCGGCACCGGCTCCGGCTCCAGCCCGAGCTCGCCGGACTCGACCCGTGCCAGGCTGAGCAGGTCTTGAATCAGGTCCATCAGCCGGGCCGACTCGTCGCCGACCCGGGCGAGGAACGCGGTGCACGTGTCGGGGTCGTCCGCCGCGCCGTCCAGCAGCGCCTCCACGGTCGAGCTGATGACCGCGAGCGGGGTCTTGAGCTCGTGCGACACGTTGGCGACGAAGTCCTGCCGCAGGCGCTCGAGGCGGCGGAGCTCGGTGGTGTCGTGGACGACGACCACCGCCCCGGCCGCCGCCGGCCCGGGGAGGCGCGACACGTACACCGTCAGGCTCCGCCCGACCGGCCCCTTCCAGTCGAGCTCGTCGCGGTGCTCGGCGGTGCCGCCCAGCCCCTTCTCGACGATCTCCTGGAACCCGCGCTGGCGGGCCACCTCCCACAGCCGCCGCCCGACCGCCACCCCGGGGTCGAACTCGAGCAGCGCCCCGGCCCGCGCGTTGGCGAACATCACCCGCTGGTCCGGGTCGATGGCGACGACGCCCTCGACCATGCCGGACAGGATGGCGCGGAGCTGCTCGCGGTCGTGCGCCAGCTGGGCGAAGGTGGCGGCGAGCTTGCCGCTCATGGCGTTGAACGCGGCGGCGAGCCCGGCGTGCTCGCGGCTCCCGACGACGCGGATGACGTGCCCCAGGTCGCCCTCGGCGAGGCGGCTGGCGCCGGTGGTGAGGTCGCCGAGCGGCCGGGCGAACCGCCGGGCCATGACGTAGGCCGGCACCGCCGCCAGGACGACGACGAGCGCCCCGGCGACGGCCACGTCGTCGGCCAGTTCGAGGAGGACGGTGTCGTGCCGGCGGAAGACGAGCACCCCGACCAGCCCGACGGCGGTGAACACGAGGATCAGGTACGTGGCGAAGAGGCGCCAGAACATCGAGAACCGTGGGAATGACCAATGATCAATGACCCACCTATGACCAATTTCCGACACCGGCCGCGTCAACGGAAGTGGTCTTTCTCCTTGGTCGTTGGTCATCCCGCGGTTCAAGCGACCTCAACCCCGGGATCCCCCGGGACGACCTCCCCGATCACCCAGGAGGGCACGCCGAGCTTCTCGAACTGCTCCACGATGCCGTGGGCAAAAGACGGGGCGGCGATCACCACGAACCCGACGCCGCCGTTGAACACCCGGCGCATCTCGGCGTCGGCGACGTTGCCGAGCTTCTGGAGCCAGCCGAACACCGGCGGTACGGTCCACGACCCGGCGTTCACCTTCACCCGGCAGCCCGGCGGGAGGATGCGGCCGACGTTGTCCGGCAGCCCGCCGCCGGTGATGTTCGCCAGCCCGTGAATCGCCCCACCCCCTTCGACCGGGTGGTGTGCGAGCACCTGCCGCACCGGTTTCACGTACAGGCGGGTGGGCGTCAGCAACTCCTCGCCGACGGTCTTCCCCAGTTCCGGGACGTGGTCCGAAGCCGACAGCCCGGCGGCGTCGAAGACGATCTTGCGGACGAGACTGTAGCCGTTCGAGTGGAGGCCACTGGAGGCCAGGCCGATGACGGCGTCGCCCGGCTCGACGCGGGAGCCGTCGACGATACCGGCCTTCTCGACGACGCCGGTACAGAAGCCGGCCATGTCGAAGTCGCCGGGTTGGTAGAAGTCCGGGAGGATGGCCGTTTCGCCGCCGACCAGCGAACACCCGGACTCGACGCAGCCGTCGGCGATGCCCTTCACCAGCTGCTCGGTCACCGCCGGGTCGTCGGCCGGCATGGCGATGTAGTCGAGGAAGACGAGCGGCTCGCCGCCGGTGCAGATCAGGTCGTTCACCGACATGGCGACGAGGTCGATGCCGACGGTGTCGAACCGGCCCGCCTGCGCCGCGACCTTGAGCTTGCTGCCGACGCCGTCGGTACAGGTGACGAGGACCGGGTGCTTGTACTGCCGGCCGAGGGCGTTCGGGTCGAAGTCGAACAGGCTGGCGAACCCGCCGACGCCCTTGCCGCCCTTGCGCGGCGGGAACGGCGGCGGGATGACCCGCGTCCGGTCCTGGGTGCGGGCGAGGTGGGATTGGATGCCGGCGATCGTCTGCTCGTACTTGCCGAGGTCGAGCCCGGCCTTCTTGTAGTCCCACTGCTCGGCCATCGGTCGTCCCCAGGCTCCGGCGTGCGGTCGGCGTCCGTCGGAACCCGGGGCGTGGGCGACGGGGGAGTCACCCCGGTCTTCTCCGATCCGAGACGACGGGTTCTGCTCCCCCGTGGCCCACGCCCCGGGCGCCGACGGACAACCGTTACCGGCATTGATACGCCCCCCAGCCGGGGTTGACCGCGTTTTCCCTCCCTCGCTATAGTCCGCCGCCGACCGGTGGGGCCGCGCGCCCCGCCTGACCTTCCCACGGACGGGACGGCCGAATGCCGCTCAGCCTGTTCGCCAGCGCCGACGCCCCGCCGAAGACGGACTGGCCGTACTTCCAGAAGCTCGCCGAGCTCCTCCCGGAGCCGTTCTTCCACACGTCGAACTTCCTGCTGTTCTTCCTCGCGGTGTTGGCCGTCTACTGGACGATCCCGCGCCGCTGGCAGATGGCGCGCATCTGGGTGCTGGTGGTCGCCAGCTTCCACTTCTACGCCGCGTGGAGCGCCGAGCTCGCGTTCCTCGTCACCGCGACCACGCTCGCCGACTACCTGTTCGGCCGGCTGATGGACGCGACCGACCGGCAGAAGGTGCGCCGCGCGGTGATGGTCACCAGCATCGGCATGAACCTGTCGATCCTGTGCTACTTCAAGTACCGCGGGTTCTTCCTGAACGAGCTGCACGACCTGCTCGTGGCCGCCGGCCGCGACCCGGGCTACGCGCGGCTCGACATGAAGGCGATCGCGCTGTTCGTGCCGTTCGGGATCAGCTTCTACACGTTCGAGGCGATCAGCTACGCGGTGGACGTGTACCGGCGGAAGATCAAGGCCGAGACGAGCCTGCCGCGGTTCCTGTTGTTCATCCTGTTCCTGCCGCACCTCGTCTCCGGGCCGATCGTCCGCGCCGGCGACTTCCTGACGCAGACGCGTCGGCCGAAGCGGTGGAACTGGGTGCGCGTGCAGGTCGGCGTCCAGCTGCTCCTGATGGGCGCGTTCAAGAAGATGGCGATCGCCGACCGCATGGCAGTGTTCTGCGACCCGATCTTCCACGAGCCGGACAGGTACAACACCGGCGCCGTGTGGATGGCGGTGCTGGCGTACTCGATCCGCATCTACTGCGACTTCAGCGGCTACTCGGACATGGCCGTCGGCCTCGCCCACCTGCTCGGGTACAAGCTCACGAACAACTTCAACATGCCGTACCTGTCGAAGAACGTGGGCGAGTTCTGGCGGCGCTGGCACATCTCGCTGTCGAGCTGGCTGCGCGACTACCTGTTCATCCCGCTCGGCGGGAGCCGCGGCTCGAACCTGGCGACGTGCCGGAACCTGATGATCACGATGACGCTCGGCGGGCTGTGGCACGGCGCGGCGTGGAGCTTCGTGCTGTGGGGCGTGGCGCACGGGCTGCTGCTCGTGACCCACCGCCAGTTCGCGGCGTTCGCCAAGACCCGCCCGGCGCTCGACGCGGCGCTCCAGACGACGGTCGGCACCGGCTTCCGCATCCTGCTCACGTTCTTCAGCGTAAGCCTGTGCTGGGTGCTGTTCCAACCCGACTTGTTCCCCAACCCGCAGAAGCCGGACCTGATCCTGAACGGGTTCGAGCGGGCGCTGGCGATGTACAAGCAGATGTTCGGCCTGCACATGGGCCTGCCGCTGCCGCTGCACAACCGCAGCCTGTGGTACACGGCCGGGTTCGTGCTGATCTGCCACCTGCTCGTCACCCGCGGGGCGTGGCAGTGGGTGTACGACCGCCTCCCGGCGCCGGTGCTGGGCGCGGGCTACGCCGCGTGCCTGTGCGCGGCGATGCTGCTGGCGCCGGACAGCGGCAGCAGCTTCATCTACTTCCAGTTCTGACGTGACGACCGGCCCGTGAAGCTCACCCCCCGCCTCGCCCTGCTGTTCCGCCCGGCCCGGGTCACACCCGCCGGGCCGGCGCGCCGGGCGCGGCGGAGGCGGGCGGCGGTCGCGGTCGGCGTCGGGCTCGCGCTCGCCGTGCTGCTCCAGGCCGGGCTCGGACTCGCCGCCGAATTCTCGCTGTACCTCCGCGACCCCGGCTACGCCGACAAGGAACTCCGCCTCCGCAAGCAGTTCGCGGCGCACCCCGGCGCGCCGAGCGTGGTGATGCTCGGCACGTCGCGCACCGGGTACGGCTTCTACTCCGCCCGCATCCGCGAGGCGATGGCCGCCGGGCTCGGCGGGCGGGCGATGGCGTTCAACTTCGGCATCCCGGCGTCCGGCCCGGTCGGGCACCTGACGTACCTCCGCCGCCTCCTCGCCGACGGCCACCGCCCCGGCCTACTGCTGATCGAAGTCCTGCCGCCGACGCTCGCCGCGCTCGCCGACGGTCCGCTCGAAGCGCGGTTCCTTCACGGCGAGCGGCTGCGTCGGGGCGAGGTCGAGACCGTGATCGGTTACGACTTCCCGGCGGAGAAGACGCGGCGGGAGTGGGTGCGGTCGGTGACGGTGCCGTGGCACGCGCTGCGGTTCCCGATCATGGGCCGCGTCAACCCGAGCTCGCTCCCGTGGCACCTGCGCTACGACTGGAGCCGCACCGAAGACCCCGCCGGCTGGACGACGCCGATGGTCACCGATCTCACGCCCGCGCAGGCCGAGGCCGGGCTGACGCGCGCGGCCGGCGAGTACGGCGCCATCCTCGCCGACATGCACCCGACCGGCGGCGGGGCGCGGGCGCTCGCCGACCTGCTGGCGCTGTGCCGCGACCAGAAAATCCCGGTGCGGCTGGTGCTGATGCCCGAGTCGGAGGGCTTCCGCGCCCTCTACCCGCCGGCGACGACCGAGCGGCTGTACGCCTTCCTGGCGGAGCTCGAAGCCGAGTACGGCACGCCGCTGATCGACGCCCGCGGCTGGCTGCCGGCGGCCGCGTTCACCGACGGACACCACATGCTGCGGCCGGGCGCGGAGGCGTTCTCCGACCGGCTCGTGCGCGAGGCGATCCTGCCGTTCTTCCGGGGGCGCTGACGTGCGACTGGCCCCGTCCCTTTTCCGCCGATTCCCGTCCGCCGCCCCGCGGCCGGGGTGGCGCCGCGCGTCGAACCGGCGGCGGGCGGTGGGGGCGGTCGCGGCCGGGTGCGTCCTCGCGCTGGCCGCGCAGCTCGGCCTCGGCCTCGCCATCCGCGCGGAAGTCTCGCCGCTCCGCGATCCGGTGTACTTCGACAAGTTCGCGCTCCTCCGCACGCACCCGGCGTTCTTCCCCGGCCCGGCGCCGGCCGCCGACCGGCCGACCACGCTCCTCCTCGTCGGCAGCTCGCGGACGCTCAACGCCGTCAACGCCCGCCGCGCCGGCGACGACCTGACCCGGCGGCTCGGGCGGCCGGTCGAGGTGTTCAACTTCGGGCAGGCCGGCGCCGGGCCGGTGACGAACGCCGTCTACCTCCGCCGCGCCACGCAGGCCGGGGTGAAGCCCGACTTCGTACTCGTCGAAGTGCATCCCGTGTTCCTCGCCGGGCAGCGGCCCGACCCGCCCGAGACGCGCTGGCTCCTCCCGTTCCGCCTCCGGCCGGACGAACTCCCGGTCGTCCGCGGCATGGGCTTCCCCGCGGCCGACCCGTCCGCGCACGGCCCGCGCGGGCTCCTCGCCCCGATCACCGAGTACCGGTTCCTCATCCTCGACCGCTACTTCCCGTTCCTGCTGATGGACAACAAGCGGCTCAACGGCGGGCACGAGCCGGACGCGCACGGGTTCGCCCGCCTCCAGGACGTCTCGACCCCGCCGCAGCGCGCCGGGCTGATGCGGATCGCACAGGGGCAGTACGCCGACTACTTCGCCGGGTTCCGCCCGACCGGGTGCGGGGTGGACGCGCTCCGCGACACGCTCCGCCAGTGCCGCGCCCTCGGCGCCCGCGCCGCGCTGGTGCTGATGCCGGAGCGCGGCGGGTGGGAGGCGTGGTACGACGCCGAGGGGCTGCGCCAGCTCGACGCCGTGGTCGCCGGGCTGGCGGCCGAGTTCGGCGTGCCGGCGTTCGACGGCCGGAAGTGGGTGACCGAGGACGAGACGATGGACGGCCACCACCTGACCGGCCCGGGGGCCGACCGCTTCACCGACGTGCTCGCCCGCGACGCCCTCGCCCCGTGGATCGGCGGCCCGCGATGACCCGCACCGTGCTGCTCCAGCTCGTCCGCCTCCCCGCCCTCCGGCCGGCGGCGAAGCCGCGCGGCTCGGCGTCCGTCTTCGCGCGCCGGCGTGGGGCCGCGGCGGCGCTGCTCGTGGGCGTCGTCGGCGTGCTGGTGATCCACGCGGTCGCGCTCATCCTCATGGAGTCGGCGTACCCGCAGCTCCGCGACCCGGAGTACGGCCGCCGCGCCGCCGCCCTCCGCGCCCGGCTCGCCGAGCACCCCGGGCGGCCGCTCGTGCTCGTCGTCGGCAGCTCGCGCACCTGCATGGGGCTCAGCCCCGCGGCGTGGGAAGCGGCGCGGCCGGGCGGCGCCGACCCGCTCCTGTTCAACATGGGCCTCGTCGGCGGCGGGCCGGTGATCGAGCTGATGGCGCTCCGCCGCGCCTACGCCGACGGGTTCCGGCCGGACGCCGTCGTCATCGAGTTCTGGCCGCCGTTCCTCCGCGAGGACGGCGCGTTCCACGAGCCCGACCGCATCGACCACGTCCGCCTGTTCACGGGCGACGAACCGCTCGTCCGCGACTACTTCCCGGACCCGGACAAGACCGCGGCGCAGATGCGCCACGACCGGTTCCACCCGCTGTACGAGGCGCGGCACCGGCTCCTCGCGCAGATCGCCCCGCGGTGGCAGCCGTGGGACCGGCGGATGGACCTGGCGTGGGGCGGGCTCGACGGCTGGGGCTGGCTCCCCGGCCTCGACGAGTACCCGGCGAAGCCGGACGAGCGGGCGAAGCGGCTGGCACACTGCGAGCCGATCTACCGCGGGCAGTTCGCGGGGTACACGGTCCACCCGCTCGCCGACCGGGCGCTGCGCGAGGCGGTCGGGCTGGCCCGGGCGCGTGGGGCGAAGGTGACGCTGGCGTACCTGCCGGAGTCGAGCGAGTTCCGCGGCTGGATGCCGCCGGAGGTGGAGCGCGCCGCGCAGGACTACCTCGCCCGGCTGCGCCGCGAGCTGAACCTGCCGCTGATCGACGCCCGGCTGTGGGTGGACGACGGGTTCCTGGTGGACGGGTTTCACCTGTCGCGGCAGGGCGCGGCGGAATTCACCCGTCGCTTCGGCCCGGCCGTGTCCGCGGCCCTCGGGCCTGCCGGAGGCCGCGAATGACCCCGGCCGCCGCCGTCCGGTCGCTCGTGCGCACGGCCGGGTGGGGCGGGCGCGGCCGCCGCGCCGGCCCGCGTGACCGCGCCCGGTCGGCCGTGCTGACCGGGTTCGCGCTCGCCGCCGCGGCGAACCTCGGCCTCGCGGCGGTCGTCGAGACGCGGCGCCCGGAGTGGCGCGACCCCGAGTACTTCCACCGCCAGAAGCAGCTGACGCGGCTCGTGCGCGGGGACCGCGGGCAGGGGCACGCGCGGCCGCTGGTCGTGGTCCTCGGCGGGTCGCGCCCGCAGATGGGGCTCAGCCCCGACCACCTCGGCCTCGGCGGCGGCCCGACCGACCCGCGGGTCTTCAGTCTCACGCAGTCCGGGACGGTGCCGGCCGGGGCGCGGCTGAACGCGGCCCGCCTGTTCGCGTCCGGCATCAGCCCCGACTTCGTACTCGTGGAGGTGTTGCCGCCGGTGCTCACCGACCCCGACCTGGCGCGCCACCCCGTTCCCACGGGGCGCCTCGGCTGCGCCGACCTCGCGGCGGCGCTCCCGTACCACTCGCACTCGGTCGGCTCGTGGGTCGTGGCCCGCGCCGCCCCGCTGAGTTCGCTCCGCGTGCCGCTGGTGGCGCACGCGCGCCTCGCCGATGTGCTCCCGCCCGGCCCGGCCCGCTCCGACTTCCTGTGGACGGACATGCGGCCGACCGGCTGGTCGCCGTTCTACCCCGCGGCCTGGACCGCCGCCGACTGGGTGCCGCGGCTGGCGGTCGCGCGCGAGGCGTACACGCGCCGGCTCGCCCGCGAGGGGGTGCGGCCGGAGCACGACCGCGCCGTCCGCGACACGCTCGCCGACTGCCGCGCCCGCGGCATCAGGGCGGCACTCTTCACCATGCCCGAGTCGGCGGGGTTCCGCACCGCGTACCCGCCCGGCCGGCGCGAACTCCTGCTCGCCCACGTCGCCGCCCTCGGCCGCGAGTGCGGGGTGCCGGTGTTCGACACGTCCGCCTGGGTCTTCCGCGAGATCGAGTTCATGGACGGGCACCACCTGCTCGGCCCGGCGGCGGAGCGGTTCAGCGCCCGGTTCGGCCGCGAGTGCGTCGGCCCGCCCTTCGCCGCCCTCGGGCGCGGGTCGCCGCGCCACGCCGGCCGCGGGCGCGGGCCGCGCTCGGGTGCGGGGCGGCGGCGGTGCTCGCGGCGCTGCTCGGGATGGCGGCGGCGGTCGAGACGGTGAAGCCCGAGTGGCGCGACCCGGAGTACGGCCACCGGCTGAATCAGCTCCGGGCGCTGCGGTCCGCACACCCGGGCCGCCCGCTCGTCGTCGCGGTCGGCAGCTCGCGGACGCAGATGGGCGTCAGCCCCGCCGCGATGGGGTTCGCCGACGCCCCCGGCGCGCCGCTCGTCTTCAACTTCGGCCAGTCCGGCGCCGGGCCGCTGCGCATGGACCTGACGGTCGAGCGCCTCGCGGCCGAAGGAATCGTGCCGGACGTACTGCTCGTCGAGTTCTTCCCCGCCGCGCTCGCCCACGACGGCCCCGCCGAGGAGCAATTGAAGGCGACGACTGCCCGCCTGTCGTGGGGCGACCTGCGCCGGCTGGAGCCGTACACCACAGACCGCGCCGCGCTCCGCCGCCGCTGGGCCGGGGGGCGTTTCGCCTCGTGGCACTCGCTGCGACTGGTGCTGATGAGCCACTGGCAGCCGAACTGGCTCCCGTGGCACGACCGCCTCGCGTTCCAGTGGGAGATGACCGACCCGTTCGGCTTCTCACCGTACCCGCAGGAGGACGTCTCGGACGCCGACCGCGCCCGCGGGATCGCCCGCGTCCGCGAGCAGTACGCGGGGCTGATGTCCGACTACCGCGTCGGCCCGATGTCCGACCGCGTGTTCCGCGATCTATTGGGGCGTTGCCGCGAGCGCGGCGTGCGCGTGGTACTCTACCGCACGCCGGAGGGGCCGTCGTTCCGCGCGCTGGCGGCGCCGGCGGACGGGCGGGTGAAGGCCTACCTCGACGGGTTGCGGGTGCCGGTGATCGACCCGACCGGCGACTACCCCGAGGCCGACTTCGCCGACGGACACCACCTGCTGCGGGCGGGCGCCGCGCGATTCAGCCGCGAGCTGGCGCGGGGGATTGTCCTCCCGTAGTGGCGCGTCGACCGGTTGATGCCGGCCCGGGCGAACGGTCGGCGTGAGCCGGCTGGTGGTTGGTACGGGTGCCTGACACGCCGACTGGTCACCCGGGTGGTCCGCTCGGGCGCCTGTACCAACGACCAGCCGGCTCACGCCGGCCGTTCGCCCGACCCAACAGGGATCGGTCGACGCACCACTACAGAAGCCCGGAGCCGTGGAGAGGACGTGCGATGACCCGGCGCCATCTTGTGCTCGGACTCGCGGCGGCGCCGACCGTCTGGGCACTTCGCCGGGTACTGCGGAACGAGTTCGTCCTCACGAACGAAGCCGAGCAGGTCGTCCGCGACCTGACGGTGGACATCGGCGGGCAGGAGTTCCGGTACGACCGCCTTCGGCCGGACGAGGTGGTGTCGGGCCGGTTCGTGGCGCCGGACGACGAGGCCAACTTCGCCGTGCGGGGTCGCTACGCCGACGGCCGCGCGTTCGCAGGCACCACCGGGTACGTGGCGTGGGAAGACGTGGGCCGGACGTTTCGACTGGTCGTGTTGGCGGACGGGCTGACGACACGGTGAGCCGGTTGACGACCGGGCGGGACGGCGACGTGGACCGCGTCCTCGCGCTCGGCACGGCGACTCAGCGCTGCAACTCGCGCTCGACGCGGTCCACCAGTTCCTTCGCCGGCCAGTCGCGGTCGCCGATGGCGACGCGGGCGTCGGCGGCGAGCCAGGCGCGGACCTTCTTCTCGGCGGCCACCGCGGTGCTGTGCGTCTTCGCCCCGAAGTGCTTGCTGATCTCCCCGTAGGTCGCCGCCGTGTGCTTGCGGCACAGGAACACCGCCACCATCCGCGGGTGCGTCACCGCCCACGTCCGGGCCTTCGACTGGAGCGTCCCCGCCGCCAGCCGCAGCGCCACGCACACCGCCGCGTCCACGTCCGCCACCGTCACCACCCGGACCGCGTGCCGGAGCAGGTCGCCGAGCGCCTCGCGGGCCAGCGCCGCGTCCGCCGGGCGGCCGGTGACCCGGGCGTAGTGGCGGACGCTGTTCACCGCGCCCTCCAGCTCGCGCACGTTCCCGCGCAGGTGGCCCGCCAGGTACTTCAGCACCGCGTCCGGCACCGGCGCGCCCGGCACCGCCCCCGCCTTCTTCCGCAGGATGCCCAGCCGCGTCTCCGGGTCGGGCGGGAGGAGCCCCCACACGGCGCCGCCGAGCAGCCGGTCGGCGAGCTCCGGCATCAGGTCGTCGGCGAGGCGCGGGTGACAGTCGTTCGTCACCACCACCTGCCGGCCGTCCGACACCAGGGCGTCGAACGTGTTGAGGAACTCCTCCTGCGTCGCCCGCTTGGTGGCGAAGAAGTTGAGGTTGTCGAGCAGCAGCGCCGCGCACTCGCGGAACTGCCGGCGGAACGCCCCCATCTTCCCGAGCCGCGACGCCTGCACGAACCGCGTCGTGAACTCCTCCGCCGTCACGTAGCACGGCCGCTCGCCGGCCCGCTTCAGCCCGAGGTAGATGCCCTCGAGCAGGTGCGTCTTGCCGACGCCGGTCGGCCCGTGGAGGACGAGCGGGTTCGCCCCCTGCCCGGGGTCTTCGACCACGCTCGCGGCCGAGGCGTGGGCGACGCGGTTGCACGGGCCGACGACGAAGTCGTCGAGCTTCTTCCACCGCCGCCCGGCGCGCGGCGTGAGTACCGGGTCGAACCCGACCGCCTCCG
>JAFKFQ010000046.1 GCA_017308215.1 bacterium | reverse complement strand
TGGGTTCCGTCGCCCCCGCAGAAAGGGGCGAGGCAAATACCAACACCAGCAACGAGGGCAGTCGCCGCATGTTGTTTCCGGTTGGACATTGTCAATCGGTTTGCACCGGCCGGCCGGCCGGCCGAAGCCGAGGACGCAGGCGGCGTACGGTCAATCTGCCGCCGATCGTAGCTTGTTACTTTCGTGTGTCAATCATCATTCTGGCCGTCCTATGAATCGTGGCGTCCCGTACCCACTGCGCAGGGCGCCTCGCGCGAATGATCGGAACCGGAGATGAACCCGCGTGGGTTCGCATCCCCGGTCATCCGTCGTTCGCCGTTGTACCTCTGGCCGATCCGCGTAGCGACCTCATCCACCGGCGCGGTCCCGCTCGCCGAACAGCGGGCTCGGCAGTCGTAGCCGTGAGCGCGATCCGTCAGGAATCGCCGTCGGAGCCGCCGTCGGCGGCCGCGCGGGGGTCGGCGGGCACCTCCCCGCCGTCCGGGCCGTAGAAGAACACCCACACCGCGAAGTCGTCGGAGACGTCCTCGAACCGGTGCGGCTGCCCGGCCGCCACGAACAGGAAGGCCCCCGGCGCTACCGGATGGCGCTGTGCCCCGTCGTAGAACACGGCCGTCCCGCGGCCGACCACGTACACCTCGTCGCGGCAGTGGGGCTGCTGCGGGTCGTGCCCCCGCGGCGAGTAGAGCTCCACCTCGAGCGTCCCGCGGGCGAAGACCGGGACGGCCAGGTTGCCCGCCGGCGGCGGCCCCTTCGCGAGCGCGTCCGCCAGGCTCACGTGAGCCGCCGTGACCCCGCCTCTCGACATCATGTTCGCCCCCGTCACCGGACAAACGGTTCAGAAGACGCGGCCGGTGCCGCCGATCTGACCTGCCGCGCGCGGGCCGGCCGCGGGCGTCAGGGGTTGAGCAGCGACAGCGTGACGAGCTCCACCCCGCTGACCACCCCGACCGCGCCGAGGATCACCAGCGGCCGCCGCTTGCGGGCACGGGCGTCGCCCATTCACGCTGGCAGCGGCTCGTCGTTCGGGCGCGTGAGTTCGCGGAGCAGCCAGTAGGGCGAACCGGTGATCACGACGGAAAAGACGATGAGGATCAGGCCCACGCCCACGGTAAACTTCACGCCGCTTCTCCCAGCCTATAGTCGAACTGAACGCTCAGCCGCGCCGCCGCACCAGTGACTTGAGCCACCCCAGAAGCGAGCCGTGCGGCGGTGTTTGCAGCCGCGCCGGGTTCGGACTGAGCCCGAGCGACGTCAGCCACGCCTCCTTGAACGCATCCTGCGCCGCCACCGACACCACGTCCATGTCTGGCCCGGCCTCGAACGTCATGGCCGTCGCGGCCCCCGCCGGGTGGCCGAGGGTGACGAGGTGTCCGGCCCCGCCGCCGCCCATCTGGGAGCCCATGCCGCTCATGACGAAGTTGCGGCAGGCCCCGTAGCACCGCGGCAACAGCCCGACCGGGTCCAACTGCGCGCGGGCCGCCCGGAGGGCGTAGAAGGCGTCGCACCCGGTCCCGACGGCCTCCCCGCCGGCCCACGCGACCCGCACCGTGAAGTCCCGCCAGATGCTGCCCGGGATCGGGGTCGTCGAGACGTGAGCCGTCGCCGGCACGACCGTCCCGTCGCCCGACAGCAGGTCCAGTGGGAACGCCTTTGCCACCCCGACGCCCTCCGCGGCCGAAGAGGAAGCTCGCCGGCCCGGCCGCGATGCCGCGTCAGCGGCGGGGACGCGCAGGAAGCTACGCGGAACGACTCATTCCCGATCGGGTTGGTCCATTTCGATGCCCCGGTGGGTGACGCGGGCTGAAGCCCGCGGCTACCGCGCCAGACCCGGTAGCCGCGGGCTTCAGCCCGCGTCACCGGGGCCGACGGTTCGTCCCGGACGGCGTCGGAGCAACCCGCTCGGTGATCACCCGGCCGGGTCCGGTGCCGCGACCGGGTCGGC
>JAFKFQ010000209.1 GCA_017308215.1 bacterium | reverse complement strand
TCAGCTTCCTGGGGATCGACGACCCGAACTTCCGCGGCGGCGCCCGGGTGGCGTTCGGCGACGTGAACCACGATGGCGCGCCCGACCTGGCCGTGGCGGCCGGGTTCGGCGGCGGCCCGCGGGTGGCCGTGTTCGCCGGCACCTCCCTCCGCGCCGGGGCGCCGGCCCGGCTGGTGAACGACTTCTTCGCCTTCCCCGGCGCGGACGCGACCAACCTCCGCAACGGCGCCTTCGTGGCGGCGGGCGACGTGACCGGCGACGGGTTCGCGGACCTGATCTTCGGCGGCGGCCCGGGCGGCGCCCCGCGCGTGTTCATCCTCAGCGGCGCACTGGTCAGTGCCGGCAACGTCGACGGCGCCTACGCGGCCCCGGTGGCGAGCTTCTTCGTCGCCGGCGACGCGACCGCCCGGGGCGGGGTGCGGGTGGCGGCGGTGAGTGCCGACGCCGACGCGCGGGCCGACGTGGCGGCCGGCAGCGGGGCGGGCGAGCTCAACCGGGTGCGGGTGTACCTCGGCAAGGACTTCTCCGGCCCCGGTGAGCCGGCGACGTTCCAGGACCTGCACCCGTTCGGCGGGGCCGTCCTCGCCGACGGCGTGTACGTCGGCTGACGCGGGATCACGTCGGCGTTTCGTCCGGGAGGCCGCGCCACGAGCGCACCCAGCGCCCGACCACGCCAGCCTTCCCGAGGCTCACCAACACCGCCGCCGGGAACAGGAGCAGCCCGGCGACAAGGTAGTCGAGCCCGGCCATCGCCGCCCGCGCCACCAGGTACAGCCGCCACCCCTCGAGTCCGACCCACACCGTCGGCGCCCCGCCCGCCAGCCCCCACCGCCACGCCTCGCGCCGCCACAGCCCCACGCCCAGTTGCACCGCCCACGCCGCCACCAGGAACCCCAGCCGCGCCGGCCGCGCGTCCGCGAGCCGAGCCGTGTCCGGGCCGACCACTGCCAGCCCGAGCAGGACGAGCGTGAAGGCATCGACTGCGAGCGGCACCCGCCGCACCCACGCGCCCGCGGCGACCCCGCCCGCCGCGACCAGCGCCACGAACAGCGGCATGCCGCCGAGCCGGTCGGCGTAGCGGCCGAGGAAATCGACCGCGACCGCGCTCTCGCCCACCCCGACGCCGGAGAGCACGACCGTTCCGAGCGTCAGCGCGAGTGCGGCGAGTTGCGTCGGCCGGTGCCGCGCCACGAGGCCGAGTTCCAGCACCACGACCGCGACCGCGAGGCCGAACGGCGCCAGGAAGTACGGGCCGAACACGAGCTCCCCGGCGCGGCCGCCGTCGAGCAGGTGGAGCGACCAGCACAGCAGGAACGCCCGCCCGCACACGGCGACGGCGAGGAACACGAACAGCGACCACGGGAAGAACGGCCACGGCCACGGGCTGCCGTTCCCGGCCACGTAGCCGGGGCCGCGCCGCGCCGCCGGCAGCAGCGTGAGGAACACCACCCCAGCCGCCGGCGCGAACCCCCACAGCCCCCACAGCAGCGCGTCCGAGTCCGGGGCGCGGATCACCGGCGTGAGTGCGACCGGGTACAGGAAGAACAGCACCAGCGCGAGGTAGTACGGCACCCGGAACCCCACCGGGAGGCGGAGGCGGATGCCGCGCAGCACCACCTCGGTGACCACGACCGCGAACGCCAGCCCGGCCGCGTTCAACAACACGCCGCGGTCGGGGTGCATCACCAGCAGCTCGTCGAACGTGACGGACGTGGCGAGGAACATCAACACGACGAGGAGGAGGACGGTCCGCAGGTCGTTCCAGTAGCCGGCGTAGCGGACGAGGAACAGCGCCGCCCCGGCGAGCAGCAGCGTGTAGCCGCCGAGCCCGGCCGTGAGCGCCCAGGCGTCGGTCTCGCGCGTCGGGTCGTCGAACGAGGTCTTCAGGCCGTAGAGGAACAGTCCGGCGCTGACGACGTACAGCGGGTTGCTGGTCCAGAGGAAGCGGACGAGGCCGCGGCCCGGGGTGGCCGGGGCGGGCGGGGGCGTGTCGACGGACATGATTGGCCCTCGAGGACGCGGGCCGGGCGCGGGGCGATGCCGAACGGATGACGTGATGGGGCCGCCCCGTGGCCCGCGGCGGGCCGCGCGCGGCGGCCGCACGGAAGGGACGGCCGCCGCGGCCGGGCATTTCAGAGGCGCGGCGCCGGGGGCAGGTCTGGACCGGGCGGTGGAACGCCTGCCCCTCGACTCGCCCCAGGCCGGCGGGGCTGCATGTTAGGCCGCCGCGCGAGCGGCAGTATGCGGACGGTCTCCGCCGCCCGCGCGGCGGCCTAACGGCCCGGGAGCGGGTAGAGTTCGAACACCTCGTACCCGGCCTCGACCATGCCCATCGACTTGTACGTGGCCCGCGCGTGGGCGTTGCCGTGCTCCATGTAGAGCCGCACGCCGATCACCCCGGGGTCGGCCGCGGCCCGCGCGAGGGCGTCGGCGAAGAGCGCGCGGAAGACGCCGCCGCGGCGGGCGTCGGGGCGGACGTACACGCTCTGCACCCACCAGAACCAGCCGTTGCGCCAGTCGCTCCACTCGTAGGTCAGCATCATCTGGCCGACCACCTCGCCGCCGCGCGCGGCGAGCGTGTACACGCCCTTCGCCGGGTCGGCGAGCGCCGCCCGCACCCCGGCGGCGACCGTCGCCGGGTCGAGCTCCTTCCCCTCGCTCTCGCGGGCGAGGGCGGCGTTGAATTCGGCCACGACGGCGGCGTCGGCCGGGGTCGCCCGGCGGAGGGTGAGGGACAACGAGGGCTCCGACCGGGGGGCGGGTCAGTTGGCGGGCGGCTGGGCCGCGGGGGGCGGCGCCAGCCCGTACACCGTCTCGATCAGCTGTTTCATCGTCACCGGGCGGACCAACACGACGCCGTTCTTGTGCTTCGTCGCGCGGTGCTGGAGGTGCGCCTGGTCCTCGTTCAGGATCAGCACCGCGCCTACGTCCACGCCCACCGTGTCGGCCTCCTTCAGCACCCGGCTGTACGCCTCCACCCCGTCCTCGCCGACGGTGCCGGCGTCCACGATGAGGGCGTGGTACGGCTGCTGCTGGAACCGCCTCAGCGGCTGGCCGGGGTCGATCGACATGAGCACCCGGTAGCCCTGCGCCCGGAACTTCTCGCGGAACGCGTCCTGGAGCTTGGCGTTCTCCTCGACCACGAACAGGGTGTGCGGCCCCTCCGCCTTCCGCGACCGGACCTGGAGCACGGCCGCGCCGCCGAGCTTCACTCGGGTCTCCTGGATCGTCGCCACCAGCTCGGCCGGCGTCTGGACGCGGCGGGTCGGGTCGAACGACACCATCTTGGCGATGAGCCGCTGGAGCTCGGCCGGGAGGCCGTGGGCGGCCCCGCCCTTCGCCAGCATGTCCTCGACCTCCTGGTAGCGGCGGGCGGCCATCCGGGCCTGCTTGTCCTTCGTCACCGGCATCAGCGGCTCGCCGGTCACCATCTCGTACAGCACGGTGCCGAGGAAGTAGATGTCGCTGCGCACGTCGCCGGGCTTCATCCCGGTCGCCTTCTCCAGGCCGGCGTAGTCCACCGTGCGGTCCACCGCCACGTCCTCGTCCTTCTCCGACTGCCGCTGGAGCGACACCGACCCGGTCTGGGAGCTGATCTCGGCCAGCCCGAAGTCCACCAGCTTCGAGATGCCCTGCGACGCGATGAGGATGTTGGTCGGCTTGATGTCGCGGTGGGTGAGCCCCTTCGCGTAGGCGCCGGCGAGGCCGCTCGCGCACTCCTCCATGATCTTCAGCGCCTCGTCGATCCCGATCTTCTTGCGGATCGAGATCAGGTCGCGGAGGTTGCCGCCCTCGACGAACTCCATCACCAGGTAGTACTGGCCCGTCTTGGCGTCCTGGCCGACGGCGAGCATCGCCACCACGTTCTGGTGGCGCAGCGTCATCCCGAGTTTGCCTTCGCGGACGAACAGGTCCACCTTCTGCTTGTCCATCGTCCACTTGTTGCGGAGCACCTTCACCGCCACCACCTGCCCGGTCCGCGGGTCGTCGCCGCGGTAGACCCGGCCGAAGCTCCCGGACGCGATCTTGTACAGCAGCCGGTAGCCGCCGAGGAAGTACCCGTCGAGGTCGCCCTTGCGGAGCTTGCCGCCCTGCCACGGCGTGAGGATGCCCTTCCGCTCCATCAGGCGGATGAGCGCGTCGGCGGGGGTATTTGGGTCGTCGAGCTCGATCAGCAGCTCGCGGACCTGGGCGTCGGTGGCGATCCCGAGTTTGATCGCCAGTTGACCGATCCCGGTGGCGTCGAGGGGGAGGGACATGACCAGAGCCGTCGGGTGAATAAGCGGTCGCCGGGCGGTTGGCGAGGAATGTATTCTCCCCACCTTACCAGCCCCCGCCGCGGCGGGCAACGACGGCAGGCGGCCGCGGGTGGTGGGGCCGGCCCCCCGCCGGCCTCCCATCCGGCAGGCGGGGCGCCGGCCCCACCACGCGGACCGGTTACCACCCGTGCGGCGCCGCCGGCTGGGCGCGGGTGTAGTCGAGGTACGCGAGGTAGAGCAGTGCGCCGAGGACGGCGTAACACGCCGCGGTGCCGGGGAGCGACGGCGAGAACAACTTCACCGCGCTGCCGGCGAACTTGTTCAACCGCACCCGCAGCCCGCGCAGGTCCACCGAGTAGATCTCGTCGAGGACGAGGTGCGACAGGAACCCCGCCATCACCCCGACGCCGAGCAGGACCCGCGTCGGCAGGTGGTCGGAGTGGTAGCCGAGGTAGACGATCAGGCCGGAAATGAGCATCGCCGGGACGCTGTGGAACATGCCGCGGTGGACGGTCAGCCGTTTGAACACGGCCCGGAGCCAGTAGCGGATGAGGACGTACCCGAACAGCATGCTCGCCAGCACGCCCTCGCGGGTGAGGCCCATCTGGATCAGCCGCGGGATCATCACCAGCGGGACCATCACGGCGGCGAGCGAGAACAGCTCTCGCACCGGCACACCGGAGTCGCTGTCGAGGTCCGGGAGCATCCCGCCGACGGTCGTCAGCGCGGCGGCGAGGACGGCCGTCTCGGGCGGGAACCCGAACGGCTGTATCGCCGCCGCCCCGACCCCGATGCCGAGGACGCCGGACACCGTAATGTGCGTGCGGAAGTCCGCCATGCCCGATACGGTGCCGGAACCGCCCGCGCCGGTCAAGGGCAACGCCGCGCCGCGAGCACCTCGTCCACCACCGCCCCGAGCCGCGCCGGGGTGAACGGCTTCGCCAGCAGGCGGTCGCCCGCCGGGAATTCCGCCGGCGGGAGGGCGTCGTCCGGGTAGCCGGAGATGAACAGGACGGGCAGGTCCGGACACGCCTTCCGCACCTCGGCGGCGAGCTCCGGGCCGGTCAGGTCCGGCATCACCACGTCGGTCACGAGCAGGTCGAAGCGGGCGCAATCGGCCCGAGCCAGCGCCAGCGCGGCGGCCGGCGTCTCGGCGACCTCGACCCGGTGGCCGAACTGGCGCAGCGCCGCCGCGCACGTGTCGCGCACCGTCGGGTCGTCATCGACCAGCAGGATCGTCGCCCCGCGTGCCGGGGTCGCGGCGACGTCGCATGCGGCGGCCGCCGCGGGCGGTGGCGCCGCGGCCGGGAACTCGACCGTGAACGTCGTCCCGGCCCCCACGGCCGACTGCACCCAGACCCGCCCGCCGGCCGCGTGCACGATCCCGTGGACCGTCGCCAGCCCCAGGCCGGTCCCCTTCCCGACCGGCTTGGTGGTGAAGAACGGGTCGAAGACACGCGCCTGCGTGGCGGCGTCCATCCCGACGCCGGTGTCGGTCACGGCCAGCCGCGTGCCGGGCCGCCCGTCGAACGGGATCGCGGCCGTGCGTACCGTGAGCGTGCCGCCGTCGGGCATCGCGTCCCGGGCGTTCACGGCGAGGTTGAGCAGCACCTGCGTGAGGGGGCCGGCGTCCACCGGCACGGGCGGGAGGTCCGGGGCGTACTCGGTCACGACCCGGACGCGGTCGCCGACCGTCGGCCGGACCAGCGCCTCGGCGTCCTTCAGCACGGCGTTCAGGTCGGCCGTCCCCGACCGGGCCGGCCCCTCGCGGGCGAACGTGAGCAGCCGGGCCGTCAGGTCGGCGGCGCGGCCGCCGGCGAGGCGGGCGGTCTCCAGCCACCGCCCGGCCGGGTCGCCGGGCGCGACCGACCGGGCGGCCATTTCGCACCCGCCGATGATGACCGTGAGGAGGTTGTTGAAGTCGTGCGCGATCCCGCCGACGAGGCGGCCGAGCGCCTCGAGCCGGCGGGTCTGCTGGAGCGACTCCTCGAGCCGCGCCTGCCGCTCGTACTGCCCGCGGATCACCGCCGTCTGCCGGCGGACCTGCCGGCGCAACACGTACAGCCAGCCGGCGACGACGAACCCGACGGCGCCCGCGGCGGCGAGCACGTTCGGGACCCGCTCGGCCGTCCGCCAGCCGGGCGCGGCGGGGCGTTCGGGCGGGGCGGCCAGCACCCGCACGTCGGCCGGGGTGCGGGCGACCACGCGGAACCCTTCGCCCCCGTCGCCCGTGCGGAGGTCGGTGGGGAGCGGCACGCCCACGACGCCGATCCGGGTGCCGCGCTCCAGGGCCATCAGTTCGATCGGCGGCATCGGGCTCGCCAGCAGCACGGTGAACCGGTTCCCCCCGTCCACGCAGCCGACGACCAGCTCGCCGCGGCGGTGCTTGACCGACTGGACCTCGCCGTCGATCTCCGTAAGTGTGCCCCACCGCGCCGACCGGCCGACTTCGTCGGCGGTGGTGTGGAGCGGGGGCGGGGCGGGGAGCGGCGGCCCCGGGCGGATGGTCGCGTTCACCAGCAACACGGTCGGGTCGAACTCGTGTGCGAACCCGACCACCTCCACCGCGTCCCCGACCCGCACCACCGCCGACGAGCTCAGGTTCACCCGGGCAGCCCCGGCGGCGTCCTGGACGACGATCGACGGCACGCCCTCGCGCACGCCCACCAGGGTGACGACCCCGCGGACGGCGACCGGCCGGGCGAACGGGACCGGCCCGGGGATGAACCCCCGCCGCACCCGCGCGACCGACACCACCTCGGCCGCCGCCTCGCCGCCGGGGATCACCTCGACCCGCTCGAGCGACGGGACGTGGACCCGCCCGACCCGCCCGGCGACGCCGGTGGCCGGGTCGTGGTGCGGCGACGCGCACACGCCGCGGACGCGGACGATCCGCCCGACCAGCGCCTCGGCCCGGTCGAGCACGCCGGGCGCGGCCGGCAGGAACACCACCGCCACCCCCTTCGCCGTCGCCACGCGGAGCTGGACGTAGCCCGCCTCACCGGTCGCGGACTGGACGTAGGCGCGGACCTCGACGTACCGGGCGTCGAGCCAGCGGTTGTCGTCCGGGTCGAGGTTGTGGATCTCGGGACCGGGGAGCGGCGCGGTGCCGACCTTCGTGATCGCGGCGGCGCGAACGGACGGGGCGAACGTGCCCCGGTCGGTGACGCCGGTCACCGTGACCCGGTCGCCCTCCCTCAGCCCGGCGACGAGGTTCGTCTCGTTGACGTAGATGCCGCCGGTGTGGTCCTGGAGGAACAGGTCGTTGACGACGTGGTTGGCCCGGGTGACGACGCCGATGAGTACGACCGGGCGGCCGTCGGCCTGGTCGCGCGGCAACTCGCGGACGGCGCGGGCGGTGGTCAGCGGGTCGTCCGCACCCTGGGCGAGGAGTGCGCAACAAAGGGCGAGGGGGAACACGGCGCACCCCAGGCGGAACGAGCGAGTCGGCATCCATTATCGTCGACAATTCCACAAAATACACACCAGAAGCAGATCGTGAAAGCCGCCCCGTGCGACGACCGCCGATGCGGTCGGCCTCCGGGTCGGGATGTGAGGACTGAGATGCCCCCGCCGGACTGGACCGCCGCCCGCGCCGCCGTCATGCTCGACCCGATCGTGACGATGCTCAACGCCGGATCGTTCGGGCCGGTGCCGCACGCCGTCTTCGAGCGCGTCACCGAGCTGCGCCGTGCGCTCGCCGCCGGGCCGACGAACTTCCTCGTCCGCACCGTGCCGCCGCTGCTGTGGGCGGCGCGGGAGCGGGCGGCGCAGTTCCTCGGCACGCGGCCGGAGCGGTTCGTGTTCACGTCGAACGTGTCGGCGGCGATCAACCTCGTCGCGTCCGGGTTGCCGCCGGTCGGGCCGGGCGAGGTGCTGCTCACCGACCACGAGTACGGCTGCATGGTGTGGGTGTGGGAACGCTTCGCCGCCCGCCGCGGCCTCACGATCCGCACGTTCCCGCTGCCGACGATGGCGACCGACTCCGCCGAGATCGTCGCCGCCGCCGAGGCCGCGTTCACGGACCGCACGCGACTATTCTTCTTCAGCCACGTCCTGTCGCCGACCGGGCTCGTGCTCCCGGCCGCCGAGCTGTGCGCAGCCGCGCGGCGTCGCGGCGTCACGACGGTCGTGGATGGCGCCCACGCCCCCGGGATGCTGCCGCTAGACATCGACGCGGTGAACGCCGACTACTACGCCGGGAACCTGCACAAGTGGGTGCTCGCACCGACGGGCGCGGGCTTCCTGGCGATCGGCGCCGGCAACCACGACACGCTCGAACCGCTGCACGTGAGCTGGGGTTACAGGGCGGACGCCTACCCGATCGGTGAGCCGGGTCGCAGCCCGTCGCCGGACGCCCGCGACGCCTTCGGTTCGACGCCGCGCGTGCGCTTCCTGGAGTTCGAGGGGACGCGCGACCCGTGCCCGTGGCTGGTCGTCCCCGACGCGCTCGACTTCCAGGACGTACTCGGCTGGGAAAACGTGCGGGCGCGGGCGGCGGAGCTGGGTGCGTACACGCGGCGGGTGATCTCGCTCCCGCCCGCCACGCCGGTGACGCCCGGGATGAGCGGCACGATGACAGCGTTCGCGCTACCGGCCGGGACGGACGCGGTCGCGCTGCGCCGGGCGCTGTGGGGGCGGCGCGTGGAGATCCCGGTGATCGAGCGGCCGGACCGGCTGCTCTTGCGGGTGAGCCACCCGTTCTTCACGACGGAATCGGAGTTGGATCAGCTCGCAGAGGTGCTGCGCGTCATCCTGGCGGTCTGACCGTCGATCAATGTCGGGTGCGAAACGCCGGGGTAGCGACCGGCCGGCGTGAGCCGGCACACTCCGTGTGCCGTCGGTTCCCCACTCGTGTCGCAACGGTACATTCCGTGTGCCCACTACTTCTCTTTGAAAAAGCGCACGATCAGCGGCACCGCGTCGGCGGCGGGGAAGGCGTGCGTGCCGGGGTAGATCAGCGACACGAACGGCGTGCCGGTCTTCGACTCGTACCTCGTGCCGACCACGGTGCCGGCCTTCGCCCACTCCTTGCCGTCGTCGGCGCAGCCGTTCAGCTCGCGGACGCCAGCCATCGTGCGCTGCTGCACCGCGAACGGGACGAGCTGGTCCTTTTCGCCGGCGACGTGGAGGCACGGCTTCGGCGTCACCCCTGCCTTCCCGAGCCACGGGCTCGCCGACGGGGCGACGGCGGCGAACACGTCGCCGCGTGCCGCCCACAGCAGGTACGTGAAGCGCCCGCCGTTCGAGTGGCCGGTGACGTAGACGCGCTTCTCGTCCACCCGGTAGCCGGCCTTGAGCGACTCGAGCATCGCGTCGAAGAACACCAGGTCGCGGTCGCCCTGCTCGCCCTTGGTGTGCTGCCAGCCGGCCTTCTTTCCGTCCGGGTCGGTGAGCTTGCCGGGCGTCGGCAGCCCCTGCGGGTAGACACAGATCGCCTCCGGCCAGTGCTTGTGGAAGGCGTGGGCGCGGGCGGAGTTCCCCATCGTGCCGCCGTGCCCGTGGAAGTCGAACAGCACCGGGCTCGGGGTCGTCTTCGCCGCCGCCGGCGCGACAACCAATGCCTCACGCGTCACGCCGCCGACGGTCCACTCCCGCCGCGTCGGCCCCTCGGTGACCTGGGCGGGTGCGGGGGCGAGGACGGCGGCGAACCCGAGGAGTGCGACCACGACGCGCGACATGAACCAGCTCCTGAACGCCCGGGGTGAAGACCTCGGGTACGGAGGTGTACCCCGTGCGGGCGGGGCCGGTGTCGGGCGCGGCCGGGTTTCGCCCCGCCGTCACTCGCTCGCCGCGCCCCACACCTGGACGCCGAACCCGTTCAGGTCGATGTCCTCGCCCTTCTCGCCGTCGCTCGGGCCGCCGCGGTCGAGCGACAGCCGCACGTAGGCCCAGAAGCTCGCCTTCTCCCCCTGCATGTCGTACCCGGCCGCGTCCACGTCCGCCTCGATCAGCCACCGCCAGCTGCGGCGCTCGTCCCGGCCGGCGTCGCTCGCCTCCTCCTGCCACCCCTTCAGCACCCGCGACAGGTGCTGCACCGCCGCCTTCCACCCCTTCTGGTCGGTGACGTGGAGGCGGACCTCATCGCCGGCCTTCTCCAGGGTGGCGTGCGGGATCGGCTTGAGGGCGTCGAACAGCTTGTGCTCCAGCGCCGAACACCGCCACGGCGACCACAGGTAGAACGTCACCCCGGGCGCGTCCATCGTCAGCCCGAACAGCTCCACGCGCATGACCGCCTCCGCCCCGGGCCGGCGCCCGTAAGATCAATCCTGGAACTGTACCGGGCGCCGCCCGGGCGGGAAAGGTATCCCATGCTCCCGACGGCCGTCGAGTACCCCGTCGTTGCCGTCGGCGACCTGCACGGCCGCGTCGGGTGGCTCGACAAGCTCCTCGCCCGGCTCCGCGCTCACCCGGTCTGGCCCGCCGCGCGGGTCGTCTTCCTCGGCGACCTCGTGGACCGCTCCGACACGGTGAAGGAGCTCGTGTCGCGGGTGATGGAGGTGATCGCCGGGAAGCCGGGCAGCACGTGTGTGATGGGGAACCACGACCAGGCGCTGGTCGGCGCCGCCGGGCTCGACGGCCCGCCGCGGCCGTACTGGGTGAAGCGCTACGGCGAGGCTTACGACCACCGCCCCACGTTCCGCAGCTACCTCGGCCGTGAGCCCGAGTATTACTCGTTCGCCGACTGGGAGGCTGACCTGCGGGCGCTCCGCGATGCCATTCCGGCGGACCACCGCAACTTCCTGTCGAACCTGCCGTGGGTGGCGGAGGCGGCGGGGCACGTGTTCCTGCACAACGGTCTGTCGCCGGAACTCGACTGCCCCGCCGAGACGCAACTGAACTGCCTGCGGCTGAAGCGCTGGGAGCGGGCGGTCGTGAGCCCGAAGCTCGGCACCGCGACCGACCGCGAGTTCAAGCCCGACTACCCCGTGTGGCTCGGCGCGGACAAGAAGCTGTCGGCGAACCCGCTGTCGCTGCCGGGGCGGGTCCAAGTGACGGGCCACGTGATGGTGGACACGCCGGACGTGACCCCGGTGCGTATCCGCATCGACACGAGCGGCGGGGTGCGCGAGCCGCTGACGGCGTGCGTGCTGCGCGGCCCGGGTGCGGCGCCGGAGTTCGTGTTCAGCGACGGGTGAGACGGTGTGTCCGTCGGGCCCCGGAGCGTGAGCGACGGGGTACGCCACCCCGTCACACACGCTCCGGGGTCCGACGGACCAGACCAAGACGAGGGTGCTCTGATGGCCGAAGGGAAGTGGATCAACGGCCTCACGCCTGCCATGCCGGTCGCGGATGCGGCGCGGGTCGTGCTCGCGGCGCGGTTCGAGGTCGTGCGCCAGTACCTCCCGCTCGCCGCGGCCAGGCCCTACGAGGACGTGGAGTACGTCCACCAGCTCCGCGTCGGCACGCGGCGGGCGGGGGCAGCGCTGCGGGTGTTCGGGGCATGCCTGCCGCGGAAGCACCTGCGGGCGGCGAAGGGAGCGCTCCGCGGGCTCCGCCGCGCCGCCGGCGACGCCCGCGACTGGGACGTGTTCCTCCTCGCCCTCGCCGACGCGGCGGGCACCGACCCCGCCGACCGCCCCGCGTTCGACTTCCTTGCGGGGTACGCGCTCGGCGAGCGGTCGGCGGCCCAGGCGCGCCTCGTCGCCGCGGCCGACGACGCCGGCCCGCGGTTCGCCGCCGACACGGCGGTGCTGCCGGGCCACGTCCGCCCGCCGCGCGGCACCGACGCCCCGGCCACGTTCGGCGAGCTGGCGACCGCCAACTCCGCATCCTCGGCAAGCGCGTCCGCTACGCGATGGAGGTGTTCGCCCCGTGCTTCACCGATTCGTTCCGGTCGGAACTCTACCCGGCGGTCGAGGGACTGCAAGAGGCGCTGGGCGAGGTGCAGGACGCCGCCGTCGGCCGCGAGCGGATGTCAGCGCTGTGGGAGCGGCTGAAGCTGGTGCTGCCCGAGGACTTGACGCGCTTCGAGCCGGGTTTGGCGAGACTGCTCGCCGGTTACGACGCCGTCTTCGCCACCGGCCGCGACCGGTTCACCGCTTGGCGCGCCGGGTGGGACGCGACGTGGTCGGCGCACCCGCCGCAGCCGCTCACGGCGCCAGAGACGGTCTCTTAGCGGCACTCCGTGCCGCCTCCTGTCGAATACCTGCGGATGACCGCGGGAGTCCCCCGCCGCCGCGGCACGGAGTACCGCACCACACTCACAGCTTCGGCACGATGTCCGCCGGTGGCGGGAGCGAGTCGGTCGCCGCCGGGCCGACGGGCGGGCGCGGCACGTCGGGGCTGGGCGGGCGCACATCGGGGACGATCGGCAGTGGCGGCCCCTTCTCGCCGGCGGGCGGAGGGTCGGCGGCGCGGGCGGGCCAGATGGCGTCGAGGCTACCGGCGATGGGGGCGTTACTGCACCCGACGGCGGCGAGCAGGACTGCGGCCGGAAGGACGCGATTCATGCCCACCGGATACCCCGGTACTCCCGTGCGGGCAAGCGGAACCACCACGCGCCGAACTGGCGATCGGAAAACGGGTTCCGCACCCCAGGGCTGTCACAATTCACTCGCACCGAGATTGGTGCGATCGTGGGGCTCGCCACACACATCCCGATGCGACCGTGTCCCCCGTCCTACCCGGCTTGACACATCTTTCCCCTTCGCGTACCTAGTGCCGACTTTCACAAACCCCGACCGGGACGGACCCCGGCCGCCGGGCCAGGAGGCCATCATGACGCCCGCCCCCGTCCCCCTTTGCGACATCCAGGCACAGTACAAGGCGCTCCAGCCTGAACTCGACGCCGCCGTCCTCCGCGTGCTCGGCACCGGGCAGGCGATCCTCGGCCCGGAGGTCGAGGCGTTCGAGAAGGAAGCCGCCGCCGCCACCGGCGCCGCGTTCGCCGTCGGCTGCTCGTCCGGCACCGACGCACTCGTCCTGGCGCTGCACGCGGTCGGCGTCGGCCCCGGCGACGAGGTCATCGTCCCGCCGTTCACCTTCTTCGCCACCGCCAGCGCCGTCGCCCGGCTGGGCGCGAAGCCGGTCTTCGCCGACATCGACCCGGTCACGTACAACCTCGACCCGTCACAGGTCGCCGCCCGCATCACCGACAAGACGCGGGCGGTGGTCCCGGTCCACCTGTTCGGCCAGTGCTGCGACATGGACCCGATCCGCCGCGTCGCCGCGGACAACCGCGTGTACGTCGTCGAGGACGCGGCGCAGTCGATGGGGGCCGAGTACAAGGGCGTGGCGTGCGGCACGCTCGGCGAGGTGGCGGCGTTCAGCTTCTACCCGACGAAGAACCTCGGCGCCGTCGGCGACGCCGGGATGGTGACGACGAACAGCCCCGAGATCGCGGCGCGGCTGAAGGCGCTGCGGGTGCACGGGTCCGAGGTGAAGTACTACCACAAGTACCTCGGCTACAACATGCGGCTCGACGCCGTGCAGGCGGCGGTGCTGCGGGTGAAGCTGCCGCACGTGCCGCGCTGGCTGGCGGCGCGCGAGGCGGCGGCGAAGCGGTACGATGCGCTGATCGAGAGCCAGCAGTTGCACGGCTTCCTGCGCCGCCCGGCGGCGCGGGCGGACCGGCGGCACGTCTTCAACCAGTACGTCGTCCGCGTCCCGTCGGCGCACCGCGACGCGCTCGTGCAGCACCTCAAGGACAACAAGGTCGGGGTGGAGATCTACTACCCGCTGTCGCTGCACCAGCAGGAGTGCTTTGCGTACCTCGGCTACCGCGCCGGCGACTTCCCGGCGGCCGAGGCGGCGACGCGCGAAGTGCTGGCGCTGCCGATGTTCCCCGAGATCACCGAGGCTCAGCAGGCGCGGGTGCTCGACGTGGTCGCCGGCTACCTCCGCGGTCGGCTGCGGGCGGCGGCGTGACGTGTACTGCCCTCACCTCTCGTTCCCCCGCAACGCGGGGGAACGAGAGGTGGGCTACCGAGAGCGCAACAAAAACGCCCACCCGTTTCGGGTGGGCGTTCTGATTTTAGCCACAGCTTTACTTACTTCCGCCGCAACCGCCGGGCGGCCAGCGCCCCGAGACCGGCGAGTACGGCGATGGCGCTGGCCGGCTCGGGCACGGGCTCCGGGTTCGGCACCGGCCCCGGTCCGCCCGGGGTGTCACGAGGGGGCTCGTTGCCGGGCGGGAACTTCGGCTCGGCGTTGGGGTTCGGCGGGCTCTTGGGGCTGTCGGCCGGCGGCACGAGGCTGCGCGGGGCGGGGAGGCTGCTGCCGGGCCAGCCGTCCCAGTAGAACGCGCCGGCCGGGCCGGCGGCACCCAGCGCCACGGTCAGCGCCCACGCAAGGCGGGTTCGGTTTCGCATGTCGTCCCTCCGCCCGGAAACGCTCCCGGGAAATAATGTCATTCCAAACCCGACCCGCCGCGTCAACCCCGACCCGGGACAGCATGTCAAACTGGGTAAGATCGTCCGGCCGCCCGGGTCGGCCGGATTGTGGGAATCGTGCGGGTCGTGACGCTCTAGTTGCCGATGGAGGGGGTGACGAGCCGCGCAGCGCCCGTTTTGGCCGCGGTCGGAGGAGCCGGCATGATTCGTTTCCGGGGGAAGGTGGTTGGGCTCGGGCTGGCTCTGGCAGCGGGGCCGTTCGCCGCCGCCCAGCCGCCCGCGCTGCTCCCGCCGATGGTCCGCGGCGGAGAATGGTCCGCCGGTATGCCCGCCGACCCGGTCTGGTTCCCGGCCCGCCCCGCGACACCGCGTGTGGTGGCCGAGCAACCGCCGGCGCCCGCGATGCGGGTGGTCGCGCCGCCGACGGTGCCGGCGGTCGTCCAGCAGGCGGCGCCGTCGGTCATCCCGCAGACGCCGCCGGCCGTGACGCCCCCGCCCGCCGTCCGGCCCGCGCAGGCGGAAGGCGAGCAGGTGTACCTCGGCCCGCGCAGCGCCGCGGTGTCCACCGGGCTCGGGCCGCTCCCCACCATCCCGCCGCTGCCCGACGTGGCGCCGCAGCCGTTCCCGGTCGTCAGCCAGCAGCCGACGCTCCCGGCGCTCCCCTCGGTGATGCCGGCCGCGCCGGCGCGTCAGCCGCAGCCGGCCCCGGCGCCGCGGGTCGTGGAGCCGGCGCCCATGCCGCCTGTGCCGCAACCGTCCCCGCTCCCGCCGCCGACCCCGACCCCGACGGTGCCGCCGTCGGACGCGCCGCTGCGCCCGGAGCCGAAGCCGGTTGAGCCGCCCGAACTCCCGACCGCGCCGCCGCACCTGCTCGTGCCGTCGGGGTACGCCGTGCCCGGGAAGCACGGCACGTTCGGCTCGCCGCCGGTCAACATCTCGCGTGACTTCCCGACGCTCCGCGAACTGTTCCATTACAACCACCCGGACGGTCTCGGCATCGGCGGCGGCGGTGCGGGTGGCGACGACGACCCCGGCGCGGCGCCGGCCAGCGACCGCGGCTACGTCCGCGCCGAGTACCTGCTGTGGTGGGTGAACCCGCAGCGCATCCCGGTCCTCGCCACGACCTCGACCAACGGCGGACTCGGCTTCCTCGGCGACCCGGGGACGGCAATTCTCCTCGGCCCAGGGCGGCTCGGCGACCAGCTCCGCGACGGGTTCCGCATCCGCGGCGGGTGGTGGTGCGACGAGGACGGCCACCTGGGCATCGACGGCAGCTTCTTCTTCCTCGGCCAGACCTCGGAGAACGTGACGTTCAACTCGAACTCCACGCCGACGATCACCCGGCCGTTCTTCGCGCCGAACGACGGCGGGTTCGAGTTCGGCGAGCGCGTCGCCCGGCCGGGCTTCTCGTCCGGCGTGCTGCGGACGGTCGCGGAGAGCGAACTGTACGGGTTCGACGCCAACCTCCGCCACGCCCTCTGCAAGACGTGCGGGTTCCGCAACGAGGTGTTCGCCGGGTTCCGCATGCTCGGGCTGAACGAGTCGCTGACGATCACCGAGTTCATCACCGCGCTGCCCGGGAACCCGGTGGACCCGGCCGGCACGGCGATCGTCGTGCAGGACCAGTTCCGCACCCGGAACCGGTTCTACGGCGGGCAGATCGGGTACGCGGCGGAGCGGAACTTCGGCCGCGTCTCGCTCGACGGCCGCGCCTCGGTCGCGCTCGGGAACACGCACCAGGAGGTCGAGGTCAGCGGGTCGCAGGTCCGCCAGCGGCCGGGCGAGGGGCGGATGGTGTTCAACAACGGCGGCCTCCTCGCCGCCGGGCCGAACCTCGGGCGGTTCAGCGACGACCGGTTCAGCGTGGTCCCGGAGGTCTCGCTCAACCTCGGCTACTGGCTGACGCCGCGGGCGAAGGTGTTCGTCGGGTACAACGCCCTGTACTGGTCGAACGTGGTCCGCCCCGGCGACCAGATCGACCGGGTGGTCGACGTGTCGTTCATCCCGAACCCGCCGATCGACCCGCGGACCGGCATGGTGCCGGCGTTCTCAGGCCAGAACCGGCCGACGGTGCCGTTCCGCCAGGACCACCTGTGGGTCAACGGCATCCAGTTCGGCGCCGAGTGGCGGTGGTAACGATCGGGCCGAAACGATGATTCGATGGTTCCCGGTGACCCGGATGTGGGTCGCTCGCACATCTGGCCTCAAGACGCAAGCTGAGTGACGAGCGATGCCCGCCGACATCGGCGGGCATAACTTGTTCCGGCTGGTCCGGTTGAACCGGAACTGTCCCACCTCGCCGGCGAACCGCACTTGAGCGCCGGCACGGCTTTCGCCACAATCCTGCCCCGCCGGCGCAAGTCCCGACCGGGATGCGCTTTTTATACTGCCCGCCTTCGCGCCCCTCCCGGAGTTGCCACCATGTTGCGACCACCCCGACTCGCCGCCGCGGCCGTCCTCGCCGGTCTGATCCTCGGTGTGACCCTCAACTCGGCCCCCGCCCAGCCGCCGCCGGTCTTCGGCGCGCAGCCCGGCGCCCAGCCGGAGCCCGCGGCGCAGCCGGGCCAACCGGAGGGGACGGAAGTCCTCGCCCGCGGGCCGGTCCACGAGGCGTATGCCGCGACGGCCGAGCAGTCGATCGCCGGCGAGGTGGCGCCGCAGGCGCCGCCGGAACCGATCGAGGAGCTGCCGCCGGACCAGAAGCCCGAGGGGGACAACGTCACCTGGATTCCCGGCTACTGGGACTGGGACGAGGAGCGGACCGACTTCATCTGGGTGAGCGGGTTCTGGCGCGTCCCGCCGCCCGGGCGGGTGTGGGTGCCGGGGAGCTGGCGGGCGGTGCAGGGCGGTTACCAGTGGGTGAGCGGGTTCTGGCAGGCGGTCGTGGTCGAACAGCCGGGCCAGCCGGCGGTGCAGCCCGAGATCGAGTACCTGCCGCCGCCGCCGGCGACGATCGAGGTGGGGCCGGCGGTGCCGCAGCCGGGGGCCGACTACGTGTACGTCCCGGGGTGCTGGGTGTGGCGCGGCCACTACCTGTGGCGGCCGGGCGTGTGGATCGCCCACCGCCCGGGCTGGGTGTACACGCCCGCCTGCTACCGCTGGACGCCGGTCGGCCACGTGTTCGTGGACGGCTACTGGGACTACCCGCTGGCCACCCGCGGGGTGCTGTTCACGCCGGTCTACTTCCCGCGGCGCGTCCTCCACCCGCAGTTCGTCTACACGCCCACCTACGTCGTCGCCGAGCCGGTGCTGTTCGGGGCGTTGTTCGTGCGCCGCGGGTACGGGTCGTACTACTTCGGCGACTACTACGACCGCCGCTACGTCGGCATCGGCTACCGGCCGTGGTGCGCCCCGGCGGTGGTGGCGCAGGTGAACATCGGGTTCGGCCGCGGCTACGCCTACGACCCGCTGTGGAGCTACTACAGCGTCGCCTACCACAATCAACCGCGGTGGAACGCCGGGATCGCCACCACGTTCGTCGGCCGCTACCAGGGGAGCGTGCCGCGCCCGCCGCGGACGCTGGTCCAGCAGAACACGGCCATCCAGCAGATCACGAACGTGACGAACGTGACCAACGTCACGAACAACATCACGGTCGTGAACAACACGGTGAACAACCCGGCGGCGCGGCCTCAGTTGCAGGTGGCGAACAAGGACGTGACGAACGTGGTGATGGTGGCGCCGCTGGCGGCCGCCCCGAAGCTCCAGCCGCAGACGCAGATCAAGCCGATCGCGGCGGACGTGCGGCGCCAGGAGGCGCTGGCGGCGAAGGAGATCCGCCAGGTGGCGGTGCAGCGCCGCGACGCCGAGACGACGGCGCTGAAGGACCGCCCGCCGGTGGCGGCGCCGAAGATCGACCCGAAGTCGCCGACGCCCCAGCCGCAGCCGGCCGCCCAGCCGGTGCGGCTGAAACTCGACGTGCCGAAGGGGGCGGTGGCGAAGGCGCAGGTGCCGGACGCCCAGAAGGCGCCGCCACCGCCCCCGATCGCCAGCCCGAAGATCGACCCGAAGGCCGGCCCGGCGCCGAAGATCGACCCAAAGGTCGGGCCGATGCCGAAGGTCGATCCGAAGCAGCCGTTCGACCCGAAGGTCGATCCCAAGATGCCGAAGATCGACCCTAAGGTGGACCCGAAGGGCGTTGATCCCAAGCTCCCGAAGGTCGATCCGAAGACGCCGAAGATCGACCCGAAGATGCCCGTTGACCCGAAGGGCGTAGACCCGAAGTTGCCCAAGATCGACCCCAAGCAGCCGAAGGTCGACCCGACACCAAAGGTCGAGCCGAAGCTGCCGCCCCCGATGCCGCAGCCGAAGGTCGAGCCGAAGGTGCCCACACCCCCGGTCCCGGTGCCTCAGCCGAAGGTCGAGCCCAAACTGCCCACCCCGGTCCCGATGCCGAAGGTGGAACCGAAGACGCCTATGCCTCCGGTGCCTCAGCCGAAGGCGGAGCCGAAACTGCCTGTACCGGTACCGCAGCCGAAGGTGGAACCAAAGACGCCTACGCTCCCGATGCCGGTACCCCAGCCGAAGGTCGAGCCGAAGCAGCCGCCGCCGGTTCCGATGCCGAAGTTCGAGCCAAAGGTGCCGACGCCCCCCACGCCGGTGCCGCAGCCGAAGGTGGAACCAAAGCTCCCGGCGCCGGTCCCGATGCCGCAGCCGAAGATCGAGCCGAAGCTACCAACCCCGACCCCGCAACCGGTGCCGCAGCCGAAGTTCGAGCCGAAGCAGCCACCGGCTCCGCCCCCACCGGTGGTTCAGCCGAAACAGCCGGTGGTTCAACCGCCGCCGGTGGTCCAGCCGAAGGCGCCCACGCCGGTTCCACCGCCGGTCGTGCAACCGAAGCAGCCGGCGTCACCGCCCCCGCCGGTCGTTCAGCCGAAGGCGCCACCGCCGCCCCCACCAGCTCCGCCGGTGGTGCAGCCGCAACCGCAGCCGTCGGCTCCGCCTCCGGCGGTGAACCCGCCGGCGGGGCGGCCCGCGGTCGGCCGTCCGCCGGGCACCCCACCGACGCCGAAGGGGAAAAGCGACAACCCACGGCACTGACACGAGCGGCCCACCCGGAGACGGGTGGGCCGCGGTCGTTTCCGGTCGGCGAGTTGAGCCCGTCGGGCGCTTCGGGTTGCTTGTTAGGCCGGGGCGCGAGCCCCGAGGGGTAATAGTGTGCTGAGCGAGTACCTCCGGGCCTCGCGCCCCGGCCTAACAAGCAACCCGGCCCGCCTCCGTCACGCCTCGCTCACCAGTACCACCAGCGAGTGCGCCGCCACCGTCAGCCGCTCGCCGGCGGCGACCACCGGGCCGGTCCCCTCCGCCAGGAAGTCGGCGGGCGGCGGCGCCCCCGTGTCCACCACCCGGCGCCACGGGCGGCGCGTCGGCGACGGCGGGACGACGAACGTCACCGGGTCGATCCAGGCGTTCATCGCCACGTAGAAGTCGCAGTCGAGCTGGTAATCGCGGTCGTGCTCGCGGCCGGTGAACCGGCCGTCCAGGGCGAACGCCAGCGTCCGCGCCCCGCCGCCGAAGTCGGGCTGGAACGGCTCGACCCCGTGCCAGTGGACGTCCGCCAGCGGACCCGCGACCGCCGCCACCGCCTCGCGCGGCGACTTCGGGCGGCCGTTGTGCGGGTCCGACGGCAGCCCCGCGTCGGCGGGACGCACCGGGCCGCCCGGCGGGAACGGCCCCACGTCCGTCGCCGGCGCCACGCTGCCGATCTCGCCCACGAAGAACCGCCGGCGCCGCAAGACGGGGTGGCGCTTCCGCAGCGCGATCAGCTCCTTCGTGAAGCGCAAGAAGTCGGCGTTCGTCTCGGCCAGCGTCCAGTCCACCCAGCTGATCTCGTTGTCCTGGCACCAGGCGTTGTTGTTCCCCTTCTGGCTGCGGAGGAACTCGTCGCCGGCGAGCAGCATCGGCACGCCCTGCGACAGGAACAGCGTCGCCATCAGGTTCCGCGCCTGCCGCGCCCGCAGCGCCCGCACGCCCGGGTCGTCGGACGGGCCTTCGGCGCCGCAGTTCCAGGAGCAGTTGTCGTCGAGGCCGTCGCGGTTCTCCTCGCCGTTCGCCTCGTTGTGCTTGCGGTTGTAACTAACGAGGTCGTGGAGGGTGAACCCGTCGTGGCAGGTGACGAAGTTGACCGAGTGGCGCGGCAGCCGGCCGTTCCACTGGTACACGTCGGCGCTGCCGCAGAGGCGCGCCGCGAGCACGCCGGCCACCCCGGTGTCGCCGCGCCAGAACCGGCGCACGTCGTCGCGGTACTTGCCGTTCCACTCGCTCCACCGCCGGCCGAACGGGAACCCGCCGACCTGGTACAGCCCGGCCGCGTCCCACGGCTCGGCGATCAGCTTCGTGTCGGCGAGCACGCCGTCCTCGGTGATGCTCTCGACGACCGGCGGGTCGATCATCACATTCCCGCGGCGGTCGCGGCCGAGCACGCTGGCGAGGTCGAACCGGAACCCGTCCACGTGCATGTCGCCGACCCAGTAGCGCAGGCAGTTCATGATCTGGTCGCGGACGACCGGGTGGTTGCAGTTCACCGTGTTGCCGCACCCGGAGTAGTTCAGGTAATTCCCGTCGTCGCCGAGAAGGTAGTACAACTCGTTGTCGAGCCCGCGGAACGAGTACGTGCGGCCGTGGTCGTTCCCCTCGCCGGTGTGGTTGAATACCACGTCGAGGATGACCTCGATGCCGGCCGTGTGGAACGCCTTCACCATGTCGCGGAACTCGGTGAGCTGGCCGTGCTCCTTCGCCGTCGCCGCGAGTGCGGCTTTCGGGGCGGCGAACCCGATCGGCTGGTAGCCCCAGAAGTTCGTCATCTTCTCGCCGGTCTCGGGGTGGTAGAACGGGCAGTCGCACTCGTCCCACTCGAACACCGGCATCAGCTCGACCGCGGTGACGCCCAGCTCCTTCAGGTACGGGATCTTCTCGGCGATCCCGGCGAACGTGCCGGGGAAGCGCACGCCGCTCGACGGGTGGCAGGTGAACCCGCGCACCTGCACCTCGTAGATCACGCTGTCTTCGAGCGGCGTGAGCGGCGGCGCGTCGTCGCCCCAGTGGTAGCTTCCCTGGCGGTGGTAGAGGCTGCGCCGGCTGGTGCGCTGCGGGTCGGTCTCGCACGTGGCCGCCCAGCTCTCGCCGGCCGAAATGATCCGTGCCGACGGGTCGATGAGGAGCCGCGACGGGTCGAACCGGTGCCGCGCCCCCTTCGGGCCGTCCACGCGCCAGCCGTAGCAGAACGTGGTCGGGAGGTTGTGGACGGCGACGTGCCAGTGGTCGCCGGTGCGGTGGCGGCGCGGGTCGAGTTTGATCTCGGCGAGCGGGGTGTTCTGGCCGTCGGGGTGGAGGACGAGGGTGACGCTGGTGCCGTGGCGGCAGAGGAGGGCGAAGTTGATTCCGTCCGGGTGGGTGGTGGCGCCGAGTGGGAGTGGCCGCCCGCGGCTGGTTCGGATCTCGGGCATGGAGCGGTCCGGGAGGATGTGGCGGGTGACCGGGCTACCGGTACGGCCATTGTCGCGAGTGGCAACCCGCGCGGGTGGTAAAGGATTACCGGGGCAACGGCCAAGGAGCCCCGCACGCGGTGTTTCTGGAACACCGGGCGCCGGTTCAGGCCGTTTGGCAGAGGCGGTGGACGAGGCCGATGAGTACCTGCGGGTCGGCCGGCTTGAGGAGGTAGTCGGCCGCGGCTGGTGTCGCGTGTGACGATGACGACCGCCGGTGGGGGCGAAGACGCCCGGAGCTGGCGGATGACCCGCAGCGGGTCAACGTCCGGCAGTGACAGGTCCATCAGCACCGCGCACGGGTGGGTCTTCGCCGCCACCCGTAGCGCCTCGGCGCCGGAATGGGTTTCTTCGGCGTCGAACCCGCTCAGCCGCAGGACTGCGGCAAGGCTGGCGGCCCCGTCGGGGTCGGATTCGAGGACCAGTACACGCGACCCGCCAAGCGGGCGCGCGGCGAGGTCCGTCGCCGTTAGGGGGGCGTCCACGGAGTCGCCCGGGGTCTTTCTGTGATTCACAGTGACCCGATTCTACCCCACGTCCGCCCCCGGCACAACCGAGGCGTCAGCTATTCGCCGCCTGGGGGCTCACCTCCCGCTCCCGGATCATGTCCTGAATGCGGCCAAGCTTCGCCCCGACGAACGCCACGTTGGGCAGGTCGAAGTCGAGGTTCGAGGGGCCGCCGGTCTTGACGTGCAAGTCGCCCGATCCGAGCCCGAGCAGCCAGTGGCGGAACAGGTCGTTCCGCTTCTTCTCCAGCACCACCCCGCTCGTGTCCACCGCCACCTCGCCCTCGCCGATGTCCTGGCGGATGCGGATCTGCCCGCGGGAGACGACGAGGTACACGTACCGGTCGTACACGAACGTGGCGAACAGCCAGACCAGGAACAGCGGCAGGGCGACCGCCAGGTAGCCGCCGGCGTTCATCCGCACGTCGAGCCCGCCGATCCAGTGGAAGATGTCGTCCCACATGCGGAACTGCGCCAGCACCAGGGTGGCGATGATGATCCCGGCGACGACGATGATCGACGCCAGCCCGCGGACGGTGAGGTTGGTGAAGACCACGACGAGTAGCAGGGCCATGACGAAGATGACGCCGTAGTTGTTGCTCTGCGCGACGAGCAGCCCGGGCTCCTTCTCGTCGGCGCCGGCCCTCGGCTGCGGCGGCAGCGGCGCCCCCTGCGGGGCGACGAGCACGTCGCGCGGCCCCGCCTCGCCGGGGATCGTCTGCCCCTTCTCGACCACCGTCCCGGCGGGGACGACCGCCATCCGGTGCCCATCGGCCCAGGTGAGCCCGGCGAACAGGAACCCGAGCACCCACACCGGCCACCAGTAGAGGAGGTTGGTGTGCCCGTAGACGTGAATCTCCTCGTCCGGGACGGCCGTGACGACTTCGGGCACGGCTCCGGGCGGCGTCGGCGGGGCGGCGGTACTCATGGCGGACTCCGGTGCACGGGCTCCGTCTTCGCCGTTGCAACCCCCGTGCCGGCGTCCGTCCGTATACCAGCCGCATGAGCACGACCCTCCTCCGCAACGGCCGGGTCATCGACCCGTCGCAATCCCTCGACCGCGTCGCCGACCTGTGGCTCGACGGCACCCGAATCCTCGGCGTCGGCCCGCAGCCGGGCCGCACCGCCGACCGCACCCTCGACTGCACCGGGATGATCGTCTCGCCCGGGCTGATCGACATGCACGTCCACCTCCGCGAGCCCGGCCGCGAGGAGGACGAGACGATCGCCACCGGCACCGCCGCCGCCGTCGCCGGCGGGGTCACGTCGGTGGCGTGCATGCCGAACACGGAGCCGGCCCTCGACAGCCGGGCGATGGCCGAGTTCGTCATCCTCCAGGCGAAGCGGGCCGGGAACTGCAACGTCTTCCCGATCGGCGCCGTCACCAAGAACCGCGACGGCAAGGAACTCGCCGAGCTCGGCGGGCTGGTCGAGGGCGGGGCGGTGGCGTTCACCGACGACGGCGCGCCGGTGTACTCGGCGGAGATCATGCGGCGGGCGCTCGAGTACTGCAAGATGCTCGGCAAGGCGGTGCTCGTCCACGCCGAGATCCTGGAACTCACGCAGGGCGGCGTGATGAACGAGGGGCTGGTGAGCACGCAGCTCGGCCTGCGCGGCATGCCGGCGGTCGCCGAGGACATCATGATCGCCCGCGACATCATGCTGTCCGAACTGACCGGTGGGCGCTGCCACATCCTCCACGTCTCGACGGCCGGCGGCGTCGACCTCATCCGGCAGGGGATCGCGAAGGGCGTGCGGATCAGCGGCGAGGCGTGCCCGCACCACTTCATCCTGACCGACGAGACGCTGCGGGCGTTCGACAGCAACTTCAAGATGTCGCCGCCACTGCGGACGCAGCGCGACGTGGACGCGATCATCGCCGGGTTGAAGGACGGCACGCTGTCGGTGCTGGCGACGGACCACGCCCCGCACGCCCCGGAGAAGAAGGAGCGCGAGCTGGACCAGGCGCCGAACGGCATCCTCGGGCTGGAGACGTTCCTGCCGCTGTGCGTGACTCACCTGATCGAACCGGGCCACCTGACGTGGCCGCAGATGCTGGAGAAGATGACGGTGAACCCGGCGCAGGTGCTGGGCATCGACCGCGGAACGCTCCAGGCGGGGCGCCCGGCGGACGTGACGGTGATCGACCCGAACGCGAAGTGGACGATCGACAAGGCGGCGTCGAAGTCGAAGAGTCGGAACACGCCGTTCCACGGCTGGCAGGTGACGGGGAAGGCGGTGGCGACGATCGTGAACGGCGCGGTGAAGATGAGCCTGCTGGGGTGACGCCGTGGCGGCTTTCGAGTTCGACGCCGACACGTGGGGATCGCCTCAGCCGCTCCACCGTTACAAGGCGTACACGCTCGGCGAAAGTCCGGACACGACCGGCCGACCATTCCGCAGCCCGTTTCTCGACCGCAAGTGCCGCTTGGCCGCGGTCGCGGCACTTCGCGTCCATTGGGACGAGGTCTCCGATCCACGAAGCCGAGCCGCGATCGAGTTATTCGAGGAGTTCATTGACGACTTGGACCCGGCCAAGAACGAGCGTGCCATGGCGCTGGCCCGCCAGGTCGAGGATGAAGCGCAACCACGCGGTCTGAATACCCCCGCCGGGTTGATCGCGTACCTCGTCCGAATCGCCGTAAGCGTGGACCTGTTCGGGCCGAATGAAGGGCCGTCGTTTATTCGCTACGCGTGGGCCGATGTGCTCGAAGAACTGAACGTGGACACGTCGTTCAACGCGAGCCTCATTCGTTGCATCTTCGGCAACCCGTTCCGCCCGGTCGCACTCGACCCGGTGTGGCGCACGGAAGCGGTCGTGGCGCTCGCCACCGGCATCTACGCCGAGCGCGCCTTCGAGCGCCTGTCGGTCCTCGCCGACGCACTCGAAGACGCGGGCTGCGTGAACTCGGGCGTGCTGGAGCACTGTCGCTCCGACGGCCCACACGCCCGCGGGTGCTGGGTGGTTGATCTGCAGCTCGGCAAGGCATGACACCGTGACCGAGACCGAATGGCTGGTGAGCACCGACCCGGCCCGGATGATCGAGTTCGTGCGCGGCACCGCGACGGAGCGGAAGATTCGGTTGCTCGCGGTTGCCTGTTGTCGGACGAGTCGGCAGCTTCTCTTGAACAAGAACCACCTCGCTGACCTGGACGCCGCGGAACGGTACGCCGACGGATTTCTGACGCTTGCCGAGCTGCGCGAGGTCGGGGAATGGTGCAACGCGCGAGCCGTGTCGATGTACGCCCAGCTCGAATTGGAGCGTGACATCGACCGCTGGGCCGAGGCGACTGCTGTTGCGAACGCGACCCACCCGCCCGGGGGGAACTACTTCGACCTCGCGAACAATGCCCTGGACGCGGTCTGGATGCTCAACCGGGCCACCCACCGGGACATCAACCCCTATCTGTCCCTCCTGGTCCGCGACATTTTCGGCAACCCATTCCGCCTGGTCGCGCTCGACCCGGCGTGGCGCACCGAAGCAGCCGTAGCGCTCGCCCGGGGCATGTACGAGTCGCGCGATTTCACCCCGATGTCGGTGCTGGCTGACGCGCTGGAAGATGCGGGCTGTGCGGGCACGGACGTGCTCGGACACTGCCGCGGCAGCGGGCCGCACGTGCGCGGGTGCTGGGTCGTCGATCTGCTCCTCGGGAAGGCGTGACGCGACCGAGCGACACCGGTTGTGGTCCGTCAATCGCTTGCTGTCTGCCCTGGCGAACGGCCGGCGTGAGCCGGCTGGTCGTTCGCCACGGGCGTGAAACGCCCACGCGGCGGCCGTCGGCCGCGCGGTGAGGCGCCGTCCGGCGGTCGCCGGTGGGCGGGTGTCGGGTTCCGGCGCGGTGCCCCAGCTGGCCGCTCGTGCCGCGGGGGTCGCAGGAGTGACCCTGCTCGGTCGCCCGGACGACCGCCTCCGCGGACGCACCATCACAGTAGACTCGTTGCACAATAGCCGCGTGAAGTGCGCGCCTCTCCGCGGTTGGGGGGTGGCGCCCGCTACCCGAACATCCGGTTGTGCAGCCCGGCGACGTTCTTCACCATCACCGTGTGCCGGGACCGCGGGTTCCGGTACCGGTCGGCCGCGATCCGCCACACCTTCCTCCTCCCGATCCCGTGCCCCGCCACCACCCGCTCCCGGGCCACCCGCCGGTTCCCGGCCTTCTGCCGGCGGGTCAGGGACCGCCCCCGCGGCTTCCGCGCCGGCGCCCGCAACCCGGTCCCAGGTAGGCCGTGTCACCCGCCCCCCGGCACCCCCGA
>JAFKFQ010000045.1 GCA_017308215.1 bacterium | reverse complement strand
GAAGGGGTGAGAATGACAACCGGTCGTCACCCCTTCACCCGCTCACCCCTTCACCCCTTCAAGAGGTGAGGTAAGGGGTGCTGCAATGCTCGCTCTGTTCGGCGTGGACGTGAACCCCGACGAGGTGGTCAACGAGACGACCAAGCGCGTCATCGTCACGATCCTCGTCGCGGCCATCACCTCGACCGCCACGTTCTTCGCCGGCCGGTGGTACGGCCGCTACGTCGCCGGGCGGCAGTGGCACAAGAAGGAGTTTCTCGACCGGATCATCGTCAGCCTCAACGTCTTCGCCGGCGGGTACCTGAAGATCCGCACGGTGATGGAGCGGTCGCTCGACGAGGTGTTCCTCAACCGTCTCGCCGTCGAGAAGGTGAACGCCGCCGCCCGCGCCACCACCGTGGACAACCCGATCATGCCGGTCGGCAAGAACGACCGCTGGTTCCTCCTGAACTTCGTGCTGAACGCGGTCGCCGAGCACTTCGTCGCCGGGCACATCAAGCAGGACGCCGGGCAGCCGGTGGCGACGGTGAAGTACGCGCTGTTCCTGACGTGCGAGCTGGTCGGCGAGGAGCGCATCCGCAAGGTCCGCGCCATGCTCATCCGCAAGGACCACCTGGAGAACTTCCCGTACCCGGACGCGATGCCGGGGCTGGAGAACCCGTGGCACGCCGACCGCATCCGCACCCTCCGCAAGGCCGCCGAGCTGTACGCGAAGGAGCCGGACCACTTCCTCACGCTCGAAGTGTGTGTTTAGAAGCGGAGAAATTTTGACAGGATGAACAGGATAGGCAGGATTGAATTCCCATCCTGTCTTATCCTGTTCATCCTGTCAAAAATCGCCTCCGTTCTGGAACCGTAGCCATGAAGCGGTCCGCGCTGGTCACCGCCGCCGGCGTCGCGCTCGTCGGCCTGCTGACCGGGCTCGTGTCGGCGTGGTGGGCCGGGGGGCACGAGTCGGTCGCGGCCGCGGCGGCGGCGCGGCTCCCGGACGACGTGCCGGCGTTCTTCCGCGGCGGCGGGCGGCACCTGGCGCACTTCGCCGTCGACCCCGATCGGTGGAAGAACAGGAACGCCGTTTTCCTCCGCCGCTGCGAGGAGGGGAATCACTTCCTCGATCTCGAAGACCTCGACGGCAAGCAGCTGCCGGCGACCAACCGCTTCGACGCGATGAAGCTCGTGTACACCGAGCTCAAGAAGGACCCGAACAAGGTCGGGCTGCTGCCGTACTCGATCGTCGAGAACTACGAACGGCTGATGGTCGCCTTCTACGACCACCGCAAGATGCCGACGAACGAGTCGGTGCCGATGGCGGCGCTGGTGGCGGGCGGGAACATGGCCCACTACACCGGCGACGCGGCGATGCCGCTCCACACCACCCGCGACTACGACGGCCGCAACCAGCCCGACGGCACGGTGAAGCAGAAGGGGATTCACGCCAAGCTCGACGGGTTCCCGGAGAAGAACAAGATCACGCCCGAGGAGATCTGCCGCGGGCTGGAGGCGAAGGTGATCGACGACGTGTGGGCGCACGTGAACCGGTTCATCGCCGAATCGCACACGCACGTCCAGACCTGCTACGACTTCGACGCCGCCGGTGCGTTCGACGCGCCGACGAACGAGAGCCGGGCGTTCGTGCTGGCGCGATGCCGGGCCGGGGCGCAACTGACCCTCGACCTGTGGTACACCGCCTGGGTGAGGAGCGCCGAGCTGCCGGCGCACTGGTGAGGCCGCTGTCGTAGGTCGGGTCTCGAAGGCTCGACCCGACCTACAGGGGCGTCGACCGACCGGCGTCGGCCCCGGCGAACGGCCGGCGTGAGCCGGCTGGTCGTTGGTGCAAGTGCTGACCGAGAAGACGAACCGCCTCACGAGCCGCGGCCACAAGGGAGCGGCCGCTCAACCCACCTTCGCCGATCGCGGTCCGTACTCCACGCCGGCCGCTCCCTTGTG
>JAFKFQ010000208.1:8730-20835 GCA_017308215.1 bacterium | reverse complement strand
GAACTCGGCTGCGGGTCCGGGCCGACCGCCTGGCGACGGATGCGGGAGTGGACCCGGGCCGGCGTCTGGCCGGCCGTCCACCGGCGGCTCCTGGCCCACCTCGGCCGGGCCGGGGCGGCCGACCCGTCCACCGTCATCGCCGACAGTGCGTCCTGACGGGCGGTAAAAGGGGGGCGCACACCGGGCCGAACCCGACCGACCGGGGCAAGGCCGGGTGCAAGCGGCACGCCCTGACCGACCGCCACGGCCGGCCCCTGGTGATCCACACCGGGCCGGCCAACCAGAACGACGAGGCCCGGCTGCCGGGGCTGTTGCGCGCCCTCCCGCCGGCGCCGACCGCGTCGGGCGCGGCCCGGCGGGTCCGCACGGTGCTGGCCGACGCGACCTACGGGGTGGCGTGGCTGATCGCCGTGGTGGTGGGCCTGGGGTATCGGGCGAAACTCAAGCCGCGGGGCAAGGCGGGCGAGGCCCACGGTAGCGGGTTGGGCCGCCGGCGGTATGTCGTCGAGCGGGCACTCGCGTGGGTGGCCAACGACCGCCGGTTGCGGGTCTGCTACGAGCGGACCGGGGTGAGCGGGCAAGGGTTTCATGAATTGTCCGCATGTGCCTTCTGTACCCGCCGCCTCCAGGCGAGCTGCAACGGAAATTGAGCGGTTTTGAAACCGCCTCGAACTCCCGAACACGGCAACCGGGGTAGTCGGCCGCTTACCCACGGCTCCGCGGTGCCGGTGGGGCGCCCCGACCGAGTGCCGGCCGCGGGCGGGCGTGCCAGTGTCGCCGGCCACGAACACCCCGCTGGGCGTCGCGAACCGCACGGTCACGAGACTGTGGTCGCGGGTCACCACCGCCCGGTCGTCCCAGGTGCTCTGACGGACGAACGTCTAGAGCACCTGCTCGGAGTCCTTGCTCGCTAGGCCGGACGGGAGGGTGGCGCGGTGGGCGAGGGGCTCGACGCGCCTTCGCTCGCAGTTGAGGTTGAGGAGGAGACCTTGGTGGGAGCGCCTACCCACCCGGAGCCACTCGGCGATGGCGGGGAGGTCGCACACATTGGCCCCGAACCGCCGGACGCGGGTGGGCTGGCCGGTGTCGCCAGTGACCGGCGGAACGTTCGCGGCCGGGACGCAAACCATGTGTACGTCGGAATGGGCGTCGATGTCGGCTGCATGCGGCTTGAGGACGGTCGGTGTCCTTTGGGCCGGTAGTCGTTTCACTTCGGCGGTTGCGTCGGCTCAAGGCGTCGGTTACCCTCCGGGGAGGTCGGCCGGCGTGAGCCGGGAAGGGATGTAAGCCGTGTCGCTTCCCCAGTGGGATCGACGCGCCTTGCCGCCGCGGGGCACCAATGGCAGGGGCTGCCAGCTCTCGGGTCCGGTTGTACGACAGGCACGAAGCGCCGGTGACATGTCGGCCCCAAGCTCGCGCCGGCGCGTACTCTACTACCCCCAAGTTCACAGGCCGTCGGGGGCGCGGGCGGTACTGAGGTTGCACGGATTCTTTCGTGGCAATCATTACGGAGGGGTGTTGTGAGACGCCCACGCGGGCGGGGCGGCGGTAGTGAAGTTCGTGCACAGGGTCGCCCATCCGTCGTTCATGTCGCCCAAAGACGGTCGGTGATTTCGGTGCAAAGCGAGCGGTGGAACCGCCCGGCCCGGAGACGATCCCGTTGGTCTCCGACGGCAGCCAGAGCGCCAACTGGTTCGACAAACGCGGATGCCGACGTTCATGATCGGCGCCGGGCAGTACGAACTCCACGCGGTGACTGAGTGCGTGGACCTGTGGGAGCTCGCCGACGGCTGGCGGTGGTACTGGACTGGAGGTGTAGCGGAGGGAGAGATCACGGTGACGCTGGTGGTGATCGACTACGAGAACGAGGCGCGCGGAAGAAGTACGGCTGGCGCTGCTGAAGATGCAAAAGGAATACCTGGTAGACCTGATCGATGCGGTGATCGTCGTGCGCGACGCGAAGGGCAAGGTGAAGTTGCGCCAGCTGTCCGACCTCACCTTCGCCGGTGCGATCGGCGGCGGCTTCTGGGGGACTGATCGGATTGCTGTTCCTAAATCCGCTGTTCGGCTTCGCCCTGGGGACGGCCACCGGAGTCATCTCCGGGGCACTGCGTGACGTGGGCATCGACGACGACTTCATGAAGAGCCTGGGCGAGACGCTCAAGCCCGACTCGGCGGCGCTGTGCGTGCTGATCCGGCAGATGACCGCCGACAAGTTTCTGGAAGATATTAGGAAGTTTGGCTGCACGTTTATGAGGGCAAACATGTGTTACGATAGCGAGGCCGAGTTGCGGGACGCACTGGCCTCGGCCCAGAAGACCGCAGGAGCGGTGGCGTTCGGCTAGCGGTTTGGAGGCGTTCCGGTGAGTCGGCGAACGTTCCTGTTCTTTGGGACGGTCCTCACGTTTCTGGCCCTGCTCCCCCGAGCGGGGACGTTCGGCGGCTGAATTACAGACCTGTGAGGAGTACACAACATGCGCTGGATGTCTTCCTCGTCGATCCCGGGGTTGGTGATGGCCGTGGTGGCGGTGGCCTTGACGGCCGCCCCCGCTCCCGCGGCCGACCCCCCCGCGCGAAGTGCTATCACCGAGACCGAGGTAAACGCCGCACAACAGGCGTGGTGCGACGGGCTGGTGAAGATCGGGAAGGTCCACAAGGAAGGGGGCGACTACAAGGCCGTGGCGGGTCAGCTCATCGACGACCTCTACGACTACAAGGAAGGCAAGGTCTTCTTCAAGCCGACGCTGGCGTTCGGCAAGCACACCTTCCGGAACACGCGGGACGGCGCCCTCTCCTATTTCGTCGGCGGCAACAAGGACTTTCCGAAGGACACCGGGTTCGCGCTGAAGGAGTGGGTGAAGGTGCGATACGACAACAATGCCGCCGAGAACGGCATCCAGATCCACGGCGACATCGCCATCACGATGGGCAACGTGTACCTGACAAACACCAAGGGGGAGGAGGTCATGGTGGACAAGACGTTCGTGTTCCGCCGGTGCCGGGACGGCAAGCTGCGGTTGTGCGTCCACAAGTCCGCGTTGCCGTTCGACCCGGACAGATGACACGGGTCGGCCATCCGGCCGGTCGCCACGTGGTCTGATCGCCCCGCGTCAACCCACTCGACCCACACGCCGGCCCCTGCCAGCGCCGGCGGGGCTGGCGGCTCGGCCTTCCGGATCTCATATCCGAGCTCCTTCGTCCGCCGGTGGAACGCCCGCCCCACTCGTCCCCGGATCCGGGCCGCGTACTCATCCTCTGATTCTTTCACATCGGCCGTCCCATATCGCTCCGGGTAATCGCTCACGTCAACTCGGCGCATTGCTATGTCCTTTGGCCTTCTCTCGGAAGAACCAGAAGTTGTTAGCCCACATCCCGGCTTCGCGGAGAGCCTCATCCCCACTCATCCCTTGTCAGTACGCTACGAAGAGTCGCTCCTGCTCCTCAATCGAGCCGTACTGCCTGTTCGCACAGACGTGCTGTCTGGCGCAGTTCCACAGCCGATCAACCGGGTTCAGCCGGGAGCACCGCGGCGGGAGCCAAATCAGAATGATGTCGAGCTGATGAGCTAACGCCCTCGACGCGCGCGGTATGGCAGGACGCCCGTCGAGGAGCATCGCCACCCTGCGGTTGCCGTATTGCTGACGGACCGGACGCAACAACTCCTGGAAGTCGGACGTGCAAAGCGACTTCCTGCCCATCACGACCCGGCTTCCCGTCTCGATGGCGATCGCACCGAAGATGGCCCGCTGGGCGTTCTGGCCACTGACCGCCACGTTGGCCTCCTTGCCCTTCGGAGCCCAGCCCGCCCGCAGCGGCGGGAACGGGTGGACCTCCGTCTCGCCCTCGAACTGCGCACGGCCCACCGGCAGGCCGCGCACCTTCGCGCGGATCCGCTGCTGGCGCCTCACGGGGCGGGGAGACTTGGCGTCCGGCAGCACGTGGCGAGACCGTTTCCACGAGTAGTGCAGGCGGTGAAGCCGTCTGCGGGCTGTCGAATCGGAGGGCATGGTCCCGACCTCCTTCTCGATGTGCCGACGGAGCGGCGGAGCCGTCCAGTTCACGGCCTTATGTCCCCACTGGTCCGGGGGCCGCCCGCAGTAGTTTTTCGAGCCGGGACCGCTCCGGGCAGGTCGACTCAATGTGGGGCACGGTGCCCCCCTCCGGACGCAGCCAGTGCGAAGTGCTGACCGGGCGACGTGAGGGCGCGTCTCGCGCCGTGATAGCGGGTGAAGGTGCCACTCAGGAAGATGGCACAAGTGGAGGATGTGTGCGGCCCCGCCGAGCCGCCTGGCGGCATGCCGCCAAATAGCCCAGTACCTCTCGGCCCTGCTGCCGGCAGGTCGCCACCACGGTGAGCACGCGGCCGATGAACCGGCTCCGTCCCGCGGAGTCGGTCCCGTAGCCGGTCTTCCGCCCGCAGACGGCATGGCGGAGTGCCCGCGCGGCCTCGTTGTTCGTCGGCTCGACCCCCTCGACTGCCGCGAACGTGTACCGGGCCGGCTTGGCGGCCACCAACTCCCGGCACACCCCGGCCGTGGCCGCGCACCCACCGGCGGCCCCGCGGCGCGGCAGCGCACCGACCTCGGCCCGGACCCACCAGGTAGGACGGTCGGAACCCGCGGCGGGTCGTCACGCTCTGCGGCGTCACCCCGGCCCAGGGACCGGCCACGGCACCGAGTGGTCGGCTGCCCTTGGTCACGGTCTTGTCGGAACAACCGCTACCCGATTCCGTGGCGATCGACTGCCTGGCCGCCCGGAATACCTGTGCCCGACGGGCACAGCAACCTGCCCCATCCCCGTTCGGGACCCCTCGACTCGCGCACGAAGCTGACCGGCGACTGGTTCGGAGTGCGGGGCGGGCCAGGTAGGTCGCCCGGGACGAGCCGTCCGCCGCTGCGTCGCCCGTGGCCGCATCGTCGCCCAGAACGGCCCGCAGGTGCGGAGGACGATCGGTGTGGCAGACGAACTCGGCGAACGCGGCTTCGTCCCGCGCCGCGGTATAGCGGGCGAGGAGAACGCCATCGGACGCAGTGGGCTCGGCCTGGCGGGTGAGTCGGAGGAGACGGCTGGCGGCGGACATCCGCGTGCCCCGGGGTGGACCTGTCATACCCGTGAATGGCCGCCGGGGAGCGCCGCCGTGCGCGGATTCCGCCGCCCCCGCCGGGTTACCGTTCCGCGAGTGGCACGCTCCTGGAGCCCCGGCATGTCGGATGATCTTCCCGGTCTGGAGATCACAGGTGGCGTGGACGTGCGGGGCCTGCCGTTCCGCTCCCTGAAGTACGGGCGGCCGCGCGGCGGAACAGAACGTCCGAGATCGGCTGGAATCGTCATGCCGTCCGCAAGGTCTCGTTACTCTTACTGGGTGTTCGGTCCCCTGCCGGGAGTCGCCGATGCCCCACCTACCCTTCCGGGGGCTGGTCCACGACCTGCCCCGCGCGGCCGACGGCCGGCCGGACGCCGAGTTGCTCGACTGCTTCCACCGGGACGGCGACGCCGCCGCGTTCGAGGCGATCGTCCGCCGGCACGGGCCGCGGGTACTGTCCGCCGCCCGGCACGTGCTCGGCCATTCACCCGACGCGGACGACGTGTTCCAGGCCGCATTCCTGACCCTCGCCCGGGAGGCCGCCCGGATCCGCCGACGGCCGGCGCTGGGTGGGTGGCTGTACAGCGTCGCCCACCGCCTCGCCCTCCTCGCCCGAACCGACGCGGCCCGCCGCGCCCGGATCGAGAGCCGGCGGCCGGCTCCCGCCGCCGTCGAGCCGCCCGATTTGGCGGTGCGGGAGGCGGGTGGCATTCTGCACGAGGAACTCAACCGGTTGCCGGAGGCGCTCCGGCTCCCCCTCCTGCTGTGCTACCTCGACGGCATGACCCGGGACGAGGCGGCCCGGGAACTGGGCGTCGGCGTCGACGTCCTCCGCGGCCGCCTGGAGCGGGGGCGGGACCGGCTCCGCGCCAGGCTCGTGCGGCGCGGGATTTCGCTCCCCACCGGCCTGCTGGCCACGTCCGCCAGCCCGGCAGCGGCCGCCCCCACCGAGTCGCTGGTCCGTACCGCAGTCGCGGGCGCCACCACCGGCACCGCCCCGGCCGCCGTTCGCACTCTCACCCGCCTGGGGACCGCGTCCATGATCCTCGCCAAGGTCAAACTGGCCGCGGTCGTTGTCGCGGTCGTCGGCCTCGTTTCCGTCGCCGTCGTCCTGGGGGCGACGGGGGCACCCGACGGCCCGGGCGGAGGGATTCGGGCGGACGGGCCCGAGCGGACGCCCGGGCCGCAGACCCCGTCACACCGCGTCAGCCGGGCGGTGACGAACCACCGGTGATCGTCGGCCGGGTGGTGGACGAGGCGGGCGGCGGCGTGGCCGGAGCTCAGGTCCGGGTCGCGGGCTCCGGGAAGGATACCCCCACCGCCGCCACCGACCACGGCGGAGCCTTCCGCATGGTGTTGCCGCCCGGCCAGGAATACTCGAGGCCGTTCCGGCGGGTCGTGATCGCCACGGACCAAGACGGCCGGCAGCAGGGTGTGGCCTACTTCAACGTCGTCCGAGACGCCCGGAACCTGCGGGTCACCCTCCGGCCGGCCCGGGCCGCGACGGTCCGGGTCGGCGACGTGTCGAAGCAGCCCGTCGCCGACGCCCGGGTCGTGCTCGTGTCCGCCGAGTTGACGCAACTAGCGACAAGCTCGACCGCCGGCGACGGCGCGGCCGTCGTCCGCTACCCGGAGGGGGTCGAGGTCGGGTTCGTGTTCGCGCTCAAGGGGGGCGTCGGCTTCGACTACTTCACCACACTGAAGGAGCGGCGGGGAAGTGACCGGCTTCCGCTTCCGGTAGACATCGCCTTGGTCCTGTCGGGCGCGCGAACCGTCCGCGTGAAGGCCGTCGACGGGGCCGGGCGGCCGGTCGCGGGACTGACGGTGTTCCCGTGGTACATCGAGCTGCCCGATCGGGCAGGGGACGCCAACATCGGCGGCTGCGCGGCGGTGCAGGCCGTCACGGACGCGGCCGGGGTGGCCACGTTCGACTGGATTCCCGCCGACAGGAGCCCGGGCATCAGCTTCCTGTCCCACTCTCGCGAATACAGCTATTTCGAGCCGTTCCTCCTCAAGTCGGACTCGCCGGCCGCGGGCGGGACGTTGCGGATGATCCGCATGGCGCGGCTCTCGGGCCGGGTGCTCGGCTCGGACGGCATGCCGGCGCCCGGGATCGTCGTGGAGGCGTCCGGGGTGGGGTCCGCGTTCCACCACGGGCGCGGGGTCGCGACCACCCGGGCCGACGGATCCTACGAGATGACCGTCAACGGGGAGGAGGCCTACGCGGTGGCCGTGGTCGACGACCGGCGGGCCGCGGCGACCCGCACGTGCGTGGCCCGCGAGGGGGCGACCGTCGGCGGACTCGACTTCCGGCTCGGGGAGGGGACGGTTTTGCGGGGCCGGATGACCGTCGGGGACGGGAAGCGGCCGGTGGCCGGCGAGTTCCTGAGCCTCCAAGAGAAGTCGGGCGTGTTCCCCGAGGAGTTGCGGAAGGCGGGCGACCGGTTCCATCACGAACTGGGTTTCTACCGGTCGGCGACGACGGACGCCGACGGCAACTACCGCTTCCGCGTCGGCCCCGGAACCTACACCCTTGTGCACTCGGCCACCGTCAAGTCGGTCAAGATCACCGTCGACCGCGAGAAGGAGGTAGTGACCGACATCCACCTCCCCCGGCCTGACCGGGGCCGCCTGACCGGGGTGGTGGTAGACGCCGGCGGGCGGTCGGTCGCAGGGGCGGCCGTCCACTCACGCTACATGAGGCAAACCAACTGGTCTCCCTTCGAAGCGACGACGACCGCCGGGGGCACCTTTGCGGTCGAGCGGGTCCTGGTCCCGGCGGCCGTGTACGCTCAGTCGGCCGACAAGTCCCTCGCCGGCCTCTCCCGGATCACGGCCGACCAGGAGCATGTGACCGTCCGCGTCGGCCCGCTGGCAGCCGCCCGCGGGCGGCTGCTCGACCACGACGGCAAGGCCGTGCCCGGGGGGCGGGTGCAGTACGGCGTCCGCATCCCGGCGAACGAGGGGCCGAACGCCCCGTTCCACGATGCCTACGGCGGGGTCGCCGTCGCGGACGGCGACGGGTGGTACACCTGCACCGGGCTGCTGGTCGGGGAGGAGTACCACCTCAGTTACGAGCAGACCCCCGAGACCGGTCCCTGGACGGGTCTGACGAAGCTGATACCGGCGAAGGCGGAGACGATCCCGGTCGGGGACACGAAGCTCCCGCGGCCCTATCGCCCGCCGACCCTTGAGGAGACGACCGCCAAGTTGTTCGCGCGACGGGGCAACCTGCCCGACCGCGTCGCCGCGGCCCAGACCGAGGCCCGTCGGTTGCACATGCGGGTACTCCTCGTCGTCGGCGACCCCCGCGAGGCGGCGACCCGGACGCTGGTCGACCTGACCGAGAAGCAGCGGGACGTGGCGGCGCTGGCGGACTTCGAGCAGGTCGCCGTGTCGGCGGAGGACGCCGCGGGGCTGGCCGCGTTCCGTGAGGCGTACGCCCGTGACCGGGGGCTGAGCCGCTGGCCCGCCCTCGTCATCCTGGGCGACGACGGAAAGGTGCTGGCCGCGGAGTGCCCGGTGCTGGACGACTCGAAGGCCGCGGCCGCGGGCCTCCGGGCATTCCTGTCGGCGCACGCCCCGCCGCGGCCGGACGCCGAGACGCTGCTCGCAGCGGCCCGGACCCGTGCCCGGGCGGAGGGTAAGCGGTGTTCCTGCGGGAGTCGGCGGCGTGGTGTGGCCCCTGCCGGCGGCTGTCCCGGTTCCTCGACCAGCACCGGGCGACCCTTGAACCGCACTTCGTGTTTGTCGAAATCGACCGCGGCCGGTACGCCCGTGGCGGCGAGGTCATGGAGCGGTACCGCGGCAAGGAGGGTAGCGGGATCCCGTGGTGTGCCGTGCTCGACGCGGACGGGAAGATGCTGGCGAACTGGGACGGGCCGGGCGGCAACATCGGCTTCCCGACCGGTCGGACGGGGGTCGACCACTTCCTGCGGGTGCTGGCCGACACCGCCCCCCGGCTGACGGACGGTCAGCGGGGAGAACTCCAGCGGACTCTCGAACAATCGCCTTGAGTAGCGAGCCACCAGCGCTCGCTGGGCGGGTTCCGTTGGGGATCCGAGGCGAAGTTCGTGTCAGCGGCCCGTGGGGGTCGGCACCTCGAGCTGGGCGAGTTCGGCGCCCGTCAGCGGATCCCAGAGGCGGACCGTCCCGTCGTCGGCGCCGGTCGCCAGCACCTTTCCGTCCGGGGAGAAGGCCATCGGCCCGACCCGCGCCGTGTGACCTTTCAGGGTCCGGAGCGGCTCTTCGAGGATCTGCTTCCGCGCCTCCCGCGCGCGCATCCGGACCTCGGCGCTCGGCCCGTCCGCCGCCGCCCGCCGCAGCGCCGGCTCGGCCGCCGAGCCCACCCCCCGCATTGCCTTCGAGGCCGCCACCCGCACCGCGTACGAGTCGTCGTCGAACTCCCGCAGCAGTTTCTCGACCCGCGCCGACTCCTCGGCGGTCGGCGGCCGGAACGCCAGGTCCATGACCCGGACCTCGGGGGAGTGCCAGTGGAATGCCGCCACCCCCAGGGCCGGCGCGTACGCGATCCCCCCGCCCCACCCCTTGTACCGCAGGAGTTCCTGCCCGGAGGGCAACTCGAGCAGGTGCTGGGTGGCCGAGTTGTCCCCGAACAGGACGCGGTCGGGGGCGACGAAGGTCGGCCCGTATACCGCCGTCCCCCGGTCCTGCTTGACCGCGTCCTTCAGTTCCGTGCCCGCGGCCACGTCCCAGCCCCGGGTTCCGTCCGGGCCGGTCGAGATCAGCCACCGCCCGTCCGGCGAGAAGACGAGCGCCGACACCTCGGCCGGGTGGCCGCCCTTGAACTCCCGGGCTACCGTCCCGGCCGCGAGGTCCCAGAGCCGGATGGTGCCGTCGCTGCCGGTCGCCAGTAGGCCGGTCCCCGGGTGAAAGGCACAGGCCCGGACGACCTTCGGGTGCGGGCCGACCTTGCCCAGACCCTTGCCCGTGCGCGGGTCGAGCCGCACCGCGGTCGGGGTGCCGTCCGCGACCACGACCGACTTGCCGTCTGGGGCGAACGCCGCCGCCGGGTGCCCGGCCGGGCCGCGCCCCACCCACAACTGTTTCCGCGTTGTGACGTCCCAGGCTGCTGCCGCACCCGGCTCGCCCGACCACCCTACTGTGGCGACCAGGACCGCGCCGTCCGGCGAGTAGGCGAGCGCGCGCACCGACGGCGGCCGCAGCGGGGCGCCGGCCGCCGGGCCGTCCTGCCCGGGGAGGGCCGCGGTCAATCCCGCGAGGAGGCCGCACGCCGTCACGAGCCGCGTCGTGGTCATGTCCGATCCCTCAGTTCCCCGGCGTGATCCGCCGAAACAGCCACACGTACCCGTGCGACATGTACCCCGACCGGTGGCGGTCGCGGACATCCTGGAGCCGGGTGATCTCGTCCTTCAGCCGGGTGACCGTCGTCCGCAGCCGGGCCACGCGCGCCCGGTGGGCCGCCCGCGCCACTGGGTCGGCCGGCTCCGGCGCGTCGGCCGCCGCCTCAAACTCCTGGTACGCCGCCGCCCACTCCGCCCGCAGGGTCGGCAGCTGCGCCGTCGCGTCCCGTTCCTCGGTCCGCTCCTCCGCGGTGGCGCCCGGCCGGGCCTCGAACCCGCCGCACAGGTCGCCGAGGAGCAGGTCCGGCTTCCCGTCCCCGTCCCAGTCCACCACCGCCGGCCGGACCCGCACCCCCCACTCCCCGGGCCGTCGAGACTTGTCGTCGTGCCACGGCGACGGGCTGGGCGGGACGAGCGGCCGCGCCGCCGCCAGCTTCGGCGCCCCCCGGCGGCCCTCGTTCCGGAACCACACCACGCTCCCGTCCTGTGCCCCGACGACGAGGTCCGGGAGCCCGTCGCCGTCCCAGTCCGCCACCGCCGGGGCGGCGCACCCCGACGGGATCGCGAGTTTTTGGCCGCCGGCGTCGAGCGGCCGCGCCTCGCCGAACTCCGGCCGCTCGCGGGTGCCGACGTTGGGCGCGAGCAGAACCTCGCCGCCCGCGGTCCCGATGACCAGGTCGGGCTTGCCGTCGGCGTCCCAGTCGACCGCGAACGCGTGGGTGCCGGCCGCCGGGTTCACCGGGGTGCCGTCCTTGTGTCGGAGCGCCTCGCCGCCCGCGAACCCGGCCCCGTCCCGCCGGAACCAGGTGATCCGGCCGGGCCACGACCCGGAGATGACGTCCGCCTTCCCGTCCCCGTCGAGGTCCACCAACTGTGGACAGAACCCGATGTCTCACCCCGGCTCGATCGTGCCCGGGGCGCCGCTGGCCCGGAACCACTCGAAGTCGCCGAACTTCGGCTCCGTCGCGGTCCCCAGGTTGCGGTAGACGCGGAGCTTCCCGCCGTCGAACTGCCCGACGAGCAGGGCCGGCTTGCCGTCCCCGTAGAAGTCGCCGACGAACGGGGCGGCGTGGCCGCTCCGCTCCACGTCGACGGGCTTGCCGTTGGCCGTGACGTGGACCGGAGGGGCGAGGTCGGGGGCCAGCCCGGCCGGCCGCGGGGCCGCGGGGGCCGGGGGCTGCCCGAGGCAGAGCACCAGGAGCGCGAGCATGTCGTCCCTCCCTCAGTCGGCGGCGCCGGGCCGCAGCGCGGTGTCCAGGTCGTACAGGGTGGCGGTCGTGTCCCGGTGGGAGACGGCCAGCCGCCGGCCGGTGCGGTCGAATGCCAGGTGGTGACCGCCTGTCGGGAGGTCGACCCGGCCGAGGTTCTTCCCGTCTGCCGCGTCCCACACCCGGACGTACGCCTTCTCCTTCTCCGTGACCAGCTCCGCGAGCCGCCGGCCGTCCGGGGAGAATGCGAGCGGGCGGGCGGAGGAACCGGGAACGGTCGCCCCCCAGAGAACCTTCGCGGTCGCGACGTCCCAGACCACGGTCCGGTGCTCGTCCGTGCTGGAGTACTGCGTCCGCCCGTCGGGGAGACGGGTCTGGATCGACTTGCCGCGGCCGCCGACGGCGACCCGGGTGCCGTCGGGCGACAGGGCCAGCGACCAGAGGCCGGCGGGGTCGGCCTCGAACCGAGTCCGCTCCTTCCCGGTTGTGG
>JAFKFQ010000208.1:0-8703 GCA_017308215.1 bacterium | reverse complement strand
TGCCGGCCGAAGGCGAGGGCCGAACCGTCGGCGCTGAGGGCTCCGGGAGCGAACCCGATCATCAGGTGCTGTTGCCGCTCGTCGTCGAGCTGGGCCTCGGTCACCCCGTCGGGAAGGGTACGGTGCTCGGCGAGCAGCTTGCCGTTCCGGGCGTCCCACACCCGCAGGTACAGGTCGTCGCCCCACGCCACCAGTCGCTTGCCGTCCGGGGTGAACCGGACCTCGCGGCGGCCGCCCATCTCGCCGTTGCCGAGGAGCCGGAACCGCTCGGCCCCGGTCGCCGCGTCCCAGACGCGGAGGTCGTTCCGCAGGGCCGACCCGGCGACGAGGGCGCCGTCGGGCGACACGGCCACCCCGCGCACCCAGCCGTCGTGGGGCAGCACGCGGCCGGGGGCGGCGGTGGCCGGGTTCCAGGAGCGGACGGTGTGGTCGTCGCCGGCGGTGTACAGCCGGCCGTCGGGGCCGAAGGCGAACCCGGTGACGTGTCCCTCGTGCCCCGGGGCACCCGGGCCGAGCGACCGCCGGGTCTTTACGTCCCACGCCCACACCCGGTAGTCGGTGACCGCCGCGAGCCGGGCGCCGTCCGCCGACCAGCCGACGTGCGACGCTCTCGACCGGCCGACGGGGAACCGGCCGACTTCCGTCCAGGTCGCCGGGTCTACCAGGACGACGGCGTCGTCGCCCTTCGTCCCGGCCGACCCGAAGTTGGTCACGGCGAGCGTCCGCCCGTCCGGGCTGAACGCCCACTTCCACGGCGTGCCGCCGGGGGGGGCGAAGCTCCCGGTCTGCCGCCCGGTCGCGACGTCGAACGCGGCCACCCGGCCGTCGGTCACGGCCAGGAGGGTCTTGCCGTCGGGCGAGAACCCGGCGGCCTGGACCCCGAAGCTCCCGATCCGGGCAAACGTCTTCGGCTCCGCGCCGGTGTCCCACCGCCAGAGGAACAGGTCATACCGGCCGAAGGCGATCAGCTTCCCGTCCCGGGAGACGGCGAGGGTGCCGGCGTTCACCCGGCCCTTGTGCCGCATCAGCTCGTCCCCGGACCGGGTGTCGATGACCCGGACGTCCCCCTCGTACTCGACGACCACCCGTCGGCCGTCGTCGCTAATGCACACCTTCTGGGAGTTGCCGCCGAGGTTCCCCGGCAGGCCGACCACGTGCCGGACCGCCCGGGCCGCCACGTCGATCAGCCACAGGACGGGCTCGACCGGGACAGCGTCGCCCGCAGCCCGGCGGACGCCAACGACCGCGAGGAGGGTTCCGTCCGGGGTGGCGGCGGCATCCTGGTAGCTTCCCTTGAGCTCGAGCTCGTGGGCCACTCGGCCGCGCTCGAGATCCCAGTACCGGACGACCACTCCCTCCCCGGCGGTCACCAGTGTCCGTCCGCCGTCGGCGAAGAACACCCGAGAGTGCCACCCGGTCTGCCGGAACTCCGTCGTCCCGATCCGCACCCCGCCGGGCGGGAGCTTCGGCTCCGCCGCGGCGGCCGGCAGGGCGGCGGGCGCGTTGCCCGGCGGCCGGGCGGGCTGGCCGGCGAGCGCTCCGGCGGCAAAAACAGCCGCGGCGGTGGCGAGCAGGGCGGCGGGTCTCAGCAGCGGCACGGGAGCCTCCGTTCGGGCGAGCGAGACGGCGGCGGGCGAGAGCCCGTCCCCGGGCGGGTCGCGCCGCCCGGGGACGGCGGCCGCCAGGAGCGCCGCGCACAGGTGCGGCGGGGCGGCCCGGAGGTCCGTCGTGAGGAGTGGGACGGCAAGGGCCGCGGACAGGTCGATGCCCCGCCGCGTGAGCCGTGCCCGCAGGCGGTCGCGAGCCCGGGCGACGCGGGCCTTCACCGCGCGCGGCGTCCACCCGAGGGCTACGGCCGCCTCGTCCTGCGTCAGCCCGTCGAAGTAGCACAGGAGGACCGCCGCCCGGAGGGCGTCCGGGAGCCGGGAGACCTCCTCGGCGAGGGCCGCGCGGACTTCGTTCCAGCTCACCTCGGCCGGGGGTTCCGGCGGGGCGACGGGTGGCGTGAGGCGGTCGGGGTCGGGAACCCGCACCGCCCGCGCCCGGGCGCGGCGGGTGATCCGGGTGGCGGTCCCGTACAGCCAACTCCCGAGGGACGCCGCGCTGCGGACCCGCCCGGCCAGGCGGGCGAGTACCAGGAACGTGGCCTGGAAGGCGTCCTCGGCGTCGGCCTCGGTACGCGCCAGCCGCCGGCACAGCGCCCACACGGCCGGGCCGTGGCGGGCGAGTAACTCGGCGAACGCCGTCGGGTCGCGGTCGCGGGCGTACCGCTCGAGGAGCCGGGCGTCGGCGGTCTCCGGCCCCGGGCGGGCGAGGAGCCGGGCGGCGCGCCCGAGGCAGGCGGTGATCCGCGGGTCGAACATAGCGGCCTCCGTCCGCGGTGGCACCCCCATAGTGCAGGAAGTGTGAGGCAGGGACACGAAATTTTTCCCAAGAGGTGCCGGGGTACCGGACGGGGCGTGATGCCGAGTTGTATCACGAGTGCGAACGACGTGATGGGCCACCATCGCGCTCGTCCGCTGGGGCAAGCCCGACCCGAAGCGCGACGCCGCCTACCTGTTGGTCGGCGAGGCCGTCGTTGCGGTCGTGGGGGGTGCCGTTCGCGTCGGGACGTGCAGCTCGGTGACGATGCCGCGGCCGGAGTGGGCGCGGTGGCTGGGACGCGGCTGCGCGAGGCGAAGGCGGTGTGAGGTGCGGTGAGAGTGGTACGACGCAGAGAACGGGGATGTGCGTGCCCCTCTGGGCGACCACCTTGCTGCCCAAGGATCGTCGAAGGTGGCGGGGCACCCGCTCCTCCGTTTGCTCCGGAAATCCCGGCCCCGCCCGCGAAATGCCCTTGTATTTCGACTATCGCCGGCGACGTTTGTCGATCTTCTCAGCTTGCTGGAAAAGCTAGGACTGTCAGGTGATTTCGCGACTCTCGGCGGGTCATTTTGCCCGCGGCATCATCTGTCGGAACACGGGGCTGAGTAGCTAATTCAGGGACATGTAACCCCCCGATTTTCTCTTCGCCCCGTTCGGCTCGCCTACGAATTCCGCCATTCCCAAATGGACAATCGTTGTGGCGTGCTACAAGACTTGACGACGTAACTCGTTGTGTGGTGGAATCATCCATCCGGGCCAACGGTGACGGAGAGTGCCTTGGGTGCAAGAGGTCGTGGGTTCAAATCCCGACCAGCCCCCGGTGACAACTCCTGTCATCACCGGGGGCATTCCCTCACCAAACAACCCACCGCGCCCCGCCAAGGTGCCCATGCCCCGGATCGCACTCGTCTTCCCGACAGTCGTCCTGATGTTGGTGCCGGCGACGGCAGCGGATTGGCCGTGCTGGCGCGGGCCGACGCGCGACGGGCATACCGCCGAGTCGTCCGGGTGGGCGGGCGGGAAGTGGCTCGCCGAGAAGCCGGCATGGACCGCCGCCGTCGGTGCCGGCGCGAGCTCGCCGGTCGTCGTGGGTGGGAAGGTTTACGCCTTCGGTCGCGGTGGGGGTGGCGACGTGGTGCGCTGCCTGGACGCGCGCGACGGGAAGGAGGCGTGGACGGTGAAAGCCGCCGGGCCGCTTTACGGCCGGTTCCACGCCGGCGACGAGGGGTTCTACTCCGGCCCGTCGTCCACGCCCGAGTACGACCCGCATACCAAACTCCTCTACACGCTCGGCCCGGACGGCGACCTGCGCTGCCGGGACACGGTGGCCGGCGGGAACGAGGTGTGGAAGCTCAACCTGTACGACGCCTACGGCGCGAAGCAGCGGCCCCGGATCGGCCGCTCGCCGGTCCGCGACTACGGGTATACGTCCAGTCCGCTCGTCCACCGCGACTGGCTTCTCGTCGAGGTCGGCAGCCCCCGCGGCACGCTGGTCGCGTTCGACAAGCGGACGGGAAAGGAGGCGTGGGCGTCGGAAATGTCCGACGAGGCCGGGCACACGGCGGGGCCGGTGCCGATGGTCGTGGAGGGCGTGCCGTGCGTGGCGGTCCTCACGCTGCGGCACCTCGCGGTGATCCGCCTCGACGCGGGGAAGGAGGGGAAGACGGTCGCCACGTTCCCGTGGGCGACAGACTTCGCCAACAACGTCGCGTCGCCGGCGGTGCGGGACGACTTCGTCCTCGTCACGTCGGCGTACAACCAGAACGCGATCTGCAAGCTGCGCGTGACGCTGGCCGGGGCGACGGAGGTGTGGCGGAAGCGGTTCCCGTCGAAGGTGTGCACTCCGGTGATCGCCGGCGGGCACGTTTACCTGGCGTGGCAGCGGGCGCGCTGCCTGGACTGGGAGACCGGCGAGCAGGTGTGGGAGGGCGGCGCGTTCGGCGACGCCGGGTCGTGCGTGGCGACCGCCGACGGGCGGCTGATCGTGTACGGCGGGAGCGGGAAGCTCGCGCTGGTGGAGGGCGTGGGGCGGTCGCCGGCCGCGTACACCGAACTGGCCGTGCGCGACCGCATCTTCGGGGCGGTGGCGTGGCCGCACGTCGCGCTGTCCGGCGGGCGGCTGTTCTGCCGCGACCGCGAGGGGAACCTGGCGTGCTTCCCGGTCGGCGGCTGACGGCACGCTATTCCTTGCCGAGCACCAGATCGACGCCCCCGCACCCGCGGACGTGCGGCTCTGTCACGGGTTCTTCGCCGCCTCCAGGTAACGGAGGGAATTCGGCGGGATGTACGCGAGTCGGCCGTCGGCCTGCTCGATCACCAGCCAGCGGTCGAAGTGCTGGTAGTACCCCCGGGAACTGAGCCCCGACCCACCGCCGACCTCTTGGCCGGCGTTCGCGGGGCCGGTGAACCCGACCACCTTGCTCCCGCGGAAGACGGTCGGTTCCTTCTCGAAGAACGAGCAGTAGACGTCGTACCGCTTGTCGAAATCGATCTCGCGGACGGTAGCGGGGGCCTTCTGACCGCCGACCGACGGCGGTTCGTCCCCGGCCGGCTTGGGGCGCGACGCGAGTCCCATACTCGTCACCACCACACCGGCGACGAACCCGCCCGCGCACCCGATCACGATGTACCACTTGTTCGCCGTCATCGCTCACCCCCGGAGCTTCCGCAACATCTCCCACAGCACGGCGGCGATGTTCCAGGCGTCGTCGTGGCCGCGGTGGTGGGTGCCCTCCAGCTTCAGCCCGCACAGCGCCATCGCCTGCGGCAGGCCGACCTCCGTCGGCAGCGCCCGGCCGACCGAGAACAGCGTCTTGATGTTCAGGTGGCTCGGGCCGAACGGGTAGCGCACCCCCGTCTCGCGGCACTGCTTGTCGAACTGCTTCCGGTCGTAGTCGCCGAAGCTCGCCCACAGCCGCGCCTGTGAGAGGTACTCGTCCTCCAGCAGCCTGCAGGCGTCCTTGAACGCGATCCCGCCGGCCACCTGCTCCTGCGTCAGCGTGGTCAACTGCGTGCAGAACGGGCTCACCGTCGAGCGCTCCGGGCGCACCAGGATGCTCCGCTTCTCCAGCCGCCGGCCGGTGCCCAGCTCCAGCGGGCACAGGCCGATCTCGATGATGTCGTTCGCCTGCCCCTTCGGCGGGTAGCCGCCGTCCCAACAGGTCGATTCGATGTCGATAACGAGAACCTGATCGAGCCGCTTGGCCATCGGGGCTCCACGGTCACAAAGGGCGGGCGATCGCACACGGACACGACGAGACGACTACGGGTTCAGTTTAGGCTATGCAGAATCCGGCCGCGCGAAACTTGAAACGCGCGCGGAGAACGTCGAAACTGTCCCGATGGACGTGCTCATCACCGCCGACCGGATCCGCGAGCGGGTCGACCGCATGGCGGTCGAAATCGGGACGGCGTACCACGACGGCCGCCCGGTCACCGTCGTCGGCATCCTCACCGGCTGCCTCGTTTTCATGGCGGACTTGATTCGCCGCATCGACCTGCCGCTGCGGGTCGCGTTCCTCACCGCGTCGAGCTACCGCGGCGAGGCGACGACCGCGGGGAAGCTCGTCATCCGCGACGAACTCCTCCCCGACCTCGCCGGCCGTCACGTCCTACTGATCGACGACATCCTCGACACCGGGAAGACGCTGACGCGCGTGGTGGCGCACCTGCTCGACCGCGGGGCGGAGACGGTGAAGGTCGGCGTGCTGCTGCGGAAGGTCGGGCGGCAGGAGGTGCCGTTCGAGCCGGACTTCGTCGGGTTCACGATCCCGGACAAGTTCGTGGTCGGCTACGGCCTCGACTACAACGACGAGCACCGACACCTGCCGTACATCGGCGTCCTGTCCGGGTCGGGGACGTGACCGGCGACCGCGTGCTGTTCCTGGCCTCCGACCTCGGCGCGACCGGCGCCGCCCGCCGGCTCGCGCTCCTCGCGCCGCGGCTGGCCGCGCACGGGTTCGCACCCGTGGTCGTGGTGCTCGGGAAGGCCGACACGCCGGCCGCGGCGGCGCTGCGGGCGGCGGGTGTGGCCGTTCACGCGGCGCCGCTCCGCCCGCCGCTCGACGTGACGGGCTGGCGCCACCTGCGGGCGGTCGTCGCTGCCGCCGGCCCGCGCGTGATTCATGCGTGGGGGCCGGCGGCGGTGCGCGTGGGCAGTGTGCTGAGCCGCTGGGGCGGCCCGCCGCTGGTCGCGGCCGCCGCGGGCGACGCCGAGGGCGGCGTGAAAGGCTGGTTGACGGCGCGGGCGCTGCGGCGGGCGGAGCGGGTGATCGCGGCGTCGTGGGCGGAGGCCGAGCGCTACCGGCGGCTCGGCGTCTGCGGCGACCACCTCACGCGCATCGCGCCGGGGGTCGAAGCCGCGCCACCGCCACCCGACCGGGCCGCGTTCCTGAAGGAGATCGGACTGCCGCCCGGCGCCCGCTTCGTCGCCACCGCGGGGACGATCGAACCGAGCGCGTCGCTGAAGGCGGCGGTGTGGGCGTTCGACATGCTCCGCTATACGTTCACCGACCTGCACCTCGTCGTCTTCGGCGCCGGCCCGGACCGCGCCGGGCTGGAGGCGTTCGGCCGCGCGCTGGCGTTCGACGACCTCCGCGTCCACTTCCCCGGCCCGCGCGCCGACCTGTCGGTGGTGCTCGGGTTGGCCGAGGCGGTGTGGGTGCTCCAGGCGCGCGGCGGGGTGAGCCTCGCGCTCGAAGCGATGGCCGCCGGCCGCCCCGTGGTCGCGTGGAACAACCCCGACGTGGCCGAGGCGGTGGAAGACGGCGAGACCGCGGAGCTGGTCGGCGTCGGCGAGAAGGCGCAGGTCGCCGCCAAGACGCACACCCTGCTCGCCGACCCGGGCGCCGCGGCGCGCCTCGGGGCGTCGGGAAAGGCCCGCGCCGCGGGGCGGTTCGCCGCCGACCGGATGGCCGCCCCGCACGCCCGGGTGTACCACGAACTACCCCGCCGCTAGCGCGGCACTCTCCCCGAACGAGCGGAGCAAGGAATGCGGGGCGTGCTGACGGTCATCCTCGCCGGCGGGCGCGGCACCCGCCTCGAACCGCTCACCCGCGACCGGGCCAAGCCGGCCGTGCCGTTCGGCGGGCTGTACCGGATCATCGACTTCACCCTGTCCAACTGCATCAACAGCGGCCTCCGCCGCATCCTGGTGCTGACGCAGTTCAAGTCGCGGTCGCTCGACCGGCACATCCGGGCCGGGTGGAACTTCCTCAGCCCCGAGCTCGGCGAGTCGGTCGAGGTGCTGCCGCCGCAGCAGCGGATCGACGAGACGTGGTACAAGGGGACGGCCGACGCCATCTACCAGAACATTTATTCGATCGAGCGCGAGGACGCCGACCTGATCCTGATCCTGGCCGGCGACCACATCTACAAGATGGACTACGCCGGGATGATCCGCGCCCACCGCGAGCGCGGCGCCGACGTGACCATCGGCTGCATCCCGGTGCCGCTCGCGGAGACGCGCCACTTCGGCATCATCGAGGCCTCCGCCGACGACTGGGCCAAGAGCTTCCTGGAGAAGCCGCCGACCGCCCCGCCGATGCCCGGTGACCCGCACCACGCCCTCGGGTCGATGGGCATCTACGTGTTCCCGACGCGGCTGCTGTTCGAGCTGCTGTGCGAGGACGCCGCCCAGCCGGGCAGCGAGCACGACTTCGGCAAGAACATCCTGCCGCGGATGATCGAGGACGGCCGCCGCGTCTTCGCCTACCGGTTCCGCGACGAGAACCGCAAGGCCGTACCGTACTGGCGCGACGTGGGCACGCTCGACGCCTACTACCAGGCGAACATGGACCTCATCAACATCGACCCGGTACTGAACCTGTACGACGGCGAGTGGCCGATCCGCACGTTCCACCCGCAGCTGCCGCCGCCGAAGTTCGTGTTCAGCGCCGACGGCCCGCCGGGCCAGGCGCGCCGTGGCGAGGCGCTGGACAGCCTGGTGTGCCCCGGGAGCATCGTGTCGGGCGGGCAGGTGCGGCGGAGCGTGCTGTCGCCGCGGGTACGGGTGAACAGCTACTCGGTCGTCGAGGACTCGATCCTGCTCGACGGCGTGGACGTGGGACGCTACTGCCGAGTCCGCCGGGCGATCATCGACAAGGACGTGAAGCTGCCGCCGTACACGGTGCTCGGCTACGACCTCGAGTTCGACCGCCTCCGCGGCTTCGCCGTGACCGAGGGCGGCATCGTGGTGGTGCCGAAGACCGAGCCGGCGGACACGTTTTTGGCCCCCAACCCTTTGCCGGGGTAGGCGAACGGCCGGCGTGAGCCGGCTGGTCGTTGGTACGGGTGCCCGAGCGGACGACCCGGGTGACCGGTCGCCGTCACAGGCCGCCG
>JAFKFQ010000207.1 GCA_017308215.1 bacterium | reverse complement strand
AGCTGCCGCCCAGCCTGTGCGTGAACGAGGTCGTCATCAGCCCGACCTGGAACCGCGGCTACGCGGCGGCGCTCGGCGTCGGCAAGCCCATCGCGTCGACGTGACGTAGCGCTATCGGCCCATCATCGATTTACTCTTACGAAGGATAGGCGGCGCATCGCCGTCAAACAAAAAGAGCAGAGCACAATGAAGATAGAAGCAGGCGTCCTGCAGGACTTTGTGGGTTCCATTTTCGCGGGAGCCGGGTGCTCCGCGGAGGAGAGCGCACGCGTCTCGAAATATCTCGTCAGCGCCAATCTCGTCGGCCATGACAGTCACGGCGTCGTCCGCGTGCCGCTGAAGATCGACCCGACCGGGCCGGGCACGAGCACCACCCGGGTGAACGGCGCGTCCTTCTCCTTCACCGCCCCGCCGCGGTCGTCGTAGCCGGCGGTGAAGGTGCTGTCCGGGCGCGAGTAGTGGTTCAGCTCGGTGAGCGTGGCATAGGTGTTGCCGAGCGCCAGCGGCGGGGCGAGCGAGGCGTCGGCCGGCGGCAGGAGCACCACGCCGACCAGCTCCGGGTGCTCGTATCCCATCCGCTTCAGCCGGGTGCGCACCGCGTAGGCGACGTCGCGGAGCATCCCGCCGCCGGTCCCGCCGCCGGCGCCGGCGACGACGTACACCCGCGGCCGGTTGGTGCGGCGGCGGAGGCCGGTGCGCTGCTCGGTCAGGTGGAGGCTGTCGGGCGAGAGGGCGGCGTCGAGCTCGGCGCCGACCTTCGCCATCACCACCCGGTAGTGGTCCATGAACGCCAGCCGGCCGAACAGGCGCAGGCCCATCGTCTGCGGCGTCCGCGGGATGCGGTAGAGGAGCTGCGGGTCGAACCAGCCCTCGGTCAGGTTGCGGCCGTTGCGGCGAGGCTTGAGGTAGTGGCTGGCGCGGTTCAGCTTCGCCGGCACGACCATCTCCGCGGGGAGGGCCGCGAGGCGGTCGGCCGGGCGTGGGCGGGCGGCGTCGTCGAGCGTGTCCGGGTCGGTGTCGATGACGAGGGTGCGCAGGAGCGGTGTGAACTCGGCCGGGCCGTACCGCTCGGTCAGCTCGAACCGCAGCCGCTGCACGACGCGCAGCCCCGCCTGCCCGACGCCGATGACCAGCGCCGGGCGGAGCGGGCCGGGGCCGGTCACCTCGGGCGGGGCGGGGGTGGCGAGGACGGCATGGTTGTCGGTCTCGGTCACCCCGCGCGGCGCCGGCGTCTCCAGGCTCAGCCCGTGGAGGCCGGACCCGGGCTTCGGCCCGAGGTTGTCGGTCGAGTCGCCGGTCGACGTGCCGGCGCGGGTGACCGACGCGGTCGCGCCGTCCCCCTCGCGGAGCGCCCGCACGAACGCGCGGACCGTCGGCCAGCGGTCCTCGGGCCGCTTCGACAGCGCCCGCTGGAGCGCCGGCCGGTCGGCCGGCGGGCTCGGGGCGAGGTCCGGCGGGAGCTGGAGGTGCTGCATGAGCAGCTGGCTCATGCTCGACCCGTCGAACGGCCGCTGGCCGGTGAGCAGTTCCTGGTACACGCACGCCAGGCTGTACTGGTCGCAGAACCGCGACACGATGCCGTCGAACGTCTCGGGGGCGGCGTAAACCGGGGTGATGCCGCCGGTCACGCTCGCCATCACGCCTTGCAGGTCTTTCCCCTGCCCGAAGTCGGCGACCTTGACGTGGTTGTGCAGGAGGAACAGGTTCTGGGGCTTGATGTCCAGGTGTTGGAGGCCGAACTGGCCGTCCATCAGGTCGAGGACTTCCGCGGTCTCCTCCATGTAGCCGAGGAGCTCGGCGCGCGGGATGCCGAGGTGCCCCTTGTCGCGGCACTCGCGGAACCGGTCCCACAGGTTGCAGTCGGCCAGCTCCATCACGATCATCAGCCGGCCGTCGACGATGTCGTACCGGTCGAGCGCGAGGAGATACGGGTGGCGGACCTGCTTGACGCGCTTGAGCGCCTTGAGCTCCTGCTCGGCGTAGCGGACGAGGTCGTTGTCGTGGCTGCGCAGGTCGCCGAAGATGACCTTCACGGCCTTGAAGATGCCGCCGGGCGCCTCGCACCGCCACACCTCGCCGAACCCGCCCGACCCGAGGCGGTCGAGCAGCTTGTAGCCCGGGATGGGCTCGGTGTGGCTCTCGATACGGACGGACATGGCGGCCCCGGGCGATGCGGTGGCGTGGGTCGTCCGAACCCTAGCACAGGAAGTTCCCGCCGGAGCGGAAGAACCGGTCTGCTCTGTTAACCTGGGTTAACAGCGCGAGCTCGTCGGGCAGGTCGACACCCTGGCGATGGTGCGATGATCGATTCGCGGATGTGCTTGCGGGGCAATCGATTGTGGCGAGCACCTCGTCCTGCGCCGACCGGTAGATGTGGGCTTCAGCTTGTGGCTGCATAGCACAGACTGAAGCCCGCGGCTACCGATTCGGGACAGGGCGCCCCGTCATAACGACCGGTTGCCCCTCACGCCAGCACGTCGCGCACCACCGTCCCGCTCACGTCGGTCAGGCGGAAGTCACGCCCGGCGTGGCGATATGTGAGCCGTTCGTGGTCAATTCCCATCAGGTGCAAGATGGTGGCGTGGAAGTCGTGGACGTGAACCGGCCGCTCCGCCGCCCGGATGCCGTGCTCATCGGTCGCCCCGTGGACGACGCCGCGCTTCACCCCCGCCCCCGCCAGCCACGAACTAAACGCCCAGCTGTGGTGCTCGCGGCCGGCGTTCTGCGGTGTGTTGTTGAACGGCGTGCGGCCGAACTCCGTCGTCCACACCACCAGCACGTCGTCGAACAGCCCGACCTGCTTCAGGTCGCGGATCAGCCCCGCCATCGGCCGGTCCACCTGCGCCGCGAGGCGGCCGTGGTCGGCCATGTTGCCGTGCGAGTCCCAATTGCCCGACGACCCGGTGTGGATGAGTTCGACGAAGCGCACGCCGCGCTCGACGAGCCGCCGGGCGACGAGGCACTGCCAGCCGAAGCCGTCGGTCTGCCCGCGACGCAGTCCGTATAGGTCGAGGGTGGCGTCGGTCTCGCGCGACAGGTCGAGCGCCTCGGGCATGTTCGACTGCATCCCGAACGCCGTCTCGAACGAGCGGACGCGGGCGGCGAGTTGCGGGTCGTCGGCGCGGGCCGACCGGTGCGCCTCGTTGAACGCCGCCAGCGCGTCGAGTTCGAGCCGCTGGCGGTCGGTGGGCACGCGCGGGCGGAGGTTGGCGACCGGCTCGGCGCCGGGCACCACGCGCGTCCCCTGGTGCGCCCCGGGCAGGAAGTCGGCCGCCCATACCTGCGTACCGGCATAGGGCATCTGCGGGGCGAGTACCAGGAACGACGGCAGGTTCCGGTTCACCGTGCCGAGGCCGTAGCTCGTCCACGCCCCGATGCTCGGCCGCGCGGTGGCGAACGACCCGGTGTGCATCCCGAGCGTGGCGTTGTAGTGGTTCGAGTGGCTGGTGTGCATCGAGCGGATGAGGGCGACGTCGTCGATGACCCCGCCGACGTGCGGGAACAGGTCGCTGACCTCGGTGCCGCTGCGGCCGCGCGGGCGGAACGCCCAATCGGGGCGCTTCAGGAACAGCTTTTCGTAGCCGGGGCGGTTGCGCGTCTCGGGGTGGTCGAACGTCACCTGCTTGCCGTGGTCGGCGGCGAGGCGCGGCTTCGGGTCGAACGAGTCGACGTGCGACACGCCGCCGCTCATGAACAGGAAGATGACGGCCTTCGCCTTCGCCGGGAAGTGCGGCGGGCGCGGCGCGAGCGGGTCGGCGGCGTCGGCCGCGAGGAGCTCGCTGAGGAGGCCGGGCATCAGGAGCGACCCGGCGACCGCGGAGCGAACGAACGCGCGGCGGTGCCCCATTGCGGAATGCGGAACGCGGAACGCGGATTTCCAAGACACGGGGCGGCCCTCACGTGATCGATCGGGTTCGGTCATTCCGCAATCCGAATTCCGCATTCCGCAATGGAGTTCATTCCACAAACAGGAACTCGTTGCTCGCCAGCAGCACCCGCGCGAGCGCCGCCCACGCCGCGCGGTCGTCCGGGCCGGCGCGGCGGTAGCGGTCGAGGAACGCCGCCGCGGTGGCGCGGTCGGCAGCGGTCGGCTGTCGCTGAAACGTGGTGCGGAGCAACACGCCGAGCCGGTCGGCCTCCGGCACCGCGAGCGCACGCCCGGCGAGGCGGTCGGCCTGGGCGTGGAAGAACGGGTCGTTCAGGAAGTACAGCCCCTGCGTCGGCACCGTCGTCGTCTGGCGCTGTGGAGTGGTGGCGTTCGGGTCGGCGCCGTCGAACAGGCCGAGGAACGGGTGGCGGCGGTTGCGCACGCCGACGAGGTAGACGCTGCGCCGGACCGTCTCGAAGAACGTGGCGAACGGCATGTGCTGCGTGTAGTTCCACGCCGACTCGGGCGGGAACGGGTGCGGGCCGGCGGGCGTGCGGTCGAGGTTCCCGCCGGCGACCAGGAGGCTGTCGCGGATCTCCTCCGCGCTCAGCCGGCGGCGCTCGAAGCGCGCGTACAGGTCGTGGTCGGGCGCCGCGCCGGCCGCCTGTTGGTACGCGGCCGACAGCATAATCCGCCGGTGCATCGCCTTCACGCTCCACCCGCCCGACACGAACTCGGCGGCGAGCCAGTCGAGGAGTTCGGGGTGCGTCGGCGGGGCACCGCGGGTACCGAAGTCGTTCGGCGTCTTCACCAGCCCGCGGCCGAAGTGGTGGAGCCAGATACGGTTGACCATCACCCGCGCCGTCAGCGGATTGTCCGCGGACGCGACCCAGCCGGCGAGGTCGAGCCGGCCACTCCCGGCGTTCGGCGTCACGGACTGCCCGCCGAGCACTTCGAGCCACCGCCGCGGCACCGCCGGCCCGAGCTTTTCCGGATCGCCGCGGACGTGCAGCCGCGCGTCGGCGGCCGTCCCCTCGACCACGGCGAACGCGACGTCCTCCTTCGGGGCCGCGCGCATCAGATCGGCGCGGCGCGCCATGACCGCCCGAACCCGGTCGCGGCTATCGGCGAGTTCGGCGAGGGTGCCGCGGACGTTGGTGGCGAAGCGTTCCAACACCCAACCGACGCCGTCCGGCCCACCCGGGTGCGCGTCCTTGATGCGACCGGTGACGCGGACCGTGCCGTTCACCGGACTCAGCCACGCCAGCGCGACGTTGCCGTTCGGCGCCGGGTGAACGAACAGCGACCGCGGCGCGAGTTCCGTCCACACCTTCGCCGGCGTGGCCGCAGCGTTCACGAACACCGACGGCGTGTCGCCGTTCCGCCACACGGCGAGGCCGGGCTTGCCCATCAGGTCGCGGGCGGCTTCGGGAAGCAGCGTCGGGTGGTTGCGGGCGTCGAAGAACCACCACACGCCCGCGTTACCGTGGCCGTCGGCGTGCGGGTTGCCGGCGAGGAGGTCGGCCGTGAGGTCGGCAGTCGCGTTCCACCGGCGCGCGCCGGCGACCTCGGCGATGTCCCACTCGACGAGCGTGGTGTCGGCGCCGTGGTTCTTCAGTGGCGTGACCGAGAGCATCAGCACATCGCCGGCCTTCACCTCGACCGTGTGCGTGCCGAACGCGGCCTCGCCGCCGTCGGCGATCTCCCCCGAGCCGATCGGCTGGCGCGACTTCACGAACTTCGCCTGGAGTTCCTGTGACCGCTCCAAGAGTGCGGAGGCCGCCGCCCGAGACTCGGCGTCGAGCGCGGCCAACTTCTCGCGGTACGGGCGGACCGTGCGCGCCCACTCGGCCGGCGGCACGAGCGGCACCATGTCCCGTGGTTGCTGTTTCGCCTCGCACCCGGGGAAGGCGAACTTCGTGCTGTCGAGGATGCCGTAGAGGGCGTAGTAGTCCTTCGCGGTGACGGGGTCGTACTTGTGGTCGTGGCAGCGGGCGCAGCCGAGCGTGAGGCCGAGGAGCGCCTTGCCGATGGTGTCGATGCCGTCCTCGTGGGTGAGGTGCATCGACTTGTCGCTGTCGTGGTCGAACCGCCGAGCCAGCGCGAGGAAGCCGGTGGCGACGACGCGCGGCGCGTACTCCGCCGCCGGGCCGCGGGCGGCGAGGATGTCGCCGGCGAGCTGGTCGCGCACGAACCGGTCGTAGGGCTGGTCGGCGTTGACCGCGTCGATCACCCAGTTGCGGTAGCGCCAGGCGTGGGGCAGGGGGTGGTCGCTGTTCTCGCCGGCGGTGTCGGCGTAGCGCACGAGGTCGAGCCAATGCCGTCCCCAGCGCTCGCCGTATGCGGGCGACGCGAGCAGCCGATCGACCACCTTCTCGAAGGCGTTCGGCGACTGATCCGTCTCGAACGCCTCGACCTCCTCCGCGGTCGGCGGCAGGCCGGTGAGGTCATACGTCGCGCGGCGGAGGAGCGTGCGCCGGTCGGCGGGCGGCGCGAACGTCAGCCCCTTCTCGCGGAGTTTCGCCAGCAGGAACGCGTCGATCGGGTTCGCGGCGCCCGGCGGCACCGGCGGGCGCTTCACCGGCTGGAACGCCCACCACTTCTTCCCCGCCTCGATCGACACGGCGCCCGTTGCCGCCGGGGCGCCGGTGCGCGGGTCGGAGGCGCCGGCCTTCACCCACGTGGTCAGCGCGGCGACCACGGCGTCGGGGAGTTTCCCCTTCGGCGGCATTTGCGCGAAGCCGTCCGCGCCGCGGAGCGCCTTCACGAGCGGGCTCTTGTCCGGGGCGCCGGGGACGACCGCCGGGCCGTTGTCGCCACCGGCCTGCCAGCCGGCCTTCGAGTCGAGGCGCAGCCCACCCTTCTGCTTTTCGGCGCCGTGGCAGTTCAGGCAGTGCTCGACCAGTAGCGGGCGGATGTGCTTCTCGAAGTGGTCATCGGCGAGTGCCGGCGCGGCGGCGGAGGTGAGGACGAGCAGACACAACCCGGCTCGCATGGCGACGGACCCTCGGCGCGGCGTGACCGCCATTGTGGCCGGGATCGGTGCGGGACGCCAGTCTCGTCGCGTTAGTGCGACGGTCCTGGTTTGGTAGCCGCAGGCTTTAGCCTGCGGCTACCAAACCATCCACCACCGTGAAACAACACGCGACCGCGGCGCGAGCCGCGGATGGGCAGGCGCATCCGCGGCTCGCGCCGCGGCCTAACGGTCGCGGGACTGGTTCACCCCTGGACGGCGTCGCCGTCGTGGCGCTCGGCGGGGTCCGCGGGGAGGCGCACCGCCGCCGGCGCGGTCGGGTCGGCTGGCAGCGCGGCGGGCCTCCCGAAGTGGCGGTTCCACAGCGCCATCACCGGCGCGGCGAAGGCGTACCAGCACGCCAGCAGCGGGATCGACACCCGCGGCACGGCGACGACGACCGCCACCGCGAACACCAGCTTGATGAGGTACGGTCCGCTCCGCCGCCCCCGCACCAGCCGGCGGAAGACGTGCGGGTAGCGGACCTGCGACACCATCAGGCAGGCCACCGCGAACGTCACGAACGGCACCGACCGGGTCATCCAGATGTCGGTCCAGTGCGGGGCCGGCGCCTCGCCGTCGGACAGGAGCTGCGGGCCGAACATCATGATGGGGAACGACGCCACCACCGCCGCCGCGGCCGGCGACGGGAGCCCGCTGAACCCCTTCTTCTTGTGGTCCTCGTCGGCCTGGACGTTGAACCGGGCGAGGCGCAGCACGGCGCACGCGACGTACAGCGCCGCCGTCACCCACAGCACCCGCGGGTGGTAGCCGACGGGCTGCGCCAGCGCGAGCATCAGGAACGCCGGGGCGGCCCCGAAGCTGATGGCGTCGCACAGCGAGTCGAGCTGGGCGCCGAACTCGCTCGTCTGCCCGGTCCACCGGGCGGCGGCGCCGTCGAGCCCGTCGAACAGCATGGCGAGGAAGATGAGCGACCCGGCGGCGAACAGCGACGTGGCGGTGTCGAACCCGGTCCACTTGCCGGCGAACGTGATGGCGCCGAACCCGCACACCGCGTTCCCGAGCGTCAGTAGCGTCGGGACGACGGCGAACGCCTTGGCCCTCGGGCGCCGCGGCCGCAGCTTGAGTTTCACCGGTCGGCCCCCCCGGCGGGCGCGGCGTATTCGGCGAGCACCGTCGCCCCGGCCTTCACCTTGTCCCCGAGCTTCGTGCGGATCGCCAGCCCCGCCTCGCGCGGCAGCACCAACTCGGTCCGCGACCCGAGCTTGATCATCCCGAACCGCTCGCCGCGCGCCAGCGCGTCGCCGGGCTTGAGCCAGCACACAATGCGCCGGGCGATGGCGCCGGTGATCTGCCGGACGACGTAGCGCCGGTACGGCGCCGTCGTCTCTTGCATCCGCACGGCCAACTGCTCGTTCTCCTTCGCTGACGCCGCCCGCAGCGCGTTCAGGTACTTCCCGGCCCGGTAGCGCAGGCCGACGACCCGCCCGGCGACCGGGGCACGGTTCATGTGGACGTTGAAGATCGACAGGAAGATGCCGATCTGCACCGCCGGCCCGCCGACGAACTCGTCGTGCTCCAGCTCGTCGATCGACACCACCTTGCCGTCGGCCGGCGAGACGACGAGCCCCGGTTCGACCGGCACGGCGCGGTGCGGGTCGCGGAAGAACCAGACGATGAGCGCGCCGCACACCGCCAGCGCCGCCACGACCACCCAGCCCATCCAGCCGAGCGGCCCGGGGTCGCCGGCGGCCGCCAGCACGGCCGCGAGCGCCGCGGCGGGGCCGAACGTCAGCACGGAAAAGACGAGGAGCTCGGCGAGGCCGACGCGCGCGAACGGGATGCCGTCGCGCCAGCGGAACGGGTCGTCCTGCGGCTCCCAGTAGTAGCCGCCCTGGTTGCGGAAGAACTTGAGGTCGCGCGGGTCGAGGACGTCGTGCGGGCAGGGGTTGAAGTCCCCCTTGCGGAGCGCGGCCATGCGGCGGACGTAGCCCGGACGGACGGCCTTCAGCCACGCCCGGCGCAGCCGGCCCCAGGCGAGTTCGAGCTGCACCACGACGCCGCCGCCCGGCTGGATCCAGGTGAGCTTCGGGTCCATCGGCTCGGGCGGGAGCGGCCCGGCGGCGGGCGGGGCGGGGGACGCGGCGGTCGCGGACGTCATTCGGGTACCATCGAGGAAGGATGAAGGACGAGGGGTGAGGGATGAAGGCTGAAACGCCGAGGGCTTCCATTCATCCTTCATCCCTCACCCGTCATCCTTACTCCGAGCGGGTGAACGGGAGCACAAAGGCCGGCGGCAGGTTCCGCCACACGCGCCGGACCGGGCCGCGGTGGAACCCGGTCGAGTCGAACCGCCGCCACGCCCAGGCCGAGTAGGTGAACTGGACGTAGCGGCGGCCCGGGCGGAGGGCGCCGGCGACGGCCGCGATCGCCCGCTGCGGCAGGTCGCCGGGGAGCGACAGGAGCGGCAGCCCGCTGACCACGCCGGCCACGTCCGCCGGGGTGAGGCCGAGGCCCGCGAGGTGGGCACCGAGGCGGGTGGCGCACCCGGTCACGACGGTCGCCCCGGGGACGGCCTCCGCGAGGTGGGCGGCGAACACCGGGTTGAGTTCGACCGCGACGACGCGGGCGGCGGGGAACTGGTGGACGAGTTGGCGGGTGAACACCCCGGTGCCCGGCCCGAGTTCGAGGATCACCTGCCCGGGCGCGACCTCACCGACGGCGTCGGCCATGGCCCGGGCGAGCGCCCGGCCGCTGGGGGCGATCGCCCCGGTGACGCGCCACCGGCGGCACGACTGCCCAAGGAACATCAGCGTTTCCCGCACCAGAACCTCCTCGTCGGGGCGCCGCCCGGACCGGAACCGGCCCGGGCGCGCGGCCGGCGGGCCATTCGGTACAACGTAGGACGCGGCCGCCCGGCGGGCGAGGGCCGGCGGGCCCGGCGCAGTGCCGCAACGCCTCGTGGTGCGTCGGCCGTTCGCCCGGGCCGACACGACACTCAAGCGTTCCCCGTGGCGGGAGCCGCTCACACCACAACCACCACGTCCTTCGCGTCGGCCGCCTCGGTCGGGCGGCCGAGCGCCTCGATCCCCGTCACGCACCGCGGGCACAGGGGGATGAACAGCACCTGGTCCGCGGCGAGGTCGATGAGGTCGTACAGCCGGGACCGCAGTTTGACGAAGTCCGTCGCCGACAGCCGGCACAGGAAAACCGACAACTGCCGGCGGTAACCGTAGTCCTCGCAGCAGTGCGCCACCTTGCGGAGGCGTTTCGGGTCGGAGATGTCGTAGGCCACGATGTAGCTGTCCATGAGGGCTCCGGGTCAGCGCACCGTGAACCCGGTGTACGCCGGGACGGAGCCGCGCACGTAGGCCGCCAGCATCCGCGCCTGCACCTCCAGCATCCGCGCGTAGCTCATCCGGTAGCCGTAGACCGGGTGCGTCACCACCGTCGCCTTCCGCTGCTCGTAGGCGGCGAAGAACGCCTTCCGCCCTTGCTCCGTGAGCTGACACGCGCCGCGCCAGATGAGGAAGTCGTCCGGGCCGACGAGCTCGTTGTTGATCAGCGTCAAGACGACCGAGTCGGCGATGACCGGGCGGAACTCCTCCATCAGGTCGAGGGCGAGCGACGGCTTGCCGTGGCGGTTGGCGTGGAAGAATCCCTTGTACGTGTCGAACCCGACGGTACACACGGCCGAGAAGCAGTCCTTCGTGAGCAGTGCGTAGGCGAAGCTCAGGAGCGCGTTCACCGGGTCGCGCGGCGGGCGGCGGTTGCGGGTGGTGAAGTCGAACCCGCGGCCGTCCGGCTGCGGCTTCAGGAACCGCCCGAACGCGCCGAAGTACAGCGCCGCCCCCTGCCCCTCCATGCCGAGCAGGCTTTCCACGCTGGTCGCGCCGTCGATCCCGCAGAGGAGGTCGTACAGCCCGCGGGCGGCCGGGTCGTCACTGCCGCGGGCGTCGTCGCCGCGGAGGCTGCGCATCAGCAGCGTGCGCTGGTTCGCCAGCTTCGCCCGCACCACCGCCTTCGCCAGCGCCAGGCACTCGCTCGGGGCGGCGAACCGGCGGTACTGCGCCTCGCGCAGGCCGACGTTCTTCGGCCCCGCCGGCACCAGCGAGCCGACGAACTTCCCGTACCCCGTCAGGTACGCCACCGGCACCTCGTTCTCGACGAGCGTCTGCAAGGCCTGCGTCGTCAGCTGGACGTTCCCGAACACCACCACCTGCCGGACGGCGTGGATCGGCACGCGGGCGAGTTCGGTCCCGTCCTTCTTCACGATCAGGTGTTCGCTCCGCCGGCCCACGTAGCTGCCGGGCTCCTGGAGGTACAGCACGGCGCCGTCGTCGGACTGCGGGATGACACGCGTCACTTCTGGCACCGGCTTGTCGCCGCCGGCCGGACGGGCGATCTGGTATAGCGTCTCCTCCGGCAGGCAGACCGGCGCGAGCGAGCAGCCGAAGCAGCGGTTGCGGAGCTCGGGCGGGAGCGGGTCGGGCGGGGCGTCGAGGACTTCCAGCTCGCGGACGCGGGTGACCGCCGCCCGCGTCTTCGCCCGTAGCTCGTCCGTGAACTTCACCTCCACCCGCTCGCGCGTGCCGGCGTAGAACTGGAACCCGCGCGGGACCGACTTGCCCGAGTGCTCCTCCATCAGCAGTGCTTGGGCGCAGAGTTGCACGGCATCGTTGTCCCATGTCGTCGCGTTGCCGTCGGCGTCGCGCGGGGCCGACCCGTGCTTCGTCTCGACCGGGTAACCCTCGCCGTTCTTCTCCTCGATCACGTCGAGGACGCCGCTGATGCCGAGCGCCTCGGACGACAGTGCCGCGCCGCGGGTAGTGGCGGTACCGCGGTCGGAGCGGGTCTTCCCCTTCAGGTCGGGGGCGTCGACGCGGCGGTGGTCGAACAGCCCGCCCTCGACGTGTTCGTTCGTCGGCATCACGGCATCGACGTACTGGAGGTAGTACAGTCGCTCGCAGTACGTCACCTGGTTGAGCGCGCGGACCGGGATCAGCTCCGTCGTCGCGGCGGGCATGGGCGGCCTCCTGAGTGTGGCGGTCGGGACGTGATGGGTTCCCGTGCGGCGGGAGGAGTTCGACGCGAGTCGGCGGGAATGTGAGGGTGTCCGTCGGAGCCCGGAGCATGAGCGACGGGGTAGGCGAACCCGTCTTCGTCAATGCGAGACGATTGGTTCGCCTACCCCGTCGCTCACGCTCCGGGCTCCGACGGACACCCTCACATTCCCGCCGACTCGCGTCGAACTCCTCCCGCCGCACGGGAACCCATCACGTCCCGACCGCCACACTCAGGAGGCCGCCCATGCCCGCCGCGACGACGGAGCTGA
>JAFKFQ010000206.1:12199-23088 GCA_017308215.1 bacterium | reverse complement strand
CTGGCGGACTTCGCCGGGTGGGCCGATCCGAACGGGCGGAAGGTGCGGGTGGTGGTCGTGGACGGGTCGGGCGGTCACACGGCCAAGGGGCTGAAGGTGCCGCCCAACGTGGTCCTCTTCCGCCAGCCCAGTTGCACGCCCGAGTTGCAGCCGGCCGAGCACCTGTGGCCGCTGGTCCGCGAGGGGCTGGCCAACCGCGTGTTCGACGGACTGCCGGCGCTGACCGAAGCGCTGGCGGAGCGGTGCGGGTGGCTGGCCGACCACCCCGAGGTAGTCGGCGGGGCCGTTGGGTTCCACTGGGCCGTCACCGCCTGACGGTTACGCATTAACCGGACTTGGTATCAGTCCCACAGTCACTATCACTGCCACCCGCGGCGCCGGAAAAGCCAACCGGCGGCGGCGAGCCACGCCGCCGCCAGGCCGATGGCGCCGAGGAGGTGGTGCCAGTGGTACGTCTGCACCTCACCCGCCAGCGCCGCGTGGAGGATGCGCGGGCCGTGGTACTCGACGGCGACGTAAGGCAAGAACGGGATGCCGTTCGTCGAGCAGATGAGCAGCACCATCGAGACCGAGAGCAGGTAGCACATCCCACCCATGAACGCCGCCCGCTGCGTCCGCGCCAGCGTCGCAACGGTCATGCCGATGCCGAGGAACCCGCCCGCCACCGCCAGCAGCGACAGCCAGAAGAACAGGCTTTTCAGCACCGCCACCTTGTAGACTCCGGCGATGATGGCCGCGAGGACGATCCCGGCCGTCGGGTAGAACAGGAACTTCGCCGTGATGATCTCCGCCGGCGACGCCGGCGACAGCGCCTGCGCGAGCAGCACGCCGCGCTCGCGCTCCTCGCAATTCAGTGTCGGGAGCAGGTAGACGCACGCGAAGTACAGCGCGAACACCACCATCCCGGTGGCGATGGCGGCGCGGAAATCCAGCACGCGCCCGCCGAGCCCCTTGCGGTCGATCACGAGGTCGGGGACGAGCGGGCGCGCCTCCTTCGTGCCACGGGCCGCCTCGACGCGCTCCTGGAGGCGCGCGTGCGCCTCCAACACCAGCCACGAGCTCCCGGCGCCGAAGTCCGGGTCGGGCGGAAGGTCAGCCGTCGAGAGCTTCTCGCGGGCTCGCGCGGCGAAGAAGCGGCGGCTCTCCTTCCAGAACCACGCCTCGTACGGTGCGAGTGCTGACGGGTCGCCCTCGGGGTGCCAGATGTCCACCTTCACCGCCGGGCGGCGGTCCGGAACCCGCGTGTCCTGGCGCAGCTGGAGCGCTCCGGTGCCGGTCGGGTAGACGATGATGCCGTTGATCTCGTCCGCCTTCGCCAACTCGCGGAACACGATCTGGAGTTTGAGCTCGGGCGGCACGTTCTCCTTGAGGTGCTCGACGAGTGGCGAGGCCCGGTCGAACTCGACGAAGCAGTGGTGGACGCCGCCGACCATCCCCGTCCCGCCGGTCGCCTCCTCGGGGGCGAACACCGACAGCAGGACGGCCGCGGCGACGAGCAGCATCGCCAGCACGATTCCGCCGCGGTTGGCGAGGTGCCGCTGCGCCTCTTTCACGACCAGGGCGTGCAAAACGTACAGACGCATCGACGACCTCGGGCACACCGCTTGCAAGCGAGTGGCTGTCGGGAATCCGCGTAGTCGCCCGAACCGGAGGAGCTCATGGCGACGAACAAGGGGCGGTCCTGGAAGCTGGAGCGGGCCAGTATGAGTTCGCCCGGACGCAGCCGGCCGCGGTCGACTAAGTATTCGAGCTCCGACAGCAAACCCGCCCCGCCGGCCGGTAGCCGACAGCAGGTCTGGGTCGGCGGCTACACCAAGGCCGACGGCACGAAGGTCGAGGGTTATTACCGCGCGACCGCCGGGAACGCCTGACCGCTACTCGAACGCCTGCCCGGTGAGTTTCAGGAACGTGGCGTGGAAGTCGAACTCGCGCGTCCGCATCGCGGCGACGCCACCGGCCACCACGAGATCGGCGAGCGCCCGGCGGCCGGAGTCGGCGTCCAGGTCGAACACGACGCGCTCGCCGTCCGGGCGCGTCACGTCCACCATCCGCTCGGTGTGCTCCTGTTTCAGCGCCAGCGGTGAGTCGAGGGCGACGAGCTTGCCGCGGCAGACGATGCCGACGCGGTCGCAGATGCGCTCGACTTCGTCCATGTCGTGCGTCGTGAGCACGATCGTCGCGCCGAGCTTCACGCGCTCGCGGAGGATGCGGTGGACGACTTCGGCCGAGTGGATGTCCAGGTTCGCGGTCGGCTCGTCGAGGTAGAGTACCTGCGGCTCGTGGAGCAGGGCGCGGGCGAGGAGCAGCTTCTTCCGCATCCCGAGGGAATAGCCGCGGACCGGCAGGTCGGCGGCCTCGTCGAGCTCGACCATCGCGAGGCAGTCTTGCGCCCGGCGCCGCGGGACGCCGTAGAGGCGGGCGAAGAACTCCAGGTTGCGGCGGCCGGTGAACTCCTCGAAGTGGTTCTCGCGGTCGGGCACGTACCCGAAGATCGGCTTCACCTTCGCCCACTCGCGCACGACGTCGAACCCGCCGACGGTCACCTTCCCCGCCGACGGCCGGCGCTGGCCGATGAGGACGCGGATGGTGGTCGATTTCCCGGCCCCGTTCGGGCCGAGGAGGCCGAAGAGCTCGCCGCGGCGGATGTCGAGGTCGAGTCCGTCCACGGCCGCGAACGAGCCGTAGAGGACGCGGAGCCCGGACAGGTGGATCATCGCTTCTGCAGACATCACCCGGGAAGAGTAGGACAGGATTGGGCGAACGGCCGGTGCGACCCGGCGGGCCGAGCCAGCGATGCAGAATTGACAGGATAACCGGATGAACAGGATGCCGAACCGGCCCTTCGGCTTGGGTTCGGCATCCTGTTCATCCGGTTATCCTGTCCATATTTCGCTTGTCTTCACTAGCCAGCGTACGCAGCTCACGCCGGCTGTTCGCCACGAACTACTTCGCCGCCGCGGCGGTCAACAGCCCGCGCGAGCGCATCCAGTCGGCGAGCCGGTCGGGCCACGTCGCCACCGACGGCTCGCCGCCGGTCCACTTCTGGTCGCGGCCGAGGCCGACCCCGTGGCGCCCCTTCTCGTAGATGTGCAGCTCACAGGGCACGCCGGCCGCCTTGCACGCCGCGTAGAACCGCACCGCGTTCTCCGGCAGCACGGCCTTGTCCTCGCTCGTGTGGAAGATGAACGTCGGCGGCGTGTCCTTTGTCACCTGCTTGTCGTTGCTCATCAGTTCGACCAGCTTCGCGTCCGGGTTCGCCCCGAGCAGGTTGTTCCGGCTGCCGCCGTGCGTCACGCCGGCCTCCATCGAGATGACCGGGTAGGCCAGGATCGCGAAGTCCGGGCGGCACGACTGCTTCTCCACGGTGTCGTCGTTCTTGAGCCCGCCCTTGTCGAAGTGCGTCGCCGCCGAACTGGCGAGGTGACCGCCCGCCGAGAAGCCCACGATGCCGACGCGGTTCGGGTTCACCCCGTACTCGCCCGCCTTGTGACGGATGAGGCGGATTGCCCGCTGCGCGTCTTCGAGCGGGGCCGGGTGGAGGGGGCCGGGACGGTCCTTCTGCACGATGCGGTACTTCAGCACGAACGCCGTCACGCCGAGGCCGTTCATGAACTCGGCGACCTGCTTCCCCTCGTGGTCGTCGGCAAGGAACCCGTACCCGCCGCCGGGGCAGATCACGACCGCGGTGCCGTTCGCCTTGTCCGCCGGCGCCTTATACACGGTGACGTGCGGCCGGTCGGCCGACGCGTCGCCGACGGCGTGCGGCGCCTTCCCTTCCCAGAGCGGCACGACGGGTCGGTTGCCGGCCGGCGGCTGGGCGGGGAGGAGCGTGGCGAGCAGGAGAGAGGATGTGAACATGGGAGGCTCCGGAGAACGGGGTCGGGCGACATCCTACACCGCGCATCGCGGACAGTCGCGGGCCGTTTTTTCGGTTGACAGAAGTCCAACGAGAGCCGATGCTTTTATTGTTGGAATCCCGCCGGCTCCCACCCCACCACCCTTCCCGTTCCCGGGCGGACCTACCCATGCTCGACCTGCGCACCGGCACCACCGCCGACTGCTCCGGGCAATCCCGCCGTTCATTCCTCCAAGTCGGCGGCCTCGCCGCGTTCGGCCTCAGCCTGCCGACGTTCCTCCGCGCCGCCGCGAACAGCCCGGCCCCGCAGCGGGCCAAGAAGTGCATCCTGTTGTGGATGCAGGGCGGCCCGAGCCACCACGACAGCTTCGACCCGAAGCCCGACGCACCGGCCGAGGTCCGCGGCGAATTCGGGACGATTCCGACGACACTCCCCGGCGTCCGCTTCGCCGACCCACTTCCGATGCTGGCGCGGCAGACCGACCGGCTCGCCGTCATCCGCGGCCACGACCCGCAGAACGGGTCGCACGGCGTCGCCGACCACCTGATGATGAGCGGCCACAAGTTCAACCCGTCGCTCCCCTTCCCCACGTTCGGGTCGGTGGTGGCGAAGGAGCGCGGGTACGTGAACGGGATGCTCCCGTTCGTGCAGCTCGGCCGCGCCGTGGACCGCCGCTTCAACGGCGGCATCGCCGGGTTCCTCGGCGACGAGTTCAACCCGTTCGAGGTCCACGAAGACCCGAGCGCGGCGGTGTTCCGCGTCCGCGACCTGAGCGTGGGGACGGACGCCGAGCGGGCGCGGCTCGACCGCCGCTACGGGATGCTCGCAGAGTTGGAGAACTACCAGCGCGCCGCCGAGAGCGACCCCGGCGTGCTGCGGGCGCGCGACGAGTTCTACGAGCGGGCGCACGGCATCATCACCAGCCCGGCGGCGAAGCGGGCGTTCGCGGTCGGGGAGGAGCCCGACCGCGTCCGCGAGCGCTACGGCAAGACCATGTTCGGCCAGCAGTGCCTCCTCGCCCGCCGGCTGGTCGAGGCCGGCGTGCAGTTCGTGACCGTGACCGACGGCGGCTGGGACACGCACACGAACAACTTCCGCAGCCTCAAGGACCGCCTCCTGCCGCGCGTGGACCGCGGCCTGTCGGCGCTGCTCGATGACTTGGCGACGCGTGGGCTACTCGACGACACGCTGGTGGTGTGGTTCGGCGACTTCGGCCGCACCCCGAAGGTGAACCCGACCACCGGCCGCGACCACTGGAGCACGGCGGGGTGTGCGCTGATGGCCGGCGGCGGGCTCCGCGGCGGGCAGGTGGTCGGGCGGACGAACGCGCTCGGCGAGTACGTGACGGACAACCCCGTCCGACCCGCCGACATCGCCGCGACGATCTACTCCGTGATGGGCGTGAACCTGCACACGTGGTACCGCGCCCAGGACGGCCGCCCGATCGAGCTGTGTCCCGAGGGGCGCCCGGTGCGGGATTTGATCGGGTAAGTACGTCGGCGAACGGCCGGCGTGAGCCGGCTGGTGGTTGGTACTCGTGCCTGAGACGGCGCCCGGTCACCCACGTGGTCCGCTCGGGCACCCGTACCAACCATCAGCCGGCTCACGCCGGCCGTTCGCCTCGGAGTCGTGCGATGGCCCAGGTCCGCTGCCCGTTCTGCCACGAGTACATCGACAGCCGCGACTTCCCGGCGCACCGGGCCGAGCACGTCAAGGACCGCGGCGACGGCCAGCAGAACGAATACGCCACGCTCCCGCCCGAGGAGCGCGAGGAGGGCGACCTAATCGACGTGCCGCGCGTGTACGTCCACCAGAAGTGCGGCGTGATGACCGGGATGCCAGAGGAGATCATCCGCAGTTACCTGAAGAACCCGTACCTCTACTCGGCCGACGAGACGTTCTGCTGCGGGTGTGGCAAGCACGTCCCCTTCCGCGAGTGTCACTGGACCGAGACGGGCGAAGACCTGCAAACGTACACGGACAAGTTGCGGGCGGCGAAGCCCGAGATGAAGCCGAGCGGGTGTCTAGGGTTGGTGCTGGTCGGCGTCGGTCTCGCCGGCGCGGTCGCCGCGGCGCTGGTGTAAGAGGCGGGTGCCGGAGTGTGGTGCGGCACTCCGTGCCGCAGCGGCGCGGGTGCTTCCGCGGTCATCCGCAGGCACCCGACCGGAGGCGGCACGGAGTGCCGCACCACACTTACACGAGCTGGTCACGCACTCGGGTCGTTAGGCCGCGGCAGAATGCGCACCGCGGCTCGCACCCCGGCCTAGCAAACCACCGGCTCACACCTCCCGCTTCGCCCGCGTCTCGGCGTAGCCGGCTTCGAGCCCCTTCATCAACTCCGGAAGCTTCTCGACCAGCCGCTTCAGCGGGCGCTTCTCGACGCGGCTGGCCGTGTACGCGGTCAGGAGCGGCAGCGCGATCGTCGAATCGACGTAGCACGTCACCGAGTCGGGGAGCTTGTCCGGGTCCACCTTCCCCCACGTCATCGCCTCGCTCGGCGTCGCGCCGCTCAGGCCGCCGGTGTCCGGGCGGGCATCGGTGAACTGGAGGAAGTAGTCGTGCCCGGCCTCCGCCAGCCCGAGCACCTCCTGGATCTGCGGCTCGGTCTGGAGCATGAAGTTCTTCGGGCTGCCGCCGCCGAGGATCAGCACCGAGCTCGTCCCGCCGCTCACCTTCGCGTCCCACACCAGCGCCGCCGACTGGTTCACGTCGCGGAGCGGGTCGATCCGCAGCGCCGATCCCTCGAGCGTCAGCGCGGCGAGGTTCATGCCGATCGAGCTGTCGCCGGGCGAGCTCGTGAACGCCGGCACGCCGGCCCGGTAGCACGCGGCGAGCAGACTCTTGCCGCGGCGGCCGGTCTGGTCCTCGCGCTCGGCGAGGTATTTGCCGACGAGGTGGTGGAACTCGGCCGTGCCGAACGTCTGCTGGAACGCCGGCCCGCGGCAGAGCTGGCGGAAGAAGGCGTCGGTGCCGAGGAGGTTCTCGTAGTCGAAGACGATGTCGTAGATGCGGATGACCTGGTTCTCGCGCAGCTCCAGGTCGGGGAGGTTCGGCCCGGCCTGGAACAGGTCCATGCCGAGGGCGTAGTGCGTGTCGTGGTACAGGTTCGCCCCGGTGCTGACGATCCAGTCCACGTAGCCGTTCTCGATGAGCGGCACGAGGCAGCTCATCCCGAGCCCGGCGGGGGTGAGCGCGCCGCTGAGCGCGAGGCCTACGGTGCCGTTGTCCGCCAGCATCTTGCGGGCGAACAGCTGGCACCCCTCGCGGAGCCGGCCGCCGTTGTACGACAGGAACGCGGCGTCGATGAGATCGGCCGCCGACACCCCGGCCGCGACCGCCTGCGGGTCGATCTTCTGCCGGCTGATGCGGTGCAGGAACTGCTTGTTGGTGTCGGTCCCGGCGTGGCGGTCGTAGTTAGGCTTGTGCGGGTGCATCGCGGCTCGGGTGCGCGGGTCGGGGCGAACCCGGAGATTGTACGCCCCGCCGCTACTTCTTCTTCCCGCCGAGCCCCAGCTCGCGCAGCGTCGTCTCGACCTCGTTGAACGTGGCGAGCGCCTCGCCGGGGTAGGTGACGTAGGCGTTCGAGAACTGCATGTTCTTCCCGACCTTCGCCGCGCCGCTCACCTTCACGTCGAGCGTGCCGGCGTCCTTGCAGTGCGGGCAGTAGCTGATCTCGACCGTGACCGATCTCCCTGCTTCGGCCGGCGCGAGCATTCCGGCGGGGAGCCCGCCGCCGACCGCCGGCACCGCGTACGCCGGCTCGACCGTGTACGGCCCCATCGTCCGCTTCGACTTCCAGCGGTTGCACTGCTCGCAGAACGGCGACCCGATCGTGACGACCGCCACGCCGGCGGCGCCGGCCATCGTGACGATCGCTTCGAGTGCCCAGTAGATGACCGAGCCGACGTAGCCGATCCCGCCGCCTGCGTTCTGGCCCGGCTTGCCGAAGCGCACGCCCTCGGTGGCGCGGAGGTCCATGTACTCCCAGAACCCGACTTGTGGCGCGCCCGCGGGGAGGCCGCCGAGAAACGAGAGGTAGAAGAGGTAATGCACGACCATGTACGACACGAGCCCGCACCCCGCGGCCACGACCGCAACGCCGCCCTGGTAGCGGGCCTTCGTGATCCGCGCCCCGAGCCCGGCGAACGCGCCCACGATGACGCCGTGGAGCAGCGGGAAGACGAGGACGAGCCACAGCGCCGTCCGCAGTAGCGCGGCGCCGACCCCGAACAACAGCGCGGCGACGAGCCCCATGAACGCCGCGAGGCCGAGCCCGAGCGCCGGCCCGCCGCGCGACGCCTGGAACGGTATGACCGGGAACTGTCGTGGAGGCGCGGCTTCCGCCGGTGGCGACTCCGCCGCCGGGCCGGGCTCGGGCGGTGCGAACTCGCGGCCGCACTTACCGCACTGGACCGTGCCGTCGCGGGTGTGTTCGGCAACGTCAATCGTCGCGCGGCACGTCGGGCAGGTCGTGGTGCTCATGTCGCATCTGCGCCAGATCGGCGAGTGCCCGGGTGTAGTCGTCGGGCGTGTTGATGTTCCGCAGCGATTCGAGCGTCGGGTCGATGTCCGCGAGTTCCGACGGGTGGGCGAGGCGAGTCGTCACCCGTTCCAACAGCCCACGCAACGAGTACAGGCCTGCCGCGAGGCGTTCGTCCACCCGGTCGAGAACGCCGACAGCATACACGCCCGGCAGGGGGCGGGGGAAGTCGCCGGGCGCGCAAACGCAGGCGTCGGCGTCACCGCGGAGCGACACGAGGCGCTGGATGAACGCGGCGGTCAGAAACGGGGCGTCGCAACCGACGGTGAACGCGGCGTCGGTTCGCTCCGCGAGCGCGGCGAGGCCGGCGGCGAGTCCCTGGAGCGGGCCGTTCCCCTCGGCCGCGTCGCGGACCACCTCGACACCCGCCGGGAGGTCGGGCAACTCCTTCCCGGGACCGGCCACGACGACAACCGGCTCGACTGCCGCGCCGACGACGCGGGCGACGCGGACGAGCATCGGCTCACCGCCGACCGGGAGCCACGCCTTCGAGCGGCCCATCCGTGACGACCGGCCGCCACACAGGACGATTCCGCCGGTCGGCGTTCGCATCGTCGTCCGCCCTCGAGGTACGCTGTGGCATCGTACCATGTCGCGGGGTTCGGAGTCGCCCGTGTCCGGTCCGTATCGCACCACCGGGACCGGGGGTTGCCGCCCCTGCCGCTCATCCCGTGGGCGACCGGCTGGTAGAATCCCCGCACCACCCACGCCGGAGACGACCCGTGCCGCAAATCCTGCTCGTGATCGGCGACGCCGCCGAGGTGCTCGACACGTTCTACCCGCTCCACCGCCTCCAGGAGGAGGGGTACACGGTCCACGTCGCCGGGCCGGAGAAGCGGGCGTACCACCTCGTGCTGCACGAGCGCCCGCCGGGGTGGGACATCACCGAGGAGCGCCCCGGCTACCACCTCGCCGCGGATGTCGCGTTCCGCGACGTGGACCCGGCGGCCTATGCCGGGCTGGTGATCAGCGGCGGCCGGGCGCCCGAATACCTGCGCTACGACGCCGACCTGCTCCGCGTCACGAAGGCGTTCTTCGCGGCGAACAAGCCGGTGGCGAGCGTGTGCCACGGGATCGAGATCGTGGCCGCGGCGGACGTGATCCGTGGCCGGGAGGTGACGACCGTCGCCAAATGCAAGTTCGACGCCGAATTCTCCGGCGGCACGTACGTGGACCGCGAGGTGGTGGTGAGCGGGAACCTCGTCACCGCCCGCACCTGGCACGACAACCCGGCCTGGATGCGGGCGTACATTCGGCTGCTGAAGGAGTCGCGGTAGCGGGTCACCACACCCACGGGATGTAGCGGAACTCGCCGGGGCGGACGATGAACCCGGAGCTCGGGTTGAAGCCGGTGCCGGTCTCGGCGCTGTAGTAAAGTCCGGTGCCGAACGAGTCGGGCGCGTCCGGCCCGACGCCGGGCACGCGCTGGTACGTCGTGCCGTCGGCGAGCGTGGCAGTCCCCTTGACCGGGTCGTGAACCGTTCCCGAAGCGGGGTTCACGCGATCGTTGGGGTCGGCGTAACGAAACATCCCCGCCTGCCGGACCGTGATCGGCGGGACATAGTACGCGGACACGACCCCCGGCCGCGAGACGAGCACCGGATTGAACGCGACCGGGTTCAGCGGCCCGGGTACCTGCGGGACCAGCACGGCGAGCGGCGCCGGGAAGCCGGGGTTGAACGCGCCCGGATTGTTCGGCACAGCGCCGAGCAGCGGCGCGATCACCACCGGCCCACCACCCGGGCGCGCCGCGACCCGAGTCCCCGGCAGGTATGTCGCGGGAAAGCCGAAGCCCCCTTGCGCGGCGAACGGGTTCACCCCGCGCGACGCCGCTGCGACCGAGACCGACTGGTACGGCGATGTGTTGACCTGCTGTTGCAATCCGGGACCGTTCGGGCCGATCACCCGCTGGGTGGGAAGAGTGTTGGCCGCCGGCTGCTGCGCGGCGGTGGGGGCGGCGAGCGCGAGAACGGCGGCAAGGACGGCCGGGGCGTGCGGTCTGGTCATGACAGCTCCTGTTCCGACTCTTCCCCATTCCGGCTAACGCCCGTCGGGGCGCGGCGTTGGTGCTCGTTCGGATTTCGACGGTTCGAGAATACCAGAATCAGGACGCCGCAGGTACCCACCACCAGCCCTTCGCCGACCGCCCAGAGCGGGTGGAGGCCGGCCGACACGTCGGTCCACGCGACCGCCCCGCCGAGGCCGAGGTGGCACCACCCGAGGAGCCGGACGAGCGGCCGGTAGCGGGGCACGTCGAGCGACAACGCGAACCCCATCGCGCCGTGGACCGCGTACAGGGCGGACAGGTGGCGGGCGAGATATTCGGCGATCGGCTGTTGTGGGAACGGCCCGAGCCCGAGAACGTGGTCGTGGACGAGCCCCATCCACGTCACCGGGACGAAGACGAACGGCAGGGCGAACAATTCGGCGAGGCCGATCACCCGAAGGATCGCCACGAGCGCTTGGTCGGCGGACATGCCGATGGGATACCG
>JAFKFQ010000206.1:0-12185 GCA_017308215.1 bacterium | reverse complement strand
ATGCCGATGTGATACCGACCCGCCGGCGGGTCGCCACTCCCACCATTCTGCCTCGCATGTTGCTTGCCCGGCGCGCCGGACCGCCGTACAGTCTGCGGTAATCCGCTCACCCGCCAACCGGAGGCTCTCCCGATGGGGTTCCACCAAACCGCCCAGCACAAGAACGGCAAGGGCTCGTTCCACCAGATTGGCCTCGTCCGCGGGCAGTTCGGCAACGTGCCCGAGGCGCAGTGGATCAAGTTCCTCGCCGATACCGGGTTCGACGGGTGGGAGGAGGCGAGCTGGGAACTCGACCTGCACCGCTGCGACACCGACGCTGGCGCCGCCGCCTACGCAAAGGAGCGCGTCGAGCTGGCGAGGAAGCACGGGCTCGAGATCTTCACCGTCGCCACGCACCTCCAGGGGCAGGTGCTCGGGGACGAGCCGAGCGCGAAGACGCTGAACTTCTGTAGCGGCAAGGGCGAGGCGAAGGCGGCATACAAGGCCTGGCGCGCCGCCGGCAACAACCCGCCGCGGACCGACCCGTACTTCGTGCCCGAGAGCGTGGGCAAACTGGTCCACACCGAGGCGCTGAAGGACTTGCAGGCGTGCGTCCGCTACGCCGGGCACCTGTCGAAGCTCCAGAACCGCAAAGTTGCGCTGCCCGGGTTCGTCGGCAGCCCGGCGAACTGCTGGAGCCACTGGTTCCTCTTCCCGCCTCTGCCGGACAGCATTGAGGGGTACAAGCTCCCGGATGTGCGGCAGTTGAGCCTGGAATTGCTTATCGAGCGGTTCGCGCCGGTGTGGGACCTGTGCAAGCAGTACGGGATCACCTTCGACCTGGAGTGCCACCCGAGCGAGCGGGCGATGGGCGACATCGAGAGCGCCAGCGATTACATCACGCACATGACGAAGGCCGGGTACGAGGGCGTGGTCGGGTTCAACCTCGACGGCTCGCACATGGAATGGCAGAACGTGTCGGTGATCGACTTCATCCGCGAGTTCAAGGACTACATCCACTGCGCCCACGTCAAGGGCGTGTGGGTGGCGCGCGAGCACTGCCGCGCCGGGCGGCTGGGCGGGCACCGGAACATGGGGCACTGGACGAACGGCTGGAACTTCGTCACCGCCGGCACCGCCCGCGACGCCAACAGCCTCGAAGACATCTTCATCGAGCTGAACCGCGTCGGGTTCGACGGCGCCGTGTCGATCGAGTGGGAGGACAACGACGCCGACCAGTTCGCCGGCGCGAAGGCCGCGCTCGCCAACTGCCGCAAGGCCGACCTGCCCCCGAGCGGCATGAAGCACGACGAGATGCTGAAGGGTTGAGTGTCCGGCCGGCAGGCGAGTCGGATGTGGAGAATGGACAGGATAACCGGATGAACAGGATGCCAAACCACCGAATGGTTCGGCATCCTGTTCATCCGGTTATCCTGTCAAAAAATCAGACATGAAGACCATTTTTGATGGGATGAACAGGACGGAACAGGATGTAATCAGGAACGGATTCTCCATCCTGTCCTGTTCATCCCGTCAAAAAATGCCACTTCGTCTGGTGATCCGGTCAAGAATTACCGCTTCGTCACGGTCACGAAGAACGCGCCGCACAGGTCCGTGCCCGCCGCGTCCGAGAACCACGCCTTCATCCGGGTGCGGCCTGCCGGGAGGCGGACCCGCACCGTCGCCGCTGTCGCCCGCGGGTCGGCGGGGGCGCTCTCCTTCACTCCCGCCAACTCGACCGTGCCGCGCGCGATCGTCGGGAAGGCGGCCGTCTTCAGCTTCGCCTTGTTCCCCGGCGACGTGGGCGACGGGTCGTAGCGATCGCCGAGCGCGGCCTTAGTGCGCTCCGGCCAGCGGCGCAGCGCGAACTCGTACTCGCCCGCCTCCTCGACCGTCACGTGCCACGTCCCGCCCGTCGGCCCGCCGACCGCCTCGCGGACGTAGCCGCTGTTGTCGGCATAAATGTTCTCCCAGTCGCCGCTGTTCATCTCGACCACTGGCTGCTGCTTCGCCCCGATGCTGAACGGGACGAAGTCGTTCACCAGCGGTTCGACGCCCTTCCACCAGCAGGCGTAGTAGTCGCGGAGCGAGCGCACGACGTCCGGGTGCTTCGCCGCCAGGTCGGTCGCCTGGGCGCGGTCGGCGTCGGTGTCGTACAACTCGGTGCCCTTCACGAGCCGCCACTTCCCGCGGATCACACACGCCTCGTGGGCTTTCGGAGTCTGGCCGTACTGCACCACGAATGTGCGCTCCGGCAGTTCTTTCGTCGTGCCACGCAGCAGTCCGGCGAGGCTGGTGCCGCGGTACGGGTCGTCGGCCGGCACGCGCGCCGGCGGCTCGACGCGGCAGAACTCACACAGCGTCGGCAGGAGGTCGGTGTTCTGCGTCGGCACGGCGATGTCACGCGCCGCGCCGAGGTTGCCACCGGGCCAGCGCACCCAGCACGGCACGCGGTGGCCACCGTCGTAGTACGTCGTCTTGCCGGCTCGGAGGCCGGCGTTGAACGTCGCCACGCCGGACGTGCCGCCGTTGTCGGTCATGAACACCACGATGGTGTTGTCGCGCAGCCCCTCGGCGGCGAGGAAGCGGTCGAGGTCGCCGAAGCGCCGATCGACGTGCGCGATCATCCCGAAGAACCCCGCCGGGCCGCGGCCCTGGTACGGGCGGACGTACTCGTCGAGGTCGATGTGCGGCGCGTGCGGGGCGTTCGTCGGGAGGTAGCACAGGAATGGTTCGCCGCGGGTCTTGCGTTCCTTCATCCACGCCATCGCCGAGTCGAACCAAAAGTCGGTACAGTGGCCGCGGTAGCGCTTCTCGGTGCCGTTGTGGAAGTAGCGGCCGTCGACGAGCGGCCAGTCGAACTCGGGGGTGGACTGGAGTTGCCCCCAGCCGAGGTGGTAGACGCTCTCGTGAAAGCCCTTGTCGATCGGGCGGTGCGGGTAGTGGTCGCCGAGGTGCCACTTGCCGAACAGGCCGGTCTTGTAGCCGGCCCGGCCGAACACGTCGGCCATCGTCGGCAGGCCGGGGCGGAGGAACGTGCGCCCCGCCGTCACCGACGTGGCCCCGTTCCGCAGCGCCGCGAGGCCGGTCATGAGCTGGCCGCGCGTCGGCGTGCACATCGGTGCGACGTGGAAGTCGGTGAGCCGCACCGACTCGCAGGCGAAGGCGTCGAGCGCCGGCGTCTTGAGGATCGGGTTCCCGGTGTACGAGAAGTCGCCCATCCCCTGGTCGTCGGTCATCACGATGACGACGTTCGGCCGCGCCTGTGCGAACGCCGGCGCACCGGCGCCCAGCGCGACCGCGGCCGCAAGTACCCAGCGCATCGCTCGCCTCCGTTACTTCGGCGGGACGTTCGCCCGCCAGCCCTCGCTCAACCGCCGCGCCAGCGCCACGACCACGTCGCGGTTGGCCGCGACGGCGGCGACGTTCCGGTCCTCGGCGGGGTCGGTGCGGTGGTCGTACAGCTCGCGCGCCACCACCTCGCCGCCGTCGCGCTTCCGCCACTCGACGTAGCGGTGCGTGTCGCTCCGAACCGCGTAGCCCATGAGCGGCCCGACGCCCGGCCCGCCGGGGCGCGGGTACTGGCTGAACGCTGCCGCCTTCCACGGCCGCGCCGGGTCGTCGAGCAGCGGCGCGAAACTGTACCCCTCGACTCCCGCCGGCGCCGGGAGGCGGCACACCTCGGCGAGCGTCGGGTAGATGTCCACGAACTCGACGAGCCGCTCACACGGCCGCCCGGTCGTGCGCTGGCCGGGTATGCTCATCACCAGCGCCGACCGCGTCGCCAGCTCGTAGTTCGTATGCTTGCACCACATCCCGTGGTCGCCGAGGTGCCAGCCGTGGTCGCCCCACAGGATCACGACCGTATTTTCGGCGAAGCCGTTTTCGCGCAGAGCCTCCAGCACCCGTCCGAACTGTGCGTCCATGTAGCTGACCGCGGCGTAGTAGCCGTGGACGAGCCGGCGCGACGTGTCCGCTGGGACAGCGCCGGTCTTCGGGATGCCGACGTAGGCCCGGAGCTCGCCGCCGAACTGCGGCGCGAACTTCGGCGCCCCAGCCGGCGGCTCCGCCGACCTGCTGACAGGCAACGTGGTCGGGTCGTACAGGTCCCAATACCGCTTGGGCGCGACGAACGGCAGGTGCGGCTTGGCGAAGCCGACGGCGAGGAAGAACGGCTCCGTCTTCCCCTTGCGGTCCTTGAGAACCTCGATCGCCCGCGCGGCGGTCCAGCCGTCGTTCAGTTCACCGTCGGCGACGTCCGGCGCCTCGACCGGCAGGCCGCGCACCTTCGACACGTCGTCCTTGTCCTCCTTCGCCTTGGCCTTGCGCTCGGCGAGGAGTTTCTGCCCGTCTGGACCAAAACCCTTCCCCTTCGTTGCCTCCCACGGCACCGACCACGACGGCCGGTCGTCATAGCCGGGGTGGTAGATCTTGCCGACGCCGTGGACGTGGTAGCCGTTCTGGCGGAAGTGCTGCGGGAGGGTGACCACGTCGGGCAGCGCCGTGCGGAAGTGGGTGACGAGGTCGTACACGCGTGTGCTGTCCGGGCGGCGGCCGGTGAGGAGCGACGACCGCGACGGGCTGCACACCGCCTGCTGGCAGTAGGCGCGGGTGAACACGGTGCCGCGCGCCGCGAGACTATCGATGTTCGGCGTCTTGGCGTGCGGGTCGCCGGCGCAGCCGAGCGCCGGCCGCAGGTCGTCCGCCGCGACGAACAGGACGTTGGGCTTCCCCCGCGTCTCCTGGGCGACGACCGGGGTTGCGGCGAACAGGACGGCGAAAACGGCGGGGCGCATCACGGATTCCTCCGGCTGACGGCGACGGGCGGGACGTCCGGCGAGAACTGCGCGTGCAGCGCCCGCCGCGCCGCGGCCACCTCGGGCGACTCCCGCGCGGCGTCGATGCGGTTCGCGCGCTCGTGCGGGTCGGCGGCGTGGTCGTACCACTCGGCGGCGAGTACGCGCCCGGTCGTCCAGTCGCGCCACTCGGTCAACCGGCCGCGGTCGGTGCGGGCGCTGTAGCCCATCGCCTCGGGGACGCCGGCCGGCGTGCGGTCGAAGTACGCCGGCCGCGGGTGCTGCGTGAACGCCGCCGCCTTCCCCGCCCGCGTTGCGTCCACGAGGAGCGGGACGAGCGATGTGCCGTCGAGCCCCTGCGGTGGGTTCAAGCCCGCCGCGCCGGCGACGGTCGGGAACAGGTCCACAAGCTCGACCAGCGAGCGGCACGTCCGACCTGCCGTGGGCATCTGCGGCGCCGAGACGATCAGCGGCACGCGGGCGTCGAACTCGAAGCACGAGGTCTTGCCCCAGAGCGTGTGCTCGCCGACGTGGTAGCCGTGGTCCGAGAGGAAGACGACGACGGTGCGACCGGTGAGCCCGAGGTCGGCGAGCGCCTTCAGCACCTTGCCGACCTGGGCGTCCATGTAGCTGACGTTCGCCAGGTAGCCGTGCCGCATCTCGGCCGCCTGCGCCGCCGTGGGCGTCACGTTCTTCGGCGGCGCGCCGAGGACTTCACGGCTGTCGTGGAGCGCGACATCGGGCGCGCCCGCCGGACGGGCGGGGTCGTAGGCGGGGAGCGCCTGTGGGGCGTACAAGTCCCAGTAGCGCTTCGGGGCGTTGAACGGGGCGTGCGGCTTCCAGAACCCGACCGCGAGAAAGAACGGCCGGTCCTTCACCTCGCGCAGCACCCGCACGGCCTCCGCCGCGACGCGGCCGTCGTAGTACGCTTCGTCCGGCACGTCGCGGCGCTCGCACACCGGCACCGCGCCGTACAGGCGGCCGATGTCGAGCGCCCCGTTCGGCGGGAGTTGCCCCTCGACCCGCGGGGCGTCGTCGCCATGGTTGGCGTAGTGGAGGAACTCGTCGGCCGACCACGAGCGCCGGTCGCCCTTCTCCTTCGTGTGCCAGTTGTGGAAGATCTTGCCGACGCCCCGCGTCTCGTAGCCGTGGCGGAGGAACCACTGCGGCAGCGTCACCACGCCCGGGTTCCGCTCGCGGAAGTGGATGCCGTTCGACCACAGACGAAGGGTGTCCGGTCGGCGACCGGTGAGGAACGACGACCGCGACGGGTTGCACACCGCCTGCTGGCAGTACGCCCGCTCGAACCGCACCCCGCGGGCGGCGAGTGCGTCGAGGTTCGGGGTGCGCGCCGGCGAGCCGTAGCAACCGAGTTCGCACCGCAGGTCGTCGGCGACGATGAACAGGACGTTCGGCCGGTCGGCGGGCTGCGCTGCGGCTGGCGCCGCGAACGCGACCAGCCCCGCGGCGACCAGGGAGAGGCGGGCCACGAGTGCGTCCTCGTGCGGTTGGAGCGGCGCCGTCAGGGCTTGCGAAAGACTACGCCGACGAACCGGAGTGCCAAGACCCCGCGTGTCGGGTCGGCGGCGAATTCGACGAGCCGGTCGGAGTGATAACCCGCGGTGATGCGAAAGGTATCGCTGTCGAAGTGTTCGAGCGGGCAGCGGAAGCTGCTCCACGCCAGCGCCAGGCGGCCGTCGGCGACCGTGACGGTCGCCGTGCCATAAGCCGGATCGACGTACTCGCCGGCGTAGCGTTCGAGCGGTAGCGTCGCCTTGCGGTTCGTGTCGCGGGCCTTGTCACGCGCCGCAGTAGCGGCGCGCTTCGCCGCCTCGGCGTCGTCCACGACCTTGTGGAAGAAGGCGTTCCAGTCGCGCGCCGGCAGTTCACAGTAGCGGTCGATCAGCGTGTTGGTGACCGCTTGGTTCATCCGCGTCTCGTGGAGGTTGTTCAGCACCACGATGCCGAGCTTCTCGTCCGGGAGAAACGTGATCTGCGCCCGGAATCCGTCGATCATCCCGCCGTGGGCGCAGACGCGCTTGCCGCGGTGGTCGCACACGATCCAGCCGAGCCCATAGCCGAGCCGTTCGGTGTCCGGGTTCATCGCCTTCGCACTCCCCTCCAGCGGGATCGTGTTCTGCGGCCGGGTCAGCTCCGCGAACGTGTCGCGGGCGACGAGGCGCTTGCCGTCCGGGCCGACGCCGCCGGCGACGAGGAACCGCAGGAACGCGCCGAGGTCGCGGGCGGTGGCGTGGACCGAGCCGGCGGGGTTCGGCTCCGGCATCGGGTACTCTGCCATCGATTCCGCCGCACCGCCCTTCCCTCGCTGGTGGCCGGTGGCGCGCTCGGCGGTCGCCGGTAGCGCCGCGGATGTGAACGCTACCCGGCGCATCCCGAGCGGGTCGGTGAGTCGTGACTTCACGAGGGCGTCCCACGGCCGCCCGGCCCGGACTGCGGCGGCGCGGCCGGCGGCCATGTACATCAGGCTCGAGTACTGGAACCCCCCGCGGAACGGGTATTCCGGCGGGAGCTTCCCGATCTTCCCAATCAGCGCGTCCACACCCCACGACGCGCGGTACCACAGCAGATCGTTCCCGCCGACGCCCGTGCGGTGGCAGAGCAGGTCGCGGAGTGTGACCGCGGCGTCGGCCGCCGGGTCGGCGACGTGAAACGTGGGCAGGTGCCGGCGCACCGGGTCGTCCCACCCCAGTACCCCCTCGTCCACGAGCGTCGCCAGCATCAGAGCGGTGAACGGCTTGGTACACGACGCCAGTGGGAAGACCGTATCCGGCGTCACCGGTTCGGGCCGCTCGGCGTGCCGACGGCCGTAGCCCTTCAGCAGCACGACCTCGTCCCCGCGCACGACCGCGAGCGCGGCCCCGGGTACGGACCACGACCGCAGCGCGTCGGCCATCACGCGGTCCACGTCGGCGGGCGCGGGCTCGGCGGCCGTGCCGGGGGCCGGAACGAATGCGAACAGCCCGACGAGTACCCCGCGCAGCGTCATCGCGTCCCTCACACGTCGCACACGCCCGATGAATCATAGCGGCCGGGCGTCGTTCTCGTTGGCCAGACCGCGCAGCTTCCCCCGCCCGCCGCCGGGCGCGTCACACCCCGGATTCGCGGGCCGTTCGGGGCTCCCCCAGCTTGCCGCGGGGCGCTCGAAAACCCCAAGAAAATCTGGCCGACGAGCCGCTTTCGGGGGCGTTCTCGGCTTGACCGGGTGGGGGCACCCGGTATCGTCGCCGCGACTTTCCGCCAGAGAGCGCGAATGTAATCCAGGGGACCCACCGCGGACGAGTCCGCGGCGGGGGCCGGGGACCGGGTTGGGGAGCCCGCCCAGGCACGTCGTCCACGCAGCGAAGGGGGAAGTGGGATATGCGCCAGTGGTTCATCGGGGGGGCGGTCCTCGCGGCCGCGCTGGGGGGTTCGGGCCGTGCGTGTGCCCAGGACGACTCACCCTTTTACGAGCCCCTGTTCACGGCCCGAGGCCAGGCCCCGGCGAACGTCGGGTTCGACCCCGGGCTGAACACCGAACCGACCATCCCGATCCCGACCGGGCGGGCCGGGTCGGCCGGGTTCTACGCCGCGGCCGAGTACGTCATGTTGTCGCAGACCCGGACGGTCGGCAACCAGATCGTTGCCTACCGCGGCATCTTCGACTCTACCGGTCTCATCTCCGGTAACGCCGGGACGTACGTCGGCCAGGGGCAGGTGGCCCTGACCACCGAGTCGCTCGGGCGGACGACGTTCCAGCCCGGGTTCCAGGTCGAGCTCGGGTACCGGTTCGACGACGGTACCCGGATCTACGCCAACTACCTCCAGCTGTTCGACGCCCACTACTCGGCGGGCGCGTCACTGGTGCCGTACAACTTCGCCGGCGGGCCGAACCTGGTGAACACCTTCTTGGTGTCACCGGTGTTCAACTTCCCGCCGCAGTACGCCGGGCCTCAGACGAAGATCGTCCAGGACATCCCCGGGGTCGGGTCGCGGACGATCACCCAGAACGTCGTCACCGGCGCCACCGTCACCGTCCAACAACCGCCGCCCTTCTCGAACGCACCGCCGATCATCATCACGACCCCGATCGTCGGGCAGGTGCAGGTGGCGGTGCCCGGGAACCAGGTAGTGGTCACCCGGCCGACCCAGATCGGGGCGGTCACGGCCGTGAACGGGAACACGGGGGCGCTCCTGTCCAGCACCCCGGTCATCGTCAACCAGCCGCAGGGCGTGGTCGGCGGTAACCCCGGGTTCAACGCCTACGGCATCTGGAACGGGGCGAGCGTGATGGACATCAAGTTCACCCAGCGCTACCAGCAGGCCGAGATCGGCGCCCGGGTGCCTGTGTTCGCCACCGACTACAGCCGGGTGTACGGGTTCGCCGGGGGCAAGTTCGCGTGGTTCTTCGAGCGGTTCAACTGGCGGACGGTGAGCTACGACGTGAACGGCACGGCCCGGCCGCAGGACGAGGCGTTCTACACCAACACCCTGTCCCAGCGGCTGTACGGCCCGCTCGTCGGGGCGGGGCACGAGATCTTCCTGTCGAACCAGTTCTCGCTCAGCTGCGACCTGTCCGGGGCGCTGCTGCTCGGGGTCGTGAAGGAGCGGATCAAGTACGAGCTCGGCGACCGCAGCACCCAGGCCAAGCGGAGCCACAACGAGTTCACCTTCGTCCCGAACGCGAACGCCAACGTCAACCTGTGGTGGTACCCGGTCGAGGGCGTGCAGGTGCGGGTCGGGTACAACGCCATGACCTACTTCAACACCCGCCGGATGGACGAGCCGATCGGGTTCGACTTCGGGGCGATCGACCCGAAGTACGACACCCAGTGGTTCCGCCTCCTGCACGGGGTCAACGTCGGCGTGGGCCTGTTCTTCTAGCCCGCGGACGACGCCCCAATCCCCCGCACCCCGGCCGCCCCTTCGGCCGGGGTGGCGATGTTTCCGCACTCGTTGACGGCGGAGCCCGTCGGCGCTAGAACAACTGGTGTGCTTGCCGGCCGGCGGACGCGTCTGTCCGCGCACCGGGGTCCGGGACGCGCCTGTGGAATCTTCCATCTTCCTGGCGTTCAACCTCCCGAACGCGGCGACGTGGTTCTACTTCTCGCTGCTGCTCACCGTCGCACTCTACTTCCAATTCTCCCGCCCGTTCTCGGCCCGCAACCTCGACCTCCTCACGCTTTTCCTGCTGGTGCCGGGGTTCTTGGTGTTGCAAGAGGTTCAGGTCCTCCGGGCCGCCACGACACACGCCGACTCCGCGGCCGTCGCAGTGCTAGTCGATCTGGCCGGACAGCAGGCCGCGGCGGCGGTCGTCGGGTCACTCGGGACGCCCGAGGCCGTCGGACGGGTGGTCGAAGCCCAGGCCGTGGCCGACGCCGTCCGGGCGCGGGCCGGGCGGGAACAGATGTTCGCCTACGCCTGGCTGTTGACCGGGTCCGCGTACTGGTTCGTCCGGTCCCTCGCGGACCTGGCATTGGTCCGTCGTCCGGTCACCACCCTGAACCTGACGACCGCCGGTACGAGCTGGCTGGGAGTCATGCTCTTCGCCTGCATCGTCGCGGTCGCCGTCTCGCGGACGGGCGAGCCGCCGGCCGTGCCGCTCCCGGTCGGCACGCGGCCGATCCCGATTTCGCAGTTCCAGGCGGGGGCCGTCGCGGTCGTCAGCCAGACCCAGACCGGGCCGGGGCAGGCGTCTCCGGCTGACGTACGGTTCTGGGTGGACCGCGGCCTCGCCCTCGCCTGCCACGCCGCGATCGTCACCGGGCTGGTGATGATTGGTGTCCGCCACTTCCAGGACGTCGCGACCGGGGTCGGGCTCGGGACGCTGTACCTGCTCGTCCCGTACACGGCATTCCACGTCGCCCAGTTCCACCTCGTCTGGCCGGCGGCGTTCGTGACGTGGGCGGTCTTCGCCTACCGCCGTCCCGCCGTGAGCGGGTGGCTGCTCGGCCTCGCGGCGGGAAGCACGTTCATGCCCGCGCTCCTTTACCCACTCTGGGTCGGCTTCTACGCCCGGCGCGGGGCGGGGCGGTTCTCGGCGTGGTTCTTCGGCGCGCTCGGCCTCAGCCTGGGCATTACTGCCGCCGTCCTGTGGTGGGACGGCTGGCTCACGTCGGGCGTGGCGTGGGCCGGCGTGTCGGACTGGCTCCCGTGGCGGCGGGCGACGAACGAGAGCCTGTGGACCGGCGTCCACGGCGCCTACCGGCTACCGATCTTCGTCCTGTACGTCGGGTTCGTGGCGACGGTGACGATCTGGCCGTCGCCGAAGACCCTGTCGCACCTCGTCGCCCTGTCCGCGGCGGTGCTCATCGGGGTCCAGTTCTGGCACGCCGACCGCGGCGGGGTGTACGTCCTCTGGTACCTGCCGCTGGTCCTGCTCATGATCTTCCGCCCGAACCTCGCCGACCTCACCCCGCCGATCAGCGAGCCGGGGCGAGGCCTCCTCGGCTGGGCGGGTGCGGCGTGGCGGCGCGTCCGCCCGGCCCGCGCCGGCGGGACCACCACCGCCAACGAACTCGCCGTGTAGGCACCTCGGACCGACGGGCTACTTCTTCGCGTTGAACCGGATCACCCGCCCGCCCAGCACCGCGGGGTCGAACCGGCCGTCGGCGATGATCGGGCGGCCGTTCACAAACACCCAGCGGACCCCGGTCGCGTACTGGTGCGGGCGATCGAACGTCGCCGTATCGCGGTAGGTGGCCGGGTCGAGCACCACCACATCGGCGAACGCCCCCGCCTTCAAATAGCCGCGGTCGGTGAGCCTGAGGATGTCCGCGGGGAGGCCGGTCGCGCTGCGGACCGCCAGCTCCACAGGAACCAGCTTCTCCTCGATCGCGTAGTGGCCGATCTTCCGCGGGAACGTGCCGTAGCTGCGCGGGTGCGGGACGGAGTTCCCCGGGCGGTGCGTGCTGCCGTCGCTGGCCGTCGCCACCCACGGCTGCCGCATGTACACCCTCACGTCCTCCTCGCTCATCCCGAAATTGACGACCTGCGCCCCGCCGTTCCGCTCGATCTCCAGCACCACGTCGATCGACTCGCGCTTCTCGACCTCGGCGATGGCGCTGATCTTCTTCCCCTGCCACGCCGGCTTCGGGTTGTACCGCGCGATCTGGATGCGGCCGCCGCCCTCCCGCCCCTCCAGTGCCTTGGCGATGTCGGCCTTCATCTGCGGGCCGACCGCCGGGTCGTCGAGCCGACGGACGAAGTCGGCGTTGGTCCCCTCACGGTAGCGCGTCGGCACGAGTGTGGCGCGGAGCGACGTGCTGCTGGCGACGTACGGGTACTGGTCGGCGGTGACCGCTAACCCCTTGCGGCGGGCGTCCTCGATGAGGGCGACGGCGGTGGCCGACTTCCCCCACGCCGCCTTTCCGCTCGCCTTGATGTGCGAGATGTGGACCCGGCACCCGCCCT
>JAFKFQ010000205.1 GCA_017308215.1 bacterium | reverse complement strand
GCTGCCGAAGAAGCCGTAGGCGAAGGCCCCCGCCGGGACGCCGAGTTCCGCCCGCGCCGACTCGACGTGCGTCATCAGCCGGCGCACCTCCTCGGGCCGGTCGGCGGCGAGGTTGCGTGTCTCGCCGATGTCGTTCGCCAGGTCGTACAGCTCTGGCGCCTCGATCCGCACCTGACGGTAGCGGCCCGGCTTCCCGTCCGCACCCGGCGCCTGCCCCTGCATCGTGCGGTAGGTGTGCGGCAGGACGAGCTTCCAGTTCCCGCTGCGGACCGCCTGCAACTCGTTCGTCTGGTAGTAGAACCAGAACGCCTCGTGCGGCGACCGCGCCCCCGGCTCGCCGCGCAGCAGCGCCCCGATGTCGCGCCCGTCGATCGGGCGGCGCGGCAGTTCGGCGCCGATCGCCCGCGCCACGGTGGGCAGCACGTCGATCGTCATGGCCGGCTCGCGGCACACGCCCGCCGCCGGGATGCGGCCCGGCCAGCGGGCCAGGAACGGCACGCGCACCCCGCCCTCCCACACCGTCCCCTTCCCCTCGCGCAGCGGGCCGGCGCTGCCGGCGTGGTTGCCGTAGCTCAGCCACGGGCCGTTGTCGCACGTGAAGACCACCAGCGTGTTCTCCGCCAGCTTCAGCTCGTCGAGCGCCTTCAGCACCTCGCCGACCGACCAGTCGATCTCCTGGATCACGTCGCCGAACGTGCCGGCCTGCGACGTGCCGCGGAACCGCTCGCCGGCGAACAGCGGGACGTGCGGCATCGAGTGGGCGAGGTACAGGAAGAACGGCCGGTCGCGGTTGTCGCGCACGAACCGCACGGCGCGCTCCGTGTACTGCCGGGTGAGGCGGGACTGGTCGGCGGCGGTGACGTTCGCGGTCACGACGCGCTCGCCGTCCAGCAGCGGCAGCGGCGGGTACGCGCCGGGCTTCGCCTCCGGGTGGAACGGCCACATGTCGTTCGAGTACGGCAGGCCGAGGTAGTGGTCGAACCCGTGCCGCGTCGGCAGGAAAATGGGGTGGTGTCCGAGGTGCCACTTGCCGACGGCGCACGTCGCGTAGCCCTTGCTCTTGCACACCTCGGCCAGCGTCGTCTCGTCGGCGTGGATGCCGTGGCGAGCGTTCGGCCCGAGCGCGCCGTGGATGCCGAGGCGGTTGGCATAGCACCCGGTCAGCAGCGACGCGCGCGACGCCGAGCACACCGGCTGCGACACGTAGAAGTCGGTGAACCGCACGCCCTCCTTCGCCAGCCGGTCGAGGTTCGGCGTGCGGAACCCCTTCGCCCCGTAGCAGCCGACGTCGCCGTAGCCCTGGTCGTCGGTGAAGACGACGACCACGTTCGGCGGGCGCGGCGGGTCGGCGGGCTGCGCGGGGGCGGCGGCGAGCAGTAGGAGAGCGGTGTTCATGGCGTGAGGGTACCGCCGGGCGCGGGCGAACGCCAGCAACACTGCCACCCCCGGCCGGTTTCGGCCCATCCCGAAATCTTCATCCACCGGACACGAAATTCACCGCGGCGTTTCCGATTATGCCTGTCTGAACGCGGGGCTGTAGCTCTGCCCTTTCATCGGGGTCCACGCATGCCGAGTTGCCGCCGCGCCTGCCGCGGGTTCACGCTCATCGAGCTGCTGGTGGTCATTGCCATCATTGCCATCCTCATCGGACTGCTCCTCCCCGCCGTCCAGAAGGTCCGCGAGGCGGCGGCGCGGGCGAGTTGCTCGAACAACGTGAAGCAGCTCGGGCTGGCGTTCCACAACTTCGAGTCCACCTACAGCGCATTCCCGCCGGCGGCGGTCGAGTTGGCCGCGGGGTACCAGCCGCTCGGGGTGCCGGCCGCGTCGCCGGCGCTGGCGCACGGGTGGGCCGGGTTCGTGCTCCCGTTCGTCGAGCAGGAGCCGCTCCGCAAGGGCTACCGGCTCGACCGCGACTGGCGGCACGCCGACAACCAGCCGGTCGTCGGCGTCGCCCTCAAGGTGTTCCAGTGCCCGTCGGCCCCGAACGCTGGGCGGGTGTTCGACGACAACGTGGGCGGCACGTGGGGGACGATCAAGGTCGGGGTGAGCAGCTACGGCCCGCTCAACGCCGTACAGGCGAACCTGATGAAACACGGCATCGTGGACAACACGCCCGGTGACGCCCGCTTCGGGATCATGCGGAACGCCGAGATGCGCCGGGTGGTCGAGATCACCGACGGCACCTCGAACACGCTCATGATCGCCGAGGACGCCGGCCGCCCCGAGCGATACCAGAAGGGGAAGCTCGTGGCAGGGGCGCGAGTCAGCGGCGCGGCCTGGGCCGACCGCGACTCGCCGTTCGACCTGCACGGCTCCTGGTACGACGCCGCCGCCGACCGGTGGAAGGACGGCGACGCCACCAACCCCGGCGTGTGTGGGATCAACTGCCACAACGGGAACGAGGTGTACTCGTTCCACCCCGGCGGGGCGCACCTGCTCATGGCTGACGGGTCGGTCCGGTTCGTCCGCGACTCGCTCGAGATCCGCATGCTGGCGCGCATGATCACCCGCGCCGGCGGCGAGGTGAACGGCGACTTTTAGGTTTCATCCCCTGGCCCGGGAGTCGCAGGCTTCGGCCTGCGTCACGCAAGCGCATGCCGAAGCCTGCGACTACCGGGCCAGGGCGGCCACACATCTCTCAAAGCAACGCGAGTTGTACTCGGTTCGCCTGATCCTTTCTCCGCCACGGAAGTTCGCCCGCGGCGCCGCTCCGCACTCCAATAACCCGACTTGTTTCCGGTCAATCTCCAGGGTATCATTTCGCGGACGGATCAGTCCGTTAATTATCATTCCCCGCCCGCGGTGCGTCGATGACGGACTCACCCCGCAAGCCCGGCCGCCCCAAAGACCCCGAACTCGAGGCGCGCCGCAAGGGTCAGATTCTCGACACCGCGGCCAAGGTGTTCGCGGGATTCGGCTTCGCCGGCACGCAGGTGCAGGTGATCGCCGACCGCCTCGGCGTCGGCAACGGCACCGTGTACCGCTACTTCCCGACCAAAGAGGCGCTGTTCCTCGCCGCGGTCAGCCGCGGGCTGGAGGAACTCACCGCCGAGATGGACGCGATCCTCGACACGCCCGACCCGGACCCGGTGGCGCAGATCCGCCGGGCGATCCGGGCGTACCTCGGGTTCTTCCACCGCCGGCCGGAGATGGCGGAGCTGTTCATCCAGGAGCGGGCCGCGTTCCCGCACCACCACCGCCCGCTCTACTTCGCGCAGAAGGACGGCGACGAGCAGGACTGCAAGCATTCCCGATTCTGGGAACAGTTAGTGTCCACCGGCGTGTTGAGGGAGATGCCGCCGGAACGGTTCTTCGGCGTGGTGGGCGACTTGCTCTACGGCACCATCCTGACGAACCTGCTCTCCGGCCGCCCGACCGACCCCGACGCCCAGGCCGACGACATCCTCGACGTGATCCTGACCGGCCTGCTCACCGACCGCGCCCGCTCGGAGGCGAAGCGATGACCGACAGTACCGAACGATCCGCGGCCCCGGCGCGGCCGGCTGACCGACTTGTCGCCGCAGGCGGTTCCCCCCTCACCCCGCCGCGAAGCGCGTCCGCCGATGACCACCGCCCGCCGCGCGCTCCTCCCCGTCCTCCTCCTCGTGATCCCCGCGTGCGCCCCGTCGGCGGCCGACACCGGCGCGAAGGCCGCGGCGCCGGTCGCGGTGACCGTCCACGAGCTCAAAGCTGTTGCCCTGCCGCGCACCGTTCCGGTCGTCGGCTCCCTCGACCCGTACCGCGAGGTCACGCTCGCCCCGAAGGTGGATGGGCGCGTCCTCCGCGTCCGCCGCGACATCGGCGACTGCGTTTACCCGGGCGAAGTCCTCCTCGAACTCGACGACCACGACTACCGCCTGGAGGTGGAAGTCGCGCGGCGGGCGCTCGAGGCCGAGATGGCCAAGCTCGAACTCGCCGCGGTCCCGCCGCCGACGGCGGACGTGAACATGCTCATCGAGGCGGTGCCGACGGTGGCCCGCGCCCGCGCCACCGCCGAGGAGACCGCCCGCAAGCTCGACCAGCAGACGAAGCTGTTCGAGCGCGGCGGCGGGTCGCGCGAGGACCTCGCCGTCGTCGCCGCCGAGAAGAAGGTCGCCGACGCCGCCCTCCGCCAGACGCAGACGGAGGTCCGGGCCGCGTTCGTCACCGGCCGGCGCATGCTGGCGGCGCTGGAGCAGGCCGAGCAGAAGCTCCGCGACACGGTGGTGCGCGCCCCGGTGACGGACGAGTGGGCGGCGTGGGCGGCGGGGCTCGGGTCGGCGGTGCCGTTCAAGTACGCGGTGGCGCAACGGCTGGTGTGGGAGGGCGAGATGGTGCGGGCGATGCCCGAGAAGAACGTCTTCAAGCTGGTCGTGTGCCACCCGCTGAAGCTCCGCGCCGCGGTGCCCGAGAAGCACGCGCCGGAGGTGAAGGCCGGGCAGCCGGTGACGGTCCGCGTCGAGGCGTTCGACCGCCCGTTCCGCGGGGCGGTGTCGCGCATCGCCCCGACCGTGGACACGCTCAACCGCACCTTCCAGGTGGAGGTGACGGTGCCGAACAACGACCCGCGGGCGGCGCTGATGCCCGGCTCGTTCGCCCGCGCCGAGGTCGAGACCCGCACCGACGCCGACGTGCTGACCGTGCCGCCGGCGGCGGTGGTGACGTTCGCCGGGGTGACGAAGGTGTTCGTCGCCGACGGCGACAAGGCGAAGGCGGTGGAGGTCCGCGTCGGCCGCCGCGACCGCGACTGGGTCGAGGTGACTGGCGCGCTGCGGCCCGGCGCGCGCGTGATCACGAGCGGACAGACGCAGCTGGTCGACGGCAGCGCGATCCGCATTCGGCAGTGATCCGTGACTCGGATTTGTAGCCCGGAGGGCGCCTTCACTAGCCCGGGGTGGCAACCCCAGGCGGGCGTCGGCGTGGCACCGGGGCATGAGCAGATCGAACCCGCCACAGGCCGCTCGGGGTTGCCACCCCGGGCTAGCGAAGGCGCCCTCCGGGCTGGAAGTCCCGAGCCGAACACACGCGAGCGAGTGACGCGATGGCGATCTGGGACATCTGCATCCGCCGGCCGGTGTTCACCACCATGCTCGTCCTCGGGCCGGTGGTGCTCGGGCTGGCGTCGTACGCGCGACTCGGCGTCGAGCTGTTCCCGAACGTCGACGTGCCCGTGGTGGTGGTGACGACCACGCTCAAGGGCGCCGGCGTCGAGGAGATGGAGTCGTCGGTCACGAAGCCGGTCGAGGAGGCGGTCAACACGGTCGCCGGCATCGACGAGCTGCGCAGCACCACGAAGGAGGGCGTCTCGACGGTCGTGATCGGGTTCAAGCTCGAGCGCAACGGCGAGGCGGCGGCGCAGGACGTGCGCGACAAGGTGTCCACCATCCTGCCCACGCTCCCGGTCGGCACCGACCCGCCGAAGGTCGAGCGGTTCAACCTCGACGCGGCGCCGGTCGTCACCGTCGTCGTGTCCGGCCGGCGCGACATCCGCGAGATCACCGAGATCGCCAAGCGGCAGATCAAGGAAGACCTCGAAGGGCTCCTCGGCGTCGGGCAGGTGGTGCTCGTCGGCGGGAAGACGCGGGCGGTCAACGTCACGCTCAAGCCGGACCAGCTCCAGAGCCGCAAGGTGTCCGCCGAGGACGTGCGGCGGGCGCTCGCCGACCAGAACGTCGAGCTCCCCGGCGGGAAGGTGACCGCCGGCCCGGCGGAGCAGGTGGCCCGGGTGATGGGGCGGGTCAAGAACTGGGAGGACTTCCGCGACCTGATCGTGGCCGTCCGCGACGACGCCGCCGGCGGCAAGACGACCACCCGCGTCCGCGACGTGGCCACGGTCGAGGACGGCTGGGAGGAGGAGCGCGGGCTCAGCCGGCTGGACGGCGACGAGGCGGTGAGCCTGGTCGTGCAGAAGCAGTCCGGGGGGAACACGGTCGCCGTCGCCGACGCGGTGCGGGCGCGGCTCGACCAGATCCAGAAGACGCTGCCGCCGGACATCCGCATCGAGGTCATCCGCGACCAGTCGAAGTTCATCAAGGGCTCGATCGAGGAGGTGAAGTTCCACCTCCTGCTCGCGGCATTCCTGGTGTCGGGCGTGATCTTCCTGTTCATCCGCGACTGGCGGACGACGCTCATCGCCGCGACGGCGGTGCCGACGAGCATCGTGGGCACGTTCGCGTTCATGGACGCGATGGGCTTCAGCCTGAACAACATGACGCTGCTCGGGCTCATCCTCGCCGTCGGCATCGTGATCGACGACGCCGTGGTGGTGCTGGAGAACGTGTTCCGGCACATGGAGGAATACGGCCGCACCGGCTGGGAGGCGGCGAGCGCGGCGACGAAGGAGATCGCGCTCGCGGTGCTGGCGACGACGCTGTCGCTGGCGGTGATCTTCGCCCCGATCGCGTTCATGAGCGGACAGGTCGGGCGGTTCTTCAACAGCTTCGGGTTCGTCGTCGGGTTCTCGATCTTGCTCAGCATGGCGGTGAGCTTCACCCTCACGCCGATGCTGTGCGCCCGCTTCCTGAAGAAGCCGCCGGGGGCCGGGCACGGCGGGCACGGCGGGTTCTGGGGCTGGGTGGACCGGCGCTACGTCGGCACGCTGGCGTGGAGCCTGCGCCACCGCTGGGTCATCGTCCTCGCCACGGTCGCGTGCTTCCTCAGCACGCCGGTGCTGTTCGTCCTCGTCGGCACCGACTTCGTGCCGAAGGACGACCAGAGCGAGTTCGAGGTATCGATCATCCTGCCGGAGGGGACCAGTCTCAAGAAGGCGAGCGACACGTGCCGTGAGCTGGAGGAGCGGTTCAAGCAGGTGCGCGGCGTCACCAACGTGTTCACCACCATCGGCCCGACCGACGGCCGCGCGCCGAAGGGCCAGGGCGACGTGACACTGGTCACCATCTACTGCCGCATGATCGACCTGCGCGAGCGTACCTTCGGCCAGCGCGACGCGATGGCCGACGCGCGGGTGATCCTCGCGGACTACCCGGACCTCCGCGCCACCGTCCAGGACGTGAAGCTGTTCAGCTCGTCGGCGTTCAAGAACGCCCAGGTGGACGTGAGCCTGCGCGGCCCGGACAGCGAGAAGCTGAACGAGTTCGCCGCCGAGATCGTGCGGAAGATGCGCGCCGCCGGCCGCTACACCGACGTGGACACGAACGCCGCCAGCCGCAGCCCCGAACTGCAAGTCCACATCGACCGCGACCGCGTCGCCGACCAGGGGGTGAACGTCCGCGGGCTCTCGACCACGCTCGGGCTGCTCGTCGGCGGCGAGCCGGTGACGCGGTACAAGGAGGGGCCGGACCAGTACGACGTTTGGCTCCGCGCCGACCTGCCGAGCCGCGACCGCGAGGACGCGGTGTTCGGCCTCACCGTCCCCGCGGCGGGCGGGAAACTGGTCGAACTGCGGAACGTCGCCGAGCCGGTCTCGGCGCGCGGCCCGGCGGCGATCGAGCGCTACGCCCGCCAGCGCCAGGTGACGGTGCAGTCGAACCTCGCCCCCGGCATCGCGCTCGGCAACGCGCTGCCGGAGCTGGAGGGCTTCATCACGGAACTGAACCTGCCGCCGGAGTACCGCTACGAGTTCCTCGGCGAGGCGAAGCTGATGAAGGACTCGAACTCGAACTTCGCACTCGCGTTCCTGCTCGCCTTCGTGTTCATGTACATGATCCTGGCGGCGCAGTTCGAGAGCCTCGTCCACCCGATCACCATCCTCCTCGCCGTCCCGCTGACGCTGCCGTTCGCGCTCCTCTCGCTGCTGTTCCTGCGCACCCCGCTCGACGTGTACGCCATGATCGGGCTGTTCATGCTGTTCGGCATCGTGAAGAAGAACGGCATCCTCCAGGTGGACTACACGAACGTCCTCCGCGCCCAGGGGCTCCCCCGCAACGAGGCCATCCTGAAGGCGAACGAGGCCCGGCTGCGGCCGATCCTGATGACGACGATCATGCTCGTGGCGGCGATGATCCCGATCGCCACCGGGAGCGGCCCGGGCGCCGGGGCGCGGGCGAGCATGGCGAAGGTGATCCTCGGCGGGCAACTGTTGTCGCTGTTCCTGTCGCTGCTCGTCACGCCGGTCGCGTACTCGATGTGGGACGACTTCACGAATCGCCTGCGCCGCATCCATGCGTGGTGGACGCGCACGCGCACGCCGGCGCCGCCCGCCCCGGTGGCGGACGCGAAGGAGACGGTGCTGGAGGTGACGCCCGTCGTCCCCGCCGCGGCGCGGCAGGCGGCGTCGTAGCCCCATCTGTCGCCTTTCGCCCGGGAGGGCGAAAACCCACAGACCAATCACCCGCCGCCGAATCCACCCTCCCTCGGCATGCCCTAGATCAGCCCATTGACAGCTACTTGGCATTACCATATAGTGCCATCATGGACGCCGACCTCCTCGCCAACTGGACCACGCAGATGCGAAAGGGGCTGCTCGAACTCTGCGTCTTAATGGTGCTCCGCAACCGGCGAATGTACGGCTACGACATCGCCAAGACGCTCTCCGTCGTGGACGGGCTGGTGACCGGCGAAGGGACCATCTACCCGATCCTCAGCCGGTTCAAGAAGGACGGGCTGGTCGAGACGACGCTGGTCGAGTCGGCCGAGGGGCCGGCGCGGAAGTACTACCAACTGACCGAGCGCGGGCGGGCACTGCTGACGAAGATGCGGGCGGCGTGGGCGGCGGTGCGGGACGGGATCGAGGCGGTATCCTCCGCGGAGCAACTCCGATGACGGCGGAACACACGACGGGCCTCAGCCCCGCGGCCGAAGCCCGGTTCGAGGAGTACCTGACCCAGATGCGCCGGGCGCTGCTCGGCGTGCCGGACGTGAGCGCGGCCGAGATCGAGGCCGACATCCGCGAGCACGTCGAGAACGAGTTACACGGCGCGGCGCGGCCGGTCGAGCCGTTCGTGCTCGAAGCCGTCCTGCGCCGCCTCGGCCCGCCGACGCAGTGGCTCCCGCCCGGCCGCGTGCCGGTCGCGGCGCAGGTGTCGGCCGGGTTCAGCACGCTCGGGCAGTACATTCGGGCGCGATTCCGCGCCGCACGCGACGCGGTGTGGCGCGGCCCCGAGGACTGGCGCCTCGCGTACCTGTCGTTCGGCGTGTTCGCCGTCGGCATCCTGTCGGTCCCGTTCTTCCCGCTGTTCCTCGTCATCAGCTACGTCCTGTCGCGCGCCGGCCTCGCGGCCGCCGCCGACAAGGGCGTCACCCTCGACGCCGGGCGGAAGTGGCTCCTCTACCCGCCGGTGGTGCTGGTGTCGCTGGCCCTGGTGCTGGCGGTGATCGCCGCGCCGATCGGGATCATCGGCGTGACCGTCGAGGGGATCGAAGGTTCCGACCGGCGGGAGCGGTGGGACATGGCGGGGCGGCCGACCGTGCCGTCGTCGTGGGGGCGGCCGACGACCGTGCCGATGGCCGACCGGGAAGTGCGGGCGAAGTACCCGGAGGTGCAGACGCACCTCGACCGCGTGCTGGCGGCGCTGCCGGGGCCGGTGGCGGCGCGGGAGGTGGTGGCGGTCGGGTTCTACTCGACCGGCGTTCTGCTGGCGTGGTGGGCGCTGGTCGGGTGTCTGGCGGGCGCGTGCCCGCGGCTGGCGCGCGGGCTGGTGTTCCCGCTCGGGCAGTCGTTCGTCACCCGGCGGGCGAATTGGGTCGGGACGGCGTGCCTGGCGCTGCTCGCGGTCTGGGGCGCGGCCGCCTACCGCATCGCGGAGGCGGCGGGGTTGGTGTGACGGGGCGAACGGCCGGCGTGAGCCGGCTGGTCGTTGGTACGGGCACCTGAGACGGCGCCCGGTCACCCGGGTGATCCGCTCGGGCACCCGTACCAACGACCAGCCGGCTCACGCCGGCCGTTCGCCCGGGATCACTTTACGTCCACCACCAGCGTCGCGTAGTGGCGGGCCTCGCCGTAGTTCTTCCCCGCGTACTCGCCGGCCTTCGCCTCGGTCACGCGGGCGAACACGCCGTACCGCCCGCTCGGCGCGAACTCGGGCGTGAACCCGTCCTTGTCCGTCTTCACCGCCTTCTTCTCGCCGCCCGGCACCAGCACCGTCGCCTCCGCGTCGGCCGCCGCCTTCCCCCGGTACAGCACCTGGAAGCGCGTCTTCCCCACCTCGCCGCTCGGTACGATCTCGACGACGAGCGGCCCGCCGACCGCCTTCGCGGTGCCGGTGCCGACGAGCGCCTTCGGGTAGTAGCAGAGGCGGAACGGCTGGGCGTCGCCCTTCGTCAGCACGCCGTACTCGGTGACGCCGTACACGACCCGCGCCCCGCTGCCGGGGACGTTCACGAGGTAGCACCCCTCGCCCTTCTTCCACTCTAGCGGCGAGTCCTTGCCGGACGAGTCGCGGAGGGTGAGCTTCGTGTTGGCGAGTTTCTCGATCTGCACCTTGAGGTCGGGTTCGAGGGCGTCGCTGAAGACGACCTTGGCGGCGCTGCCGTCGGCCTCGGGGACGATGAACGCGAAGTGCGCCCGCCCCGCCGCCGCCGCGACCAGCCCGACCACCCCCGCGAGCAGCATCCGCGTCATGACCACCTCCGTGTGACGGGCGAACCCCGGGAGTGTACGCGGGGCGGCGTGCGGCGGACACGGGAGCAGAATCGGACGTGGGGGGGAATGAGGTAGCAGCGGCTCCCGCGTCGGGGTACGGTGTGTCCCGGCCGGTCGCCGGCCGATCCTCCGCCTTCACCCGTGCGGCACCGGCCCTGCCGCACCCGTCCGGTTTCGAGATGCCGCATGAGTCCGGACGTGTTCGTAGGGAGGACGGGCCGGGCCGCCACCGAGGTGGCGGCCACAGGGCAGGTCGAGATCGGCGGGGAATCGTTCGACGCACTGACGGTCGGCCCGCCGGTGCCCGCCGGCGCCGCCGTCGAAGTGACGGGTTGGCGGCTGATCGACGGAACGCGGTACGTCCTGTCCGTCCGGGAGCCCCGGCCGGACGCCCCCGTGAACCCCACGCCTGTTCCACCCCGCCCGCCGGCAGCGGCGTGGGTCACCGCGTCCGATGACAGCCCGACACTTCCGCCACGCGACACCGACCGCGAGTGGGGCCAAATACTCCTAACGTTCGGGGTGGTGGCATCCGTACTCGGAGCGGTCGTGGCGACCGGTTGCGGCCTCCTCGTCCTGCTCGGCGCCATGACTGGCGTACTTCGGCCGTTCATCCTCGCGGTTCTTCAAGCCATCTCGTGTCTTCTGGCGGCCGCTTGGATGGCGGCAATGTCCGTCGTGTTTAGCCGCGTCAAGCGGTTGCCGTGACCTTGTCCCTCGTCCCCCGCTCTGCGGGGAACGGGTCTGCGGCCGCTCCGCGGCCCGGCGTTGCTCCCCCCAGCCAGCAGACGAGTCAGACGGGCGCGCCGCGGAGCGGCGAAAGCCACGTTCCCCCGCAAAGCGGGGAGCGGGAAACAGACAGACGAGCGGGGCTTGTGTCCGGGTTGGCGTGGTAGATAATCCCTCGTTGCCGACCGCGCTCGGGAATGAAGGCCGATGAGCTGGCACCCGGCGCGGGCGAACGTGGAGGACCGCATGCGGTATGCCGGTTTCTGGAGGCGCTTTGCCGCCTACTGCATCGACAGCATTCCGATCAAACTGCTGGTCCTGGTCGTGTGTTACAACTTCTTCGGGTTCGACGCGGTGTGGGAGCGGTACCTGACACGCAAGCCTGAAGACATCGAGGCTCGACTGGAATTCCTCGAAGCCCGGAATCGGGCACGCGACCTCGGGATCGCACTCTATCTGGTGTACTGCTGGCTCGCGGAAGGTTCCGCGGCGCGGGGCACACTGGGCAAGCTGATCATGGGAATCGAGGTCCGGCGTGCGGACGGAACCCCGTTATCGTCCGTCGACGCGGCCCGCCGGAACGGCGCCAAACTGCTCTCGTTCTTCTCCCTCGGGCTTGGATTCTTGTGGGTCGCGTGGTCCCGAAAGAAGCAGGGCTGGCACGACCTGTTGACGGGCACGGTCGTAGTCCTGCGGCCCGCCGACGTGCCGAACCCACCCGGGATGAGGGCGACCCTGATCTCGGACTCAAACCGGCAGGACAAGAGCGGCTGAGTCCCTCGTTCCCCCGTGTATGGCGCAGGGACATGGGTAACAGTCGGTGCAGGGACATGGGTGACACTTTTTCGGGCAGAATTGACCCCCGAAAGGGGGGCTACACATGCCCTGGAGCACACCCACCGTGTCCGACTGCCGCACTGCCCTGATCCACGCCGTCC